>NZ_JBVILR010000022.1:0-151738 GCF_055580265.1 Streptomyces sp. NPDC032091 | reverse complement strand
CCGCGATCTGGCACAACCGGGCCACCGGAACACCGATCACACGATCACTGATCGCCTACGACCACTGACCAGGACTTCGGACTTACTCGTCTAGCGGTGTTCCGGGTTCGGGAAGTCGAAACGGCAGCCGGCGTCCCACTCGGAACGCTGGTTGCCGTGCGCGGGGACGCCTCCGGCGCGCTTGAGGAGCGCCGCGAGGTGCATCAGGTTCCACGACATGAACGTCGTGTTGCGGTTGGTGAAGTCGTTCTCGGGGCCGCCCGAGCCCGGGTCCAGGTACGAGGGTCCGGGCCCGGCCTCGCCGATCCAGCCCGCGTCGGCCTGCGGCGGGACGGCGTAGCCCAGGTGCTGGAGGCTGTAGAGGACGTTCATGGCGCAGTGTTTGACGCCGTCCTCGTTGCCCGTGATCAGCGCCCCGCCGACCCGCCCGTAGTAGGCGTACTGGCCGTGCTCGTTCAGCAGCGAGGAGCAGGAGTAGAGCCGCTCGATGACCTTCTTCATGACCGAGCTGTTGTCGCCCAGCCAGATCGGGCCGCACAGGACGAGGATGTCGGCGTCCATGATCCGGCTGTAGAGCACCGGCCACTGGTCGCTCTCCCAGCCGTGGTCGGTCATGTCCGGCCAGACGCCGGTGGCGATGTCGTGGTCGACGGCGCGGATGAGCGAGGTCCGGGTCCCGGCCGACTCCATGACGGCGCGGCTCCGGGAGATCAGACCCTCGGTGTTGCTGGTCTCGGGCGAGCGCTTGAGGGTGCAGTTGACGAAGACGGCGGACAGGTCGGAGTAGTCGTAGGCGGCCACGCCCCCACCCTGCGGGCCGGCCGCTTGGCTCGCCAGTGCGCCGCGCCCGTCCGGGGGGCCAAGTGGAATCGAGCCATCCGATCGGCCGGATCGGTCCGGGTTGATACCGGTCCGTGCGGGCGACTAGGGTCAGCTGGCCTTGGTGTTCGGGAAACCGGTGGAAAACCGGTGCGGCCCTCGCCACTGTGATCGGGAAGTCCAGCTCCACCCCTCGCGGGAGCCACTGGGACCGCACGGGAGACCGTACGGACCCGGGAAGGCGGAGCCGGGGCGGCAGTACCCGTCAGCCAGGAGACCGGCCGGGGCGCGTACGTCCATCCACGAGGTGCTGGAGAGGTCTCCCAACTCATGCACATAGCCGAGGGGTTCCTGCCCCCGCTGCACGCGGCCGCCTGGGGCGCCGCGTCCGCCCCGTTCGTCGTCCACGGGGTCCGCGCGCTGACCCGCGAGGTGAAGTCCCACCCCGAGAGCACGCTGCTCCTCGGCGCGTCCGGTGCGTTCACGTTCGTCCTGTCCGCCCTGAAGATCCCCTCGGTGACGGGAAGTTGCTCGCACCCCACCGGCACCGGACTCGGCGCCATCCTCTTCCGGCCGCCCATCATGGCGGTGCTCGGCACGATCACCCTGCTGTTCCAGGCCCTGCTGCTGGCGCACGGCGGACTGACCACCCTCGGGGCCAACGTCTTCTCGATGGCCATCGCCGGCCCCTGGGCCGGGTACGCGGTCTACAAGCTGCTGCGCGGGTCGGGCGCCCCGCTGATGGTCACCGTCTTCTTCGGCGCCTTCTTCGCCGACCTGGTCACCTACTGCGTGACCTCGGTCCAGCTCGCGCTGGCCTTCCCCGACCCGTCGAGCGGCTTCGTGGGCTCCCTGGAGAAGTTCGCGGGCATCTTCGCCCTCACCCAGATCCCGCTCGCGGTCAGCGAGGGGCTGCTGACCGTGCTCGTGATGCGGCTGCTGACGCAGTCCAGCAAGTCCGACCTGGTCCGGCTCGGGGTCGCGAAGCTGACCGGGAAGCCCGCCGGGCAGGAGGCGACCGCCCGATGAGCAGGAACGCCAAGATCAACACCCTGCTGCTGCTCCTGGTGGCGGCGCTGGCCGTGCTCCCGCTCGCGCTGGGGCTCGGCGAGGGCAAGGAGGAACCCTTCGCGGGCGCCGACGCCCAGGCCGAGTCGGCCATCACCGAGCTGAAGCCCGACTACAAGCCCTGGTTCTCCCCGCTGTACGAGCCCCCGTCGGGCGAGGTCGAGTCCGCGCTGTTCGCCCTCCAGGCCGCCCTGGGCGCGGGCGTCCTCGCGTACTACTTCGGGGTCCGCAAGGGCCGCCGCCAGGGCGCGGCGCAGGCCCTCGCGCAGACGGCGGCCGGAGCCGGGGCGCAGGCCCCCGCCGAGCCCGCGCGGGAGCCGTAGCCGGTGCTGCCCATCGACGTCGCGGCGCACTCCAGCCGCTGGCGCGGCCGGCATCCGCTGGAGAAGGCCCTCCTGGGATTCGGGCTGACGCTCACCGCCGTGTGCCTGCCCCCCTGGCCGGGCGGGCCGCTGGTGGCCGCGGCGACCCTGGCGGTACTGCTGGGGCCCGCCGGGGTGCCCGGGCGGCAGCTGTGGCGCGCCTTCCGGGTCCCGCTGGGGTTCTGCGTCACCGGCGCGCTGCCGCTGCTGGTGTCGGTGGGCGGCCCGGACGGGTTCCTCGCGCCGGCTCCCGACGGGCCCCGGCACGCGCTGGACCTGCTGCTGCGCACCTCGGCCGGCTCCCTCGGGGTGCTGCTGTTCGCCTTCACCACCCCCGTCTCGGACGTCCTGCCCCGGCTGGTGCGGGCCGGGGTGCCGGCGCCGGTGGTGGACGTCGCCCTGGTCATGTACCGGATCGGCTTCCTGCTGCTGGACTCCCTGGCCCAGGTCCGCCGGGCGCAGGCGGCCCGGCTCGGGCAGGCCGGGCGGGCCGCCGCCTGGCGTTCGGTGGCCGGGCTCGCGGCGACCTCGTTCGTCCGGGCCTTCGACCGCGCCGCCCGGCTCCAGGAGGGGCTCGCGGGGCGCGGTTACGACGGCGCGCTGCGGGTGCTGGTCCCGCCGGCGCGGCTGTCGCGGCGGTTCCTGGCGGCCGCCGCCGCCCTGCCGGCCGGTCTGGTCGCGGGGACCCTCGTACTGAAGGAGCTGGGGCTGTGACCCCGTTGGTGGAGCTGGTCGGCGCCGGGTACGCGTACGAGGACGGGCCGGCCGTGCTGTCGGGGGTGGACTTCTCGATCGCCGAGGGGCGGGCGCTGGTGCTGCTGGGCCGCAACGGCAGCGGCAAGACCACGCTGATGCGGCTGCTGAGCGGGGGCCTGCGGCCCGCGTCGGGCGCGCTGCGGCTGGCGGGGACGGAGGTGGCGTACGACCGGCGGGGGCTGACCCGGCTGCGCACGGCCGTCCAGCTGGTGGTGCAGGACCCCGACGACCAGCTCTTCGCGGCCTCCGTGGAGCAGGACGTGTCCTTCGGCCCGATGAACCTGGGGCTGCCGGAGGCGGAGGTCCGCGAGCGGGTGGACTCCGCGCTGGCCGCCCTGGACATCACCGCCCTGCGCGACCGGCCGACGCACCTGCTGTCGTACGGGCAGCGCAAGCGGGCGGCGATCGCGGGCGCGGTGGCGATGGCGCCGCGGGTACTGATCCTGGACGAGCCGACGGCCGGGCTCGACCCGGACGGGCAGGAGCGGCTGCTGGACGTCCTGGCGGGGCTGCGGATGGCGGGGACGACGGTGGTGATGGCCACCCACGACGTGGACCTGGCGGTCCGCTGGGCGGACGACGCGGCCGTGCTCACGCCCTCCGGGGTCCGGGTGGGGGCCGCCGGGGTCCTGCTGTCGGATCCGGAGTTGTTGGCGTCGGCGGGCTTGCGGATGGCGTGGGCGCCGGTGGTGGGTGCGTTCCTGCGGGCCAAGGGGATGCTGCCGGACGGCGTTCCGGGGCCACGGACGCCGGAGGAGCTGGGCACGCTGGGGTGAGCGAAGCCGTGCCCGGGCTGGGCGGGGTCGGGGCCGCGGGGCGGGGTTCCGGTGTGCCCACCCTTTGCCCACACCGGGGGCGGGCGGTTGCCCACACCTAGGATGGCGGGATGTCGCTGCCTCATGCCATTCTCACCGCGCTGTTGGAGAAGCCCTCGTCGGGGCTGGAGCTGACGCGGCGGTTCGACAAGTCGATCGGCTACTTCTGGTCCGCGACGCACCAGCAGATCTACCGGGAGCTGGGCCGGCTGGAGGAGGCCGGGCTGATCCGGGCGCTGCCCAGCGAGGTGCCCGTACGCGGGCAGAAGAAGCGGTACGAGGTGCTGCCCGGCGGCAGCGCGGAGCTGGCGCGCTGGGTGGACGAGCGGCAGGACCCCAAGCCGATGCGGGACGCGCTGCTGCTGCGGATCCGGGCGGCGGCCGTGGTGGGGCCGCAGGGGCTGGGTGCGGAGCTGCGGCGGCACCTGGAGCTGCACCGGGCGCAGCTGGCGGAGTACGAGGCCATCGAAGCGAAGGACTTCCCGCCGGGGCGCGACGCCGACCCGGACCGGCTGCGCCGGCTGGTGCTGCACGGGGGCATCGCCCTGGAGGGCTTCTGGCTCGGCTGGCTGGAGGAGGCCCTCGCCGAGGTCGAGGACATGACGCGCGCCGCAGCGGAGGCCTGACGCGCCCCCGCCCCGGCGGGCGGGACGGAGGCGGGCGCGGCGCCGTTCGGCTCGGGCCTACTTGTTCAGGTCGGCCCAGAACTCGTCGAAGCTCAGCAGCTTGTCGCCGTTGAGGTCCTTCGCCGCGATGATCGCGTCGGCGACCGCGGGGGTGACGAACGCGTCCCCCATCGCCTTCATGGCCGCGCTGTACTCGTCGGCCGTGATGACGCCGTCGCCGTTCGCGTCGAACCGGTCGAACGTCTCGCGTGCCTTGTCGATGTCCGCCACTGGGCCACCCCTTCCTGGTGCTTGTTGACCGGCTCAGGGTAGCCGTAGCGGGGGCGGGTCCCGCCCACGGGCCCCGGGAGCCGCGGGCGGGCTCCCGGGACGCCGTCGCGTTCCCGTGCGGGGCGGGCGGGTCTAGCGGAAGATGCCGGTGTGGCCGAGGGAGTAGCGGCCGGGCTGCGGGTACACGGCCAGGCCGTGGGGGCCGCTGCCGACGGGGATCTTGGCCAGCTCCTTGCCGGTGGTGGTGTCGATCGCGTAGACCTCGGAGTTGTAGCGGCCGGACAGCCACAGCACCTTGCCGTCGGCCGAGACGCCGCCCATGTCGGGGCTGCCGCCGTCGGGCAGCTCCCACTTCTTCGTCAGCTGGTTCTTCTTGAAGTCGAAGACCGAGACGCTGCCCTCGCCCCGGTTGGAGACGTACATCTCGCGGGAGTCGCGGCTGACGTAGAGGCCGTGGCAGCCCTTGCCGGTGGGCAGCAGCTTGGGAACGTCGAACTTGTCGCCGCTGAGCACCCACATGCCGTGCGCCATCATGTCGGCGACGTAGAAGGTCTTCCCGTCGGGCGAGATCTTCACGTCCTGCGGCATCGCGCCCTCGAAGGGGAGCTTCTGCTGGCCGATGACCTCCATCTTCTCCGTGTCGACCTTGAGCAGCTCGCCGGAGAACTCGCAGCTGACGATGAAGTAGCGGCCGTCGAGGGAGAAGTCGGCGTGGTTGACGCCGAAGCAGGTCACCGGGACGGTCTTGACCCGGTTCATGGTGTGGGGGTCGCGGAAGACCAGCTCGCGGTCCATGGAGGCCATCACGACGGCGTACTTGCCGTTGGGCGTGAAGTAGAGGTTGTACGGGTCGTGCACCTCGACGGGCTCCCCCGCCTCGCCGGTGGCCGGGTTGATGGGGGTGAGGGTGTGGCCGCGGTTGTTGTTGACCCACAGGGTCTTCATGTCCCACGAGGGCACCACGTGCTGCGGCTGGACGCCGACCGGGATGGTGTCGATGACCTTGTAGGTGGCCGGGTCGATGACGGACACCGTGTTGGAGTTGGTGTTCGGCACGTAGACGCGCGACGGGAAGTCCTTGACCACCGGGGAGAGCTTGTTCGGCCGGTCCGCCGCGTACACGTCGGCCGGATCCAGCACCGGGGGCATCCCGGCCAGCCCCTGCGGTACGGCGGGCACGGCTTTGACGGGGTCGGCCGGCCCCTTGGAGCCGAGCGCCTCGGCGGGCGCCTTGTCGCCCGATCCGCAGCCGGCCAGGGCGGCGAGGACCAGACCGGCCAGCAGGACGGTGGCCTTCCGGGGAAGGCGGGTGGTCGTCATGGGGTCAGCAGCTCCGTGGTGGTCACCGCGCGCAGCTTGCGGCGCGCGAGTTCTTCGAGGAGGGGAGGCATCGCGTCGACCGTGTCCGCGTAGCCGAAGTGCAGACTCACCACCGATCCGCCGTGGATCGTCCCGGTGACGTTGCGGATGACGGCCGCGGCGCCGGGCGAGGTGAAGTCGAGGGAGTCCACGTCGTACGAGAGGACGTGCGGGTAGCCGGCCCGCTGGGCCAGCTTCTGGACGAGGGCGCTGGCGTTCTGGGTCTGCGAGGGGCGGAACCAGGTGCCGATGGAGCCGGTGAGGCGCTTGAGGCGCTGGGCGCAGCCGGTGATCTCGGCGTAGGCCTCCGCCTCGGGGAGCGCGTTGATCGCGAGGTGGTGGTGGGTGTGGTTGCCGAGTTCGTGGCCGCCGTCGAGGATCCGGCGGGCCATGTCGGGGTGGTCGTCGAGCCAGGTCCCGATGGCGAGGACGGTGACCCGCGCGCCCGCCTTCTCCGCTTCGGCGAGCACGGCGCGGCCGGTGGCGGGGTCCCCGTTGCCGTGGAAGGTGAGGGCGACCTTCGGGTGGTCGCGCGGGCCGTGCGCGATCTCGACGGGCTGCCCGGGGAACCGGCGGGGGGCGGGGGCCGGGGCGGGGGCGGCGGCTTCCGGCTTGACGGGGGCGGCCTGGGCGGGCCGGGACGCCGACGGGCCGCCCCCACCCGTGCCGCAGGCCGCGGTGAGGGCACCGGCGGCGACCGCCGCCGTGGCGCGCAGGGCGGTACGGCGGTCTGGATAACAGAGCACCTGCCCATTTAAGTGGCGAACGCCCTCGAAGGTATTGATTGACCCATTTTGGGACCTTCGGTAGTGGCGCCCCGGGGCGGGCTCGTCCGCTATGCGATCAACGAATTACGCAGAGCGGTGGATAGTCATTCATGGATTACGAGGTGAGTGGCCCACCTCACCTAAGATTTAGATGAAAACTCTTAGGATATGCACACTTATGTCCGAGTAGGGACTTTTGGCGTTTGGGCCCGCGTCTGCCATAGTCGGAACCACGGCTTCCCTTTGACCCGAGCGAAGTCCACCGCCGAGGACCACACACCCCACCGGTCCTCGGCGCCCATGAAACCCCCGCAGCGCCCCACCTCGGCGACAGGGGGTTTCTGGCGTTTCGGGGGTCAGCGGTCCGCGACCCGCATCTCGAACCAGGTGGTCTTGCCGCGCGGCAGCAGGTCGGCACCCCAGCGGTCGGACAGCTTGTCGACGAGGAAGAGCCCCCGGCCGGTGGTGTCCAGCTCGTGGACCGGCATCAGACACGGCAGCCCGCGCGAGGGGTCGCGCACCTCCACGCGGATCCAGCCGCGGCGGCGCAGCATCCGTAACCCGAAGGACCGGGCCCCGGTGTGGCGGACGGCGTTGCCCACGAGCTCGGAGACCAGCAGGACGGTGTGCTCGGCGATCTGCGGCGACAGCCCCCAGAAGCGGACGACCACGCTCTGGGCGAGCCGGCGGGCCGTGCCCGCGGACTCCGGCATGGACGGCAGGACCACCTCCGCCTCCGCCGGGTTCCCGTACGACTCCAGCGCCTTGAGGCCCTGCTCGTCCTCGACCGCCGCCGTGAGCCGTACGGCCATAGCGCTGCCGCGCTGCCGCGGCTGTTCCACACCCTCCAGGCCCGCCATGCACCCATCATGGACGGCCGCCGCGCCCGGCCGGGCCGTTCCGCGCGAATACGCCCCTCGGAATGGAGGATTCCGAGGGGGCGCACCGGCATATGCGAGGGGCAACCGACCACCCACCGGGCGGCGTTGACCTGCGGTGACGATCCGCTGAGGACCGATCACCGTCCGTCGATCAACCCCTTCGCCTTAAGGTTGCCTTAAGGCCTGGCTAAACCACCCGCAGGGGTTCACACGACGGCGCTCATACGAACTTGGCCTTGCCCGGGCCCTCTTCGACGAAGCTGCGCATGCCGCGCTCGCGGTCCTCGGTGGCGAACAGGCCCGCGAACCAGTTGCGTTCGATGGTCAGGCCGGTGTCGATGTCGGCCTCCAGGCCGGCGTCCACGCACTCCTTCGCCGCGCGCAGGGCGATCGCCGGCCCCTGGGCGAGCTTCGCGGCCCACGCGTGCGCCTGCTCGTACACCTCGGCGGCGGGCACGACCCGGTCCACCAGCCCGAGCGCCAGGGCCTCGTCGGCCTTGACCATGCGACCCGTGAAGATGAGGTCCTTGGCCCTGGAGGGGCCGATCAGCCGGGACAGCCGCTGGGTGCCGCCCGCGCCCGGGATCAGGCCGAGCAGGATCTCGGGCTGGCCGAGCTTGGCGTTGTCGGCGGCGATGCGGTAGTCGGCGCAGAGCGCGAGTTCGCAGCCGCCGCCGAGCGCGTAGCCGGTGACGGCGGCGACGACGGGCTTGGGGATCCGGGCGACGGCCGTGAAGGCGTCCTGCAGCGCGCGGGACCGGGCGATCATCCCCGCGTGGTCCATCGTCTGCATCTCCTTGATGTCCGCGCCGGCCGCGAACACCTTCTCCCCGCCGTAGAGGATGACGGCGCGCACGTCGGCGCGGTCGGTCGCCTCCACGGCGAGCTCGCGCAGCCGGTCCTGGGTGGCGATGTCCAGGGCGTTCATGGGCGGGCGGTCCAGGCGGATGGTGCCGACGCCTTCGGAGACTTCGAGAGAGAGGGTCATACGGGGAAGGTTAGCGGCGGTTAACGAGAAGTGGCCCGGTGCTGTGGGTCACAGCACCGGGCCACCGGATCAGCGGGGCGATCCGCCTACTTCTTCCACTCCGCCCAGTCCATGTTCCAGCCGTTGAGGCCGTTGTCCGGGGCGATCTGCTTGTCCTTGGAGTTCTTCACGACCACCACGTCGCCGATCAGGGACTCGTTGAAGAACCAGGCCGCGGGGGTGTTGGGGTCCCCGGCGCCGCGCTCGTCCTCCAGGCCGACGCAGCCGTGGCTGACGTTCTCCGAGCCGAAGGTGCTGGAGGAGGCCCAGTAGTTGCCGTGGACGAAGGTGCCGGAGTTCGACAGGCGCATCGCGTGCGGGACGTCCGAGATGTCGTACTCGCCGCCGAAGCCGACGGTGGCGCCGTTCATCCGGGTCACCTTGTACTTCTCGCTGATGACCATCTCACCGTTGTAGGTGGTCGTCGCCGGGGCGCCCGCGGTGATCGGCAGGTTCTTGATGACCTGGCCGTCACGGCGGACCTCCATCGTCTTCGCCGTCGCGTCCACCGTGGACACCTGGGAGCGGCCGATGGTGAAGGTGACCGTACGGGTCTGCTTGCCGTAGACCCCCGGGCGGCCCTCGACCCCGTCGAGGGCGAGCTTCACGGTGACCTTCGTGCCGGCGGCCCAGTACTTCTCCGGGCGGAAGTCGAGCCGGTCGTTGCCGAACCAGTGGCCCTCGATCGGCACGGAGGGCTCGGCGGTGACCGTGATGGCCTTCTCCACGGCCTCGGTGTTGGTGATGCCGCGGGTGAAGTTGATCGACACCGGCATGCCCACGCCGACGGTCGAACCGTCCTCGGGGGTGTAGTGGCCGACGAAGGTGTTCTGCGGGGTGAGGGTGGTGAAGGTGGTGTCCTTGGCGGACTCGCGGCCGGCCTCGTCCTTGGCGACCGCGTGCACCTTGTACTCGGTGGCGGCGGCCAGGTTGCGGGCGGGCTCCCAGGCGGCGCCGTCGGGGGTCAGCTTGCCCTCGACGGCGTTGCCCTTGGTGTCGGCGACCGTGACCGTGGTCAGCTTGCCGCCCGTGCTCGTGACCTTCAGGACGCCACTGGTGGCGACCTCCTTGGCCCCGTCGTCCGGCTTGACGCCGACCACGGCCTTCGAGGCCTCGGTGTTGGCCTTGGCCGCGTTGCCGCCTCCGGACTTGCCGTTGTCGCCACCGCCGCCGCTGCCGGCGCCGCCGCCGTTGCTGCACGCCGTGGTGAGCAGAAGGGCCGCACCCAGCAGCAGGGCCGGCAGGCCGGTGCGGACGCGGCCGCGTATCGGCTGCACGTTCACTCGTGTTCTCCCCATGTCCCCCGCGCACGGACAGTCGCGCGCTTGCCGACAGGAAATCACACGGGGAGATGACGAATAGAAACGTTCATGTCACCGTTCCGTCCCAACTGACGCGCGGCCGGGACGGCCGGGCGGGCGTCAGTCGCGGCCGCGGGTGGCGGGCCAGTCACCGCCGAGGCCCGGGAGGCCGTGACCGTCGTGACCCGGCTTGTCGTGGCCCGGGCCGTCGTGGTCTCCGTGCTCACCGTGCCCGGGCTCCTCGTGACCCGGCTCCTCGTGACCGGGCTTCCCGTGGCCGGGCTTGTCGTGGCCGGGCTTGTCGTGGCCGGGCTTGTGGTGGTCCGGCTTGCCGTGCTTGTCCCGCTTGTTGAGGACCGGGACGACGATCTCCTCATCGGCGCCGCCCTCGACCCGCAGCGGCCCCGTGACGTGGTCGGCGGGCAGGGCGTAGCCCTCGGGGGCCGCCGTCTCCAGGAGGTAGTACGAGCCCGGGACGAGCCCGTCGAACTCACAGGCCCCGTTCCCGCCGGTGGTGCAGGGCTCACCGACGCGCTCGTCGGGGTACTGGCCCGAGGTCTGCAGGCCCTCGGTGTTGTTGGTCTCCTTCCACAGCTGGAACACGGCCCCGCCCAGCGGCTTGCGGGTCTTGGCGTCCTTCTTCACGACCCGGATGGAGCCGGGGTGCTCGACGTCCCTGCGCTGGTTGCGGATGGTCACGACGAGGCCCTGCGCGACGTCGTCCTCGTCCAGGTCGAAGGCGGTGACCGGGTCGGCGGGCCGCTCGTAGCCGTCGGGCACGCCGACCTCGCGCCAGTAGTAGCGCTCGCCGACCGGCAGTTCCACCGTGCAGCTGCCCTGGGTGTCCGTCACGCACACCCCGCCGAGCCGGGTGTCCGGGTCCTGGCCGGCCGTCTGGAGGTCGGGCACGCCGTTGGTCTCGCGCCACAGCTCGAAGCGGCCGCCCGGCACGGGATCGCCGCTCTCCAGGTCCACCTTGCGCAGCACCACCCGGGCGCTGGGCTCGGGAGGCGTGGTGCGGCGGTTCAGGGCGGTGGCCCGTACGCCCCGCTCGGCGTTCTCCCGCGTCAGGACCAGCGGGAAGACCGGGTTGGCCGGCCGTTCGTAGCCGGAGGGCGCGGCCGTCTCCCGCCAGTAGTAGGTGCCGAGCTCCTCCTCACGGGTGCAGGTGCCGTCGGCGGGGGTGGTGCAGTCGGTCACCAGGGTGTCGGCGTTCGCGCCGTCGGCCTGCAGGCCCGGGACGCCGTTGCTCTCGCGCCACAGCTCGAAGCGGGCGCCCGCCAGGGGCCGGCCCTCGTCGTCGGTCTTCAGCACGGAGATCCGCCCGGTGACCGGCGGGTTGGGGGCGCATTCCGGCAGGTCGCCGTCGAAGGGGTAGGCGTGGAACTCGGCGCCGAGTCCCGTGGTCTCGGTGGGGCTGGTGTGGGTGACGTTGCCGGCGGTGAAGAAGCGGCCGTTCATCCCGATGACGGAGACCGTGGCGAGGGAGGCGTCCTGGCCGATGAGGACGCTGCCGCCGAGCTGGGCGGAGCCGGCGAGGCCGACGGCGCGGGCGTCGGGGAAGTTCCACAGCAGCCGCTCGCGCAGCCCGGGCGGCAGCATGACGTTGTTGACGCGCAGCGTGCGGGCCTCGCCGGTGACGTTGACCAGGACGGTGGCGCCGGCCGGGATGCCCGCGAAGCGGATGCTCTGCTGGCCGGTCCCGGGGCCCGCGAGGTCGAAGTCCACGTTGAAGACCTGGAGCATGGACGCGCCGTCCCCGGTGAAGACGGTCTCCTGCGTGCTCCACACGGCCCGGCCGGTCGCGGCGCGCGGGGTGCCCTGCGGGTAGGCGTAGCAGGTGCTCGCGGCGGTGAGCTGCCCGCGCAGCGCGGTGTAGGGGGCGGCGGCGTTCACGTCGTGGGTGAGGGTGCCGGTCACCGTACCGGTGAGGGTGCCCCCGTAGCGGACGACGCCGCCGTCGGCGAGGAGCCGCTGGCCGGCGGCGACGCTCACGTCGTCGCCGGTGGTCAGGAAGTCCGAGCCGTCGGCAGGGGGGACCCGGGAGCCGACGCCCGCGATGCCCACGTTGTAGACGCCGCCGCCCGCGGACTTGTTCATGTCGAAGTCGCCCAGGACCACGACCTTGCCCTCGGCCTCGGCGGCGCCCCGGCGGACCTGCATGTCCCCGCCGACGAAGAGGTTGATGCCGTTGTCCCGGCCGGTGAAGGGCCCGTTGTTCGGGTCGGGCCAGGACGGCGGGCAGCCCTGGCCCGGGGCGGTGCCGCCGGGGATGCAGGGACCGAGGCCGCCGGGCAGCGGGGCCCTCAGGGCGCGGGCCGCCGGCGGGGCGGTGCCGGGGCCCGCCGCGAGGGCGGAGGGGGCCCCGGCGGTGGCCGCGAGTACGGCTCCCACGGCCAGCCCGAGGGTCCAGTTCCTTGCTGACATGACGCTCCGTCCAGGTGATCGGGCCATCGCCTGCGCTGATGGCCCTGCCAGGCTGCGGGCGGGGCCCGGCGTGGCGGACGGAAGACACTCCCCGGCTACGTCATTCCGGTCTGACGATCACTCGATTGCAGCGCGGGTCAGCCGACGGCGGACCCCGCGACCCAGTCGGCCCAGGACATGTTCCAGCCGCCCAGTCCGTTGTTCGGGGCCACGGTCTTGTCCTGGGAGTTCACCACCTCCACCACGTCCCCGATCAGGGTCCGGTCGAAGAACCAGCCCGCCGGGGTGTCCGAGCCGCCGCCCTTGTCGTCGCGCAGGCCCACGCAGCCGTGGCTGGTGTTGGTGGTGCCGAAGGTGTCGGGGGCGGCCCAGTAGTTGCCGTGCAGGAAGGTGCCGGAGGCGGTGAGCCTGATGGCGTGGGGGACGTCGGGGATGTCGTACTCGCCCTTGCCGTCCTCGCTGGTGAAGCCGACGGTGGCCCCGTTCATCCGGGTGACGTCGAACATCTCCATCACCACCATCTTGCCGTTGTAGGTGGTGTTCTTCGGCGCCCCGGCGCTGATGGGGATGGTGGACAGCAGCTCGCCGCCGCGCCGGACCTCCATGGTGTGCGCGGCCGCGTCGACCGTGGAGACCTGGGAGCGGCCGATGGTGAACCTGATGGTCTTGTCCTGGATCCCGTACGCCCCCGGCGCGCCCTCGACGTCACGGAGTTTCATCTTCACGGTGACCTGGGTGCCGGCCTTCCAGTACTCCTTGGGCCGGAAGTCCAGGCGCTCGGATCCGAACCAGTGGCCGACGACGGGCACGGCCGGTTCGGAGGTGACGGTGATGGCCCGCTGGACTTCGGCGCGGTTCTTGACGGCCCTGCTGAAGTTGAAGGAGACGATCATGCCGGTGCCGACGGTGGAGCGGTTCTCGGGCTTGAAGTAGCCGATGAACCGCTCCTCGGGGACGTAGGTGGTGAAGGTGGTGTGGCGGGCCTGGCGCCGGTTGTGCCCGTCGAGGGCGACGGCGTCGACGGTGTACTTGGCGGCGAGCGCGAGCCGCCCGGCCTCCGGGTCGGGGCTCCAGCTGAGCCCGTCGGCGGCGATGGACCCGGGGACCTGCTCCTGCTGCGCGTCCTCCACCTTGGTGACGACCACCCGCTCCAGCCGGCCCTCGGGGACGGCGACCCGCAGCGGGCCATCGGCGGGGACCCCCTTGGCGTTGTCGTCGGGGGTGATGCGGATGGCCTCGTCGGGCGAGCGGGGTTTGCCGGGCAGCTGCACCTCGACCGGGGAGGTGCCGTCCCCGGTGCAGCCGGTGAGCCCGCCCAGCAGTCCCGCCCACACCGCCACGGCGGCCATCCCCGCCCCTGCCCGCCTCGTCAGAAGTGTCACGCCCCGTCCAACGACGGGGGCCCTCCGGGGGAAACGTGAGGGCCGGACACGTTCCGGGTACGGCAGTCAGGGCAGAACAGTGTGAAGGACCAGACGGGGGCGGGCCCTGGCCGGGACGCCGGGCCGCTCTCCCCCGCCGGTACCCAGGAGCCGTGGAGGCGGGCAGTGTCGAGCGCAGCCGAGCAAGAGGCGGTGGATACCGCCGCCAGCGATACCACCGAGGCCGCCCCGCGGGGCGGTCCCGACATGGACGCCGTACGGGAGCGGGTCCAGGCCCGCGTGTTACGGGCGGCCGCGCACCCGGGGCCGCCGGTGTGGCCCGGGTCCTCGCACCCGCTGGGAGCCCGCTTCCACGTGGGCCCGGGCGGGGTCGCGGGCACGAACTTCGCGCTGTGGGCGCCCGGCGCGGAGGCGGTGGAGCTGTGCCTGTTCGACGCCCTGGGCACGGAGACCCGCTGCACCCTGGCCGAGCTGACGCACGAGATCTGGCACGGGTTCCTGCCCGGCGTGCGGCCCGGGCAGCGGTACGGGTTCCGGGTGCACGGGCGCTGGGACCCCTGGACGGGGGCCCGGTACAACCCGGCGAAGCTGCTGCTGGACCCGTACGCGCGCGCCGTGGACGGGGACTTCTCGCTGCCCCCGGAGGTGTACGGGCACGTCCGGGACTGGCCGCAGCAGTACATCGCGGACACCGTGCGCGACGACCGGGACTCGGCGCCGTTCGTCCCGAAGGGGGTCGTCGTCCACGATGACGACGACTGGGCGGACGACGTCCGGCCGAAGACGCCCTGGGCCGATTCGGTGATCTACGAGCTGCACGTGCGCGGGTTCACCATGCGCCATCCGGGTGTTCCGCCGGAGCTCCGCGGCACCTACGCGGGGCTGGCGCACCCGGCGGCGGTGGAGCACCTGGTGCGGCTGGGGGTGACGGCGGTGGAGCTGCTGCCGGTGCACCAGTTCGCGCACGAGGACCACCTGCTGCGGCGGGGGCTGCGCAACTACTGGGGCTACAACTCGGTCGGCTACTTCGCCCCGCACGCCGGGTACTCCGCCAGCGGGACGGCGGGGCAGCAGGTGGGCGAGTTCAAGCGGATGGTGCGGGCGCTGCACGCGGCCGGGATCGAGGTCATCCTCGACGTGGTCTACAACCACACGGCGGAGGCCGGGGAGCTGGGCCCGACGCTGTCGCTGCGCGGCGTGGACAACCGGGGCTACTACCGGCTCCAGTCCGACCAGCGCCGCTACGCCGACTACACGGGCTGCGGGAACACCCTGCACGCCGGCCGGCCGCACGTGCTGCGGCTGATCACCGACTCGCTGCGCTACTGGGTCACGGAGATGGGAGTGGACGGCTTCCGCTTCGACCTGGCGGCGGCGCTGGCCCGCTCCATGCACGACGTGGACATGCTCTCCCCGTTCCTCGCGGTGATCGCCCAGGACCCGGTGCTGCGGCGGGTGAAGCTGATCGCGGAGCCGTGGGACGTGGGCTCGGGCGGCTACCAGGTCGGGGCGTTCCCGCCGCTGTGGACCGAATGGAACGACCGCTACCGGGACGCCGTCCGGGACTTCTGGCGGGGCGCGCTGCCGGACGTGCGGGACCTCGGGTACCGGCTCTCGGGGTCGAGCGACCTGTACGCGTGGGGCGGGCGGCGGCCATACGCCTCGGTGAACTTCGTGACGGCGCACGACGGCTTCACCCTGCGGGACCTGGTGTCGTACGAGCGCAAGCACAACGAGGCGAACGGCGAGGCCAACCGGGACGGGACCAACGACAACCGGTCGTGGAACTGCGGCGCCGAGGGCGAGACGGACGACGGGCGGATCGCCGCGCTGCGGCGGCGGCAGCTGCGCAACCTGCTGACCACGCTGCTGCTGTCGACGGGCGTGCCGATGCTGGTGGCGGGGGACGAGTTCGGGCGGACCCAGGGCGGCAACAACAACGCGTACTGCCAGGACAACGAGACGGGGTGGGTGGACTGGTCGCTGCTGGAGGATCCGGCGTGGAGCGGGCTGTTCGCACTGGTCCGGCGGCTGGTCGCGCTGCGCCGGGCCCATCCGGTGCTGCGCCGGCGGGCGTTCTTCTCGGGGCGGGCGCAGGGCTCGGACGGGCTGCGGGACCTGGCCTGGTTCACCCCGGCGGGGGACGAGATGACGGAGCGGGACTGGTACGCGCCGGCGGCCGCGGTGGGGCTGTACCTGTCGGGCCGGGACATCCCCGGGCGGGACGAGCGGGGACGGCAGGTGACGGACGAGAGCTTCCTGGCGCTGCTGCACTCCGGGGACCGGCCGGTGGAGTGGGTGCTGCCGGGTCCGCCGTGGGCCGGGGAGTACGAGCTCGTCCTGGACACCTCGCGGGAGGAGCAGGAGAGCGCCCCGGGCACGCGGTACCGGGGCGGGCAGCCGCTGACGGTGCCGGCGCGGTCGGTGCTGCTGCTGCGGGTGGCGGGCTGAGGGAGGTGCGTCCGCCCAGCCTGTTCGCGCAGCCCGTTCGCGCAGCCCGTTCGCGCAGCCCGTTCGCGCAGCCCGTTCGCGCAGCCCGTTCGCCCTGCGATGATGTGCCCTTTCGGTGAACATACGCACACACGGGCACACGAACGGGAGTACGCATGTCGAGGGTGGGGACGGCGCTGCGGGAGCTGCGCGGGGCGCAGAAGTCGGCGAAGGGCGTGTCGCTCTACTCCCGGTTCGTCAACCGGCCCGCCGGACGGTACCTGGCCGCCGGCTCCTACGCGCTGGGGCTGACCCCGAACCAGGTGACGCTGGTCAGCGCCGGGTTCAGCTTCGCCGCCGTGGCCGCGGTCGCGCTGGCCGCGCCCTCGTGGGGGCTGGGGGTGGCCGTGTGGGCCGCGCTCGCCGTCGGCTTCGCCTTCGACTCCGCCGACGGTCAGCTGGCCCGGCTGCGCGGGGGCGGCAGCGCGGCGGGCGAGTGGCTGGACCACGTCGTGGACGCCGCCAAGCTGACCGCGCTCCACTCCTGCGTGCTCATCGCCTTCTTCCGCTTCCCCGACGCGTACGGCACGGCGGCGGACGGCTGGCTGCTGGTGCCGCTGGTGTTCCAGTTCGCCGCCGTGGTGACCCTCTTCGGCGGGCTGCTCACCGAGAAGCTCAAGCCGAAGGCGGCCCCGGGGAGCCCCGCCGCGGCACCGTCGACCCTGCGCGCGGTGGCGCTGCTGCCCGTGGACTACGGCGTGTTCTGCCTGGTGTTCCTGCTGCTGGGCGGCGGGGCGCTGTTCCGCTGGGCGTACGCGGGGCTGGGCGCGGTCGCCGTGCTGTTCCTGCTGGCGTTCCTGGCGAAGTGGTTCCGGGAGCTCAGCGCCGTTCGGCGGTGAGGGGCTCGGCCAGCGGCTGGTGCAGGGGCACGGGCTGCGGCTGGGCGAGGGCGTCCAGGGCCCGGCGCAGCTGGGTGCTGGAGGTGTGCACCGTGTAGGGGAAGTAGACGACGTCGACCCCGTGGGCGGCGAAGTCCCGCTCCAGCTTCTCCCCCTTGGGGGTGCCCCGCCAGTCGTCGCCCTTGAAGATGACGTCGAAGCGGACCTGCCGCCAGGTCTCCACCTTGTCCGGGACCGTCTCGACGAAGGCCGCGTCCACGTACTTGACGCTGCGGACGATCTCCAGCCGCTCGACGAGCGGGATCATCGGGCGTCGGCCCTTGGCCAGTTCGGCCATCTCGTCCGAGACCACGCCGGCCACCAGGTAGTCGCACTGGCTGCGGGCGTGGCGCAGGATGTTGAGGTGGCCTATGTGGAACAGGTCGTAGGCACCGGGGGCGTAGCCGACCCGGTACGGCCGGCGCGCGGACGGCGCGGCATCGGACATGTGGTGCTCCGTCATCAGTTACCCCCCACGGGCCGCACCCCCCGGTGCGGCGCAATCAGCAGACAATAGCGCGCACGTTCCACCGCCCGACGGTGAACGCATAGGGTGACGTGCGCATCATCCAGGGGAGAAGGGGACGTTCAGTGTCCACATCCGGCCACCGGCGGCTGTTGCTGGTTTCCACCAACTACGCCCCCGAGCACGCGGGCATAGGCCCGTACGCCACCCAGATAGCCGAGCACTGGGCGGGTGCCGGTCATGACACCCACGTCCTGGCGGGCATGCCGCACTACCCGGCCTGGTCCCTCGAACCCGAGTACAAGGGGGCGCTGCGGCGCACGGAGCGGCGCGCGGGGGTCACCGTGCACCGGCGCGCGCACACCGTCCCGGCGCAGCAGACCGCCGTGAAGCGGGCCCTGTTCGAAGGATCGATTCTGCTGCACGGTGCCGTCGCCCCGCCCCGGATGCCGCGCCCGCACGCGGTGATGGCCCAGATGCCCAGCCTGGCCGGCGGCGTGCTCGCCGCGCGGCTCGCCGCCCGCTGGAAGGTCCCCTTCGTCCCGGTGGTCCAGGACCTGATGGGGGCCGCGGCCGCGCAGAGCGGGATCAGCGGCGGCGACAAGGCGGCCGCGCTGGCCGGGCGGGCGGAGGCGTACGCCCTGAAGCGGGCCACTCTGGTCGGCGTCATCCACGAGACGTTCGTGGACCGGGTCGTCGGCATGGGCGTGGACCCGAAGCGGATCCGCGTGGTGCCCAACTGGTCGCACGTGCCCGTGCCCAGCAAGCCGCGCGGCGAGACCAGGCGGCACCTGGGCTGGGCGCCGGACCAGACCGTGGTCCTGCACTCCGGGAACATGGGCCTCAAGCAGGGCCTCGAAGTCCTCGTCGGCGCCGCCCGCCTCGACCCCCGCGTCCGCTTCGTGCTGATGGGCGACGGAAGCCGGCGCGCGGCCCTGGCCGCCCTCGCCTCCGACGTCCCCAACCTCGACATCATCCCCCCTGCCGGCGACGGAGAGTTCCCGGATATCCTCGCCGCGGCGGACGTGCTCGCGGTCACGCAGCACGCGGCCGTGCTCGACATGAGCGTGCCGTCCAAGCTCACCTCCTACTTCCAGGCCGGCCGGCCCGTCGTCGCCTCCGTCGCGGCACAGGGCGGGACCGCCCAGGAGGTGGAACGTTCGGGCGCGGGGGTGCTCGTACCGCCGGAGGACCCCGAGGCCCTGCTGGGGGCCGTCCGGGCCCTGGCCGAGGACCCCGCGCGCGCGGACGCGCTGGGCGCGGCCGGACCCGTCCACGTGGCGGCCCAACTGAGCCGCGAAGCGGGCCTGGCCCGCATCGACGCACTGATCGACGAAGCACTTGGGGGTCCCCAGTCGTGACCGAGACGAACCGCCCGGCAGCGGCCCCGCCCGAGGACGAACCGGACCTCCTCAGGGACCAGTTCAAGCAGCTCCTGCGCTACCGCCGGCTCCTCGGCGCCGGCCTGGCCGTAGGCCTGCTGGGCGGCGTCTACCTCGGCGTCTCCACCGCCGACACCTACGTGTCCGTCGCGGACGTGGTGCTGCGCGCCCCCACCGACGACCCGTTCAACCCGAGCCTGGCGCCCGACAAGGCGATCAACATCGGCTCCGAGCGGCAGGTCGCCCTCTCCAGCTCCATAGCCGAGCAGGCGGCGAAGAAGCTCGGGCTCCCCGCCAAGGACGCGACCGCACTGCGCGGCGGCCTCCAGGTGACCAACCCGCCGCAGACGATGGTCCTCCGCTTCACCTACACCTCCGCCTCCCCCAAGGAGGCCGCCAAGCGGGCCAACGCCATGGCCGACGCCTACCTGTTCAAGCGGCAGGAAGCCCTCGACGTCACCCGCGACAAGATGGTCAAGGGGTACGAGGACCAGCGCGACCCGGTCGCCAAGCAGCTCGACGACCTGGCCAAGCAGGTCAACAGCATGCCGGCGGGCGCGGCCCGTGACGCCGCGTTGGGCTCGAAGACCGACCTCCAGAGCAAGGTCAACACCCTCAACAACAACATCACCAAGCTCCAGGCCCTGGACATGACCCCGGGCCGGATCACCAGCCCGGCGGCCCCGCCCACCGCCCCCGACGGCCCGGGCATCCCCATGTCGCTCGCGCTCGGCGCGGCCACCGGCCTGGCCCTCGGCCTGCTCGCCGCCTGGGTGCGGCTGGTCTTCGACCCGGCGCCGCGCTCCGAGGGCGACGTGGCCCGGGCCCTGCGCGCACCCGTCCTCGGCTCCCTGCCCCGGGACAAGACGGGCGGCGGCCCGCTCCTCGCGGCCGGCGAGGCCGATCCGCGCCTCGCCGAGGAGTACCGCTCGGTGGCCTTCCGGCTGGCCTACGACTCCCGCTTCGCCGACCGGCGCCGGCTGCTGGTCGTCGCCCCGCGCGGCAGCAGCGAGACGGCCGCCGCGGTGGCCGTGAACCTGGCCGCGTCCTTCGCCGAGACCGGCAAGGACGTGCTGCTCATCGAAGCCGACCTGCGCACGCCGGTGCTGGCCAGCCAGCTGCCGACGGACGGCGCCGGGCGGCCGCGCTGGAGCCAGATGCCGGGCGGCACGGGCGGCGCGGGCCTGCTCGGCGGCGGCCTCGGCGGCGGAACCGGGGAGTCCGACTGGCCGGACGGGCGCCAGCTGGTGGTGGACGCCGGGGAGTCGGGCGCCTTCGACCTGATCCCGGGCGACCGCGTGCGCAACGTGGCCCGCGCCCTGACCTCCCCGCGCGCGACCCGGCTGATCTCCGAGGCCGACTCCCCCAACTCCACCGTCGTCGTGCTCGCCCCGCCGGTGCTCTCGTACGCCGACGCGCTCGCCCTCGTCGACCGCGTCGACGGGGTCCTCGTCGTCTGCGACCCGCGCGCGGTGCACCGCAGCGACCTGGCCCGGATCCGCGAGCTGATCAGCGGGGCCGGCGGGACCGTGCTGGGCGCGGTGCTGCACTCCCCGCTGCCGGGCCAGAAGTCGAAGCGGGACACCTCCTCCACCGCCGCTCCGGCGTCCACGCCGCAGGCGCCCGCCGCCGACACGGCCGACGGACGGCTTCCGGGTGACGGCGGCGACACCGTGGCCCTGCGCACGGTCCGCACGGGCCGGCGGTGAGCCGGCGGGGCCTCGCCGCCGTCGCCTCGGTCCTGGACCAGGCCGCCTCCAGCGCCACCAACATCCTGGTGCTGGTCCTGGCCGCCCGGCTGTCCTCGGCGTCGGGCTTCGCCGACTTCTCGATGGTGTACGTGGCCTTCACCGTGCTCCTCGGACTGAACATGGCCTACGTCGGGCAGACCGTGGTGCTGGAGAAGGAGGCGGGCGGACGGCTGGGGGCGGTGTGCCGCTCGTCGGTGCTGTTCACCGCCGGGGCGGCGGGCGCGGCCGGGCTGCTGCTCGCGGTCGCGGCCCTGGTCGTCCCCGGGAACGCCGGGTGGGCCTTCCTCGCGCTGGGCGCCGTCCTGCCGCTGGTCCTCGTCCAGGACGGCCTGCGGTACTGCTTCTCCGCCCTGCGGGTGCCCGAGCGGGCGCTGGCCGCGGACGCGCTGCGGCTGGTGTGCGTGGTCGCGGCGCTGGCGGTGCAGCCGCACGGGGCTTCGGCGGGACGGCTGGTGCTGGTGTGGGGGCTGTCCGCGCTGCCCGCGCTGGGGCTCGGCCTGTGGCTGCTGCGCCCGTACGTCCGCGGCGCCCGCGCGGACATACGGCCGTACCTGCGGCGCGGACACCTCGGGCAGCGGTTCGTGGTCGAGTTCGCCGTCGGCAACGGCTCCAGCCAGCTCGCGGTGCTCGGGCTGGGCGCCTTCGCGACCCCGCTGGCGGTGGGCGCGCTGCGCGGGGCGACGACCCTGTTCGGGCCGCTGAACGTGCTGTTCAACTCGGCCAACGCCTTCGGCCCGCCCCTCCTGGGCCGGGCGTCCGGCAAGCGGGGCGTGGTCCGGCTGACCGCCCTGCTGGGCGCCGCCCTCGCGGTCCTCGGCGCCGGCTGGGCGGCGGTCCTGTACGCCCTGCCGGACGGGCTGGGCCGACGCCTGCTGGGCGACACCTGGTCGGCGGCCTCCGCCCTGCTGCCCGCGACGGGCGCCCAGTACGCGGTGATGGGCCTGGGGACGTGCGCGCTGCTGACCCTGCGGGTGCTGAACCCCAAGGCCACCCTCTCCCTCCAGGTGGTCTTCTCCCTCCTGTCGGTGGCCCTGCTCCTGGGCGGCTACGCCGCCTGGGGCGTCACGGGCGCCGCCTGGGGCCTGGCGGCGGGCTCGGCGGCCAAGGCGACGGCGGGGTGGCTGCGGGTGGGGCGCCTCCAGCTCCCGGCGGAGAGGCCGGGGGAGGTCACGGCGTCGGCTTGAGGCGGGGGGTGGGGGCCGGCGGCGGACCCCGCTGGACGGCACCGAACAGCTAACCGGCACCGGGGAGGGCGGGGCCTCAGCCGGGCGGTCTCATGGACCGGTTGGGGCTTTCCCGTCAGTCTCATCGTCCTTCCGCGTCGGGCCGGCCTGTCAAGGGCGCTCCTTCGTCGCGTCGCTACGCGATCGCCTGCGGCGACCCTTGACAGACCGTCCCGCCACGGAAAAACGAAGACTGCCGGGAAACCCCCAAAGAAACGGGACGGATGTACATGAGACATCCGGCCGGATCAGGGACCCTCCGGGGTCGTCGGGGGCCGGCAGACATCCATCCGGCCCCGTCGTGAGGGCAATCGGGGACGACGTACGCGTCAGATCGCTACGCGCTCCTCCCGGCTTAGCGTCCGGCGGCCGCCTGGGCTCGCTGCCTGCACCAAAGGACGACGGGATCGTCATCCGGGGCCGTGGGCGCCCCAGATCGCTACGCGCTCCTCATTCCTCAGCGTCCGGCGGCCGTCTTGGCTCTCTGACCGCACCAGACGACGAGTGGCAGGGCATCCCAGCCCACGACCACCCCTGGACGCCGAGAAAAGAGGAGCGCGTAGCGATCTGGGGCGCCGGGGAGCCCGAATGTCGTCCTGATCGTCCTCTCCTGCATGCAGCGAGCCCAGACGGGCGGCGGACGCCGAGACGGGAGGAGCGCGTAGCGATCTGATGCGGAGGGCGGCCCCGGATGTCACTCATGTCGGCCCGGATGCCCGGTGTGGCGGCCCCCGACGACCCCGAAGGGTCGCTGAGTCCGCCGCATGTCCTATGAACATCCGTCCCGTTCCTTTGGGGGTTTCCCGGCAGTCTTCGTTTTTCCGTGGCGGGACGGTCTGTCAAGGGTGGCCGAAGGCCATCGCGCAGCGACGCGACGAAGGAGCGCCCTTGACAGGCCGGCCCGACACGGAAGGACGATGAGACTGACGGGAAAGCCCCAACCCCTCCCTGAGACCGCCCGACTGCGACCCCGTCACTGCCCGGTCCCGGGCAGCTGCTCCGGCACCGCTCGGCGGGCTACCGCCCCCTGGCCCTCGAACCAGAGGGGGGTCGTTAGACAGGCGAAAGGTTTCCTTACATAATACTTAGACATGGGAAAGACTTACGAACGTATCGATGGCCGGCTGCGCGAGTTCATAGAGCGGCAGCCCGTGTTTTTCACCGCGACCGCGCCCCTCACCGGTGACGGCACCGTCAATCTCTCGCCCAAGGGGCTCTCCGGGTCCTTCGCGGTGCTCGACGAGCAGCGGATCGCCTACCTCGACTTCGCCGGCAGCACGGCCGAGACCATCGCGCACCTGCGGGAGAACGGCCGGATCACGGTGATGTGGTGCGCCTTCCAGGGGCCGCCCAACATCGTCCGGGTGCACGGCCGGGGCGAGCCCGTGTTCCGGGACGATCCGCGTTTCAAGGAACTGCTCGCGCACTTCCCCGACATCGACCCGACGCTGCACGGACTGCGCGCGATCATCGTCGTGACGGCCGAACTCGTGCGGGACTCCTGCGGTTACGGGGTGCCCTTCATGTCGTACGACGTGGACCGCGACCTGCACGGCAAGCGGTTCGCGCGCGAGGACGACGCCTCGCTGAGCGCCTACTTCGCCAAGAAGGAACACATCGCGCAGAGCATCGACGGCCTGCCCGGGCTGCCCCTCCCGCTGCCGCCCGGCGATTTCTGAGCGACGGCGTCAGCCAAGGCGCCCGCCCCTACCTCAGGGTGGTGTTCCTGTCCGTCCGGTACGTCGCCACCAGCGCGAGGCACATCGCGGCGATGGCCACGCGGCCCGAAGCCTGGAGGAGCGGGCCGCGCAGCAGGATGAACGAGTATCCGGCGACGAGCGGCACCACCACCGAGATCAGGCTGCCCGGCGGTGAGCGGCGGGTGGCGCGCTTGGCGTAGCGGCGGTCGACGCGGGCGGCGGCGTAGCCGAGGGCGAGCAGGCCGGCGCCCATGCCGAGGGGGCCGAAGTCCAGCCACAGCTCGGCCCAGATCGGGGAGGAGAGGTTGGTGTTGACCGTGCCCATCCACTGGCCGACCATCACCCCCGTGTCGCGCGGCTTGCCGGGCCACGCCGAGCGGGGTACCGCGAAGAAGACGGAGCCGGCGAGCTGGCGGCCGTAGGAGTGGCCGGGACCGGAGTCGGCGAAGGTGATGGTGTTCGCGAACATGCCGATCTGGTCGTAGTCCTTGAGCGCCATCGGCTCCAGGAACGAGGTCGTCTCGACGGGCTTGTAGTTCTTCTCGTCGTAGCGGAAGCGGTCCGCGAAGGGGAAGACGAGGAGGGCGACGACCACGGCCATGGACAGGGCGACGCGGTACATGGCGGCGCTGACCGGGAAGAGCGTGAACAGCATCGCGAACATGACCGTCAGGAACCAGTAGCGCGGGTTCGAGATCGGGTTGTTGACGACGAGGTTGAGGGCGATGAGCGCCGCCCAGGTGACGATGACCGACACCTTGCGGCGGGCGTACGTCGAGGTGATCAGCCACCGCGTGTACAGCAGCATGGCGAGCAGCGCCGGCACGGTGCCGAAGCCGCGCAGCAGGGCCTGGCCGGCCTGGCCGTCGCCGTTGGAGACGCCCGCGTCCTGGATGCCGGCGATGATCTCCTGGCGGCTGGAGAAGAAGACGGCGGGGCCGCCGAGTTTGACGATGAACGCGGCGCTGCACACGAAGGCGACGGCGGTGAGGAGTTGGAGCCTGCGCCGGTGTGCCATGAGGGGGCGGGGTTCCTTCGTGGACCCGCCCGCGCGGCCCGCCGGCCGATGGCGGGCCAGGAGCACGCCGACGTCGAAGGCCGTGCAGCCGAGGAGCACCAGCCCGATGGCGAGGGTGAGGTCGGAGCGCGGGCCGACGACGGGGGTCGGGACCCGGCCCAGCACGGCCTGGGCGAGGGGCGCCACGCCCATCGCCATGTAGACGAAGAGCCAGAACGACCCCTGGAGCAGCTTGCGGCGGCTGGTCAGCACCATGGCGGAGAGGCGGGCGCCGGAGTACATGGTGAGGACCAGCTGGAGCCAGAACGCGGCGTCTTCCTGTCCGTCGCCGGACTGGGCGGCGACGAACACCGGCAGGAAGACGGTGAAGCCGAGCGCGAGCGGCACGGACAGGGCGCGGGAGAGCAGGGTGCGCGGGGTGGTGACCCGTCCCCATTGGGCCTCGTCCTCGGGCGGGGGCGGGGTCGCTCTCACATTGGGTGTGCGTATGTCCGTAGCCACCGTTGCCCCCACCCCATGTGCGTGATCCGCGCGCAGTCTAGTCTGAGCGTTCCGCGCCAGGGGAGGCGCGTGGGACGACGGGGGCGACGACCGGTGCGCAATCTTCCTGCCTTCACGCTGGCCGGATACGACAAGGGGCGGCGGCTGTTGGCGCAGGCCCTGTGGTTCGCGGTGATGAACACCCTGTTCATGTCGTGGTTCTGCCCGGCCCGGCTGCGCGTGGCGCTGCTGCGGGCGTTCGGGGCGGAGATCGGCGAGGGGGTGCTGATCCGGCACCGGGTGCGGGTGCTCTGGCCGTGGAAGCTGAAGGTCGGGGACCACACGTGGATCGGCGAGGGGGCCTGGCTGCTCAACCTGGAGCCGGTGACGATCGGTTCGCACGTGTGCCTGTCGCAGGAGTCGATGCTGTGCACCGGCTCGCACGACCACCGGGCCGCTGACTTCCGCTACCACAACGCCCCGATCACCGTCGAGGACGGCGCGTGGGTGGCCGTGCGGGCGACGGTGCTGGCGGGGGTGACGGTGGGCCGCTGCGCGGTCGCCGGAGCCGGTTCGGTGGTCCACAAGGACCTGCCCGCCCTGACCCTGCAGACCCAGGACGGCGGCCGCCGCCCGGTGGAGGAGCCCAAGTGAAGATCCTGCACGCCGTCACCCTCCACTCCCCCTCGCACGCCTTCGGCGGCCCGGTGCGGGTGGCCCTGAACCTGGCCAAGGGGCTGCGGGAGCGCGGTCACGAGGCCCGTCTGGTGGCCCTCGGCGAGGGGTTCGATCCCTGGCCGGCGTCGGTGGAGGGGGTTCCAGCGAAGCTGTTCCCGGCCCGCCGCCTCCTGCCGCTCGGGTTCAGCGGGATGACCTCGCCGGCCCTGCTGGCCTCGGCGTCGCGCCTGGTCCGGGACGCGGACGTGGTCCACGTCCATCTGGCCCGCGACCTGGTCACCCTCCCCCTCGCCCTGGCGGCCCTGCGCGCGGGCAGGCCGCTGGTCCTCCAGACCCACGGCATGGTGGACCCGAGCGAGAAGCTCCTCGCGAAGGTCCTGGACGCGGTCGCGGTACGCCGCCTGCTGCGCGGCGCGGACGCGGTCCTCCACCTGACCCCGCACGAGCGCACGGGCCTGGACGCGGTGGTCGGCACCCCGCCGCTCGCGCAGGCGGTCCGCCTGGTGAACGGCACCCCGTCCCAGGAGGAGCGCCCGCCCCTGAGCGGCCCGCCGCGCATCCTGTACTCGGCCCGCCTCCAGGCCCGCAAGCGCCCGGTGGACTTCGTGGACGCCGCCCCGGCGGTGCTGGCGGTCCACCCGGACGCGCAGTTCGTGGTGGCGGGCCCGGACGAGGGCGAACTGGCCGCCGTCCGGGCCCGCGTCACCGCGCTGGGCCTGACGGACCGCTTCACCGTCCCCGGCGCCCTCTCGGCCCCGGAGGTCCTGACAGAACTCCGCCGCGCCCACGTCTACGTCCTCCCGTCGGTGGACGAGCCCTTCCCCATGTCGGTCCTGGAGGCCCTGGCGGTGGGCGTCCCGACGGTGGTCACCCACTCCAACGGCCTGGCCCGCGACATCGCGGCCTCGGGCGCGGGCCTCGCGGTGGACCCGGGCCCGGAGGGCGTCTCGGAGGCGGTCCTGGCCCTCCTGGAGCCGTCGCGGAACGCGGCGGCGTCGGCAGCGGCCCGCGAACTGGCGGCGTCCTCCTTCTCGATGGACGCGGTCCTGGACACCCTGCTCGGGGTGTACGAGGACGCCGCCCGCTCGTGAGACGGCCGGGGCGCTAGAACACCAGGGCCCAGCCGTTGACCGTCCCGGTCGATCCCGTCACCACGTCACTCACGCGCAGCTTCCACGGGGCGTTCACCTCGGAGAGGCCGATCGTCACGGGGTACAGGGCCTTGAGGTCGCCACCGCGCTGTGCGATCTCGGACGGCTTGACCGGGTATTCCCTGCCGTCCGGGGCGATCAGGTCGAGCCTGACGTCGCCCCGCCACTCGTGGGTGAGGTCCACGTACACGTTCACCTCGGAGGGCGCGTACCCGACGAGTCCGGGAGCCGACACCGGCAGCTCGACGGAGCCACCGTCGGGGATCTGCGTCACGGTCCGGTTCTCCGGCACCGGGAAGGCGAGCGACCAGTTCCGCAGCGTGCCCGCGTTCCCGGCGACGCCGTCCTGGACCTTCAGGGTCCACGTGCCGTCCGCGGGAGAGGACGAGGCGTCCACTCCGTAGAACTGCTTGATGTCGCCCGGTCCCGTGCTGCCGACCCACAGCCGGTGGGCCTTGCCCGCCGGGTCGATCAGGTCGAGACGGAGGTCGTTGCGGCGCTGGTGGGTGAGGTCGACCCAGACCTGCAGGGCGCCCGAGGCCCGGTTGCCCACGCCGTTCACCACGATCGGGGACGTGACCTGGCCCAGGGCGGGAATGGCGTAGTCGGTGTCGTTCCCGACCTCGGCCGACCGCGGCCTGGCCGCCGGAGCGGGCTCCGGCTCGCCCGTCTCGAACGTCGTGGCGAGATCGATGCGCGGGGTGGTGGCCCCCGTGTAGGAGACCGGCTTGCCCTTCGACTTCAGCAGGGCGAGCAGGTTGTCCAGGCTCTCCTCCCCGTGTGCCTGGCGGAGCACGGCGATCGCGCCGGCGACGTGCGGGGCGGCCATGGAGGTGCCGTTCTTGGAGGCGTACTGCCCTCCCGGAACGGAGGAGACGATGCCGGAGCCCGGTGCGAAGACGTCCAGCAGCGGGCCGCGGTTGCTGAACGAGGACACCTGGTCGGCGTCCGTGGTCGATCCGACGGTGACGGCCGACGGGACGCAGCCGGGGGCGCTGACGGCGTTGGTGTAGCCGTTGTTCCCGGCCGCCACGACGGTGGCGACACCGGCGGCGTACAGGCCGTCGATCACCTTCTTGCGGACGTCGTTGGTGCACGCGCTGGAGTAGCGTCCCGATCCCAGGCTCAGGTTCGCGGCGGCGATCGGCATTCCGCCCTGCTTCAGCGCCAGGACCTTCTCCAGGGCGGCGAGCTGGGAGGAGGCGAAGCTGAGCACGCACGGTGAGCTCGGGCCGCAGAGTTCCGGCGAGTTGAACTTGGAGAACACTTGCATGGCGACGATGCCGGCACCGGGCGCGACGCCCTGCTTCGGGGCCCCGGCCACGTCCCGGCCGTTGCCGGCGGCTATGCCGGCGACGTGGGTGCCGTGGTCGCACCCGGCGATCACCGCGCAGGCCCCGGCCTCGGCGTCGGCCGCCCCCGGGCCTTCCTGTACCGCGCTGCCGTCGGGGCACAGGCTGGTGGCGCCGTAGGCGGGGTCGTTGACCGAGAAGCACGCTTCGGCGATCACCCGGTCCTTGAGGAAGGGGTGGTGGACGGCCACACCGGTGTCGAGGACCGCGATCGCCTGACCGGCGCCGTCGTATCCGCCAGCGGTGACCTTGTCCGCCTTGACGAGGGACGTGCTCTCGTCCAGCTCGGGCGGGACGGGGACGTCCTCGGTGACGGAGACGACCCCTTCCTGGGCGGCGAGTGCGTCCAGCCCCGCGCGGTCGACCCGCAGCGTCACGACCGGGAGCGTGCTCAGGGTCTGCAGCGTCTCACCGGCCGCGGCCGCCTGGTCGAGCTGGCCACGGGTCTCGGTGACGACGTTCACCCGGATCTTTCCGCTGTCGGCGACCTCGTCGTAGAGCGGCGGGTCGACCTTGGAGGTGATCTGGGTTCCGTCGGGTCCGTCCTGGGCGAGGGACGGCGCGGGTGCGAGCAACATGATCGTCGCAGCCACTGCCACGGCGGGCCATATCGGTCTCTTCATGTGTATCCATTTCGAATTCAGGGCACGGAAAGGCCGGATGGCACGCGGGTACCATCCGGCCGTCCCATTCGGGCGCTACTTGTCGGCAGGCGGGCTCAGCGCATGTTCTTGACGCCGTTGTACGGATTCCCCCACCGGTGCACCGCGTTCCAGTAGAGGCCGGCCCAGTTCCGGCACGCACCCTTGTTCCGGTACCCGTTGCAGTTCTTGTTCGCCGTCATGTTCCAGAACTCCCAGTCGACCGATGCCTTCTGGCTCCAGTCGAGGTAATACCAGTAGGACGTCCAGATGTTGCCGATGAGGCCGTATCCGTAGTCGTGGCTGTCACAGGCGGAGCGGAAGTCGTACCCTCCGGGTTGGTCGGGCGAGTCGGTGCAGTGGTCGTAGTAGATGCCGACCACGTAGCTGCCGTCCTTGAGCTGCTTCCAGCTCGGCGACCTCCAGCCGTAGTGAGCGGCCCACGCCACGCATCCGCCGACGGAGTAGTACATCCACCGGTAGGCGGTGTAGCACTGGCCCGGGTAGGCCTGGGACCGCTCCGGTCCTCCCGGCACGGTGAGTTCCGACGGCTTCGGCCCGGTCGCGTTCGGGTCGGAGACGCCCGCCGACCCCTGGAACGGCGCCTGTGCGGCGGGGCCCTGCGGTCCGTCCGGAACGGCGTCCGGGGAGGCGCCCTCGGCTGCGAAGTCGAGATCCCACGCGCCGTTGAGGCGGGAGTCGATGCTGTCGACGCGGCCGAGCCCGTCGTAGGTGTACGCGGCTTCCGGTTCGGGTCCGCGGGACGGGTCGGCGACCTCGCGGAGCTTTCCGGAGGCGTCGTAGGCGTAGCGGGCGACCGTCTGCGTGGTATCGCCCCTGGTCAGGGTGATCTCTTTCACCAGACCGTTGAAATCGCCGAGGTTCGAGCCGGCAGCCGTGGTCGCGTCCGCGTAGGACACCGCCAGTGCGTCGCTGACGCCTTCGGTGTCGGCGATGGTGGTCACCTTGGTGACGCGGCCCTTGGCGTCGTAACCGGCGGTGTTCGTACCGAAGGCCTTGCTGCCCGTACCCGTCACCCGCCACGTGTCCGCGCCGGTGAAGCCGTCAGGCTGCTGCCAGGTGAAGGTCGGCGCGAGGTCCGCGTTGGAGAGCGGATGGCCGGCGGCGTCTTTGAACCTGTCGTCACCGGACGCCACGGTGGACAGGTCACCGGCGACCGTCTCGGTGATGGTCGTGGTCAGGGCGCCCTTGGCACCGTCCCACTTCGTCGTCTCCGTGACCTTCGACCCGTTGGTGTCCTCATAGCTGTTGACCCCGCCCCCGCCGGGATACTCGATGCTGTCGGTCAACTCGTACCGGAACGATTCATTCACTGTCAGGTCGGTGACCACGACGGCCCCGTCCACCTGCTCCAGCTTGCGGTTGAGCTGGCCCCCGAGGAACTCGGCCTCCCAGCTCGCGCCGAACACGCCCATCTCGGGACGGGTTTCCGCCGCCGATTCGGGCCTGGCCGCCCCTCCGCCGCCCGGGGCGACGACGCTGTGCTTGCGGCCCATCAGACCGGCGGGCACATCGGACTCGATGACCTCGAAGGTCCGTGTTTCCGGGTGGTAGACACCCGGCCCCACCTGCTCCGCCTGAGCCCCGGACAGCGGCTGCTCGGGCAGCCCGTCGGCGGTGGCGATCTGCTGCGGCAGCAGCAGCGACAGGGAAAGCGCTGCCACGGCAGGCAGCGTCAATCTCCGCACAATTCCCCCCTCGAATTAACCACTTGGGTTGATCGAGTCGGGACATTAAGCGGGTCCGACGAGCCGCCACAACCACCATCCAAGAACTGAGATGGCGTCAAATTCCGCTACTGCCAAGTAGGTTGTGGCGCACGAATACCACCGAAAGACATGAGTACCCGTACTCATGCGCGGCCGGCCACCTCCCCCGAAACTGCCCCCATGACGCCGACCACTCTCGCGACCGGCGCCCTTCGGCGCGCCTGGTCGGGTATCGCCGCAACGGCGGTATGCGCGCTCGCCCTGGCCGCCTGCGGCACCGCGGGTGCCGGATCCCCTTCCAGCACGACCAGGGAAGAGCTGGCCTTCATGGAGATGCGGGCGGAAGTCGGCCGGGCCTGTGATCCGGGCACTCCGCCGGACGGCCCGGGCGCAGACGGCTCGCCCCGCGCTGAGGAGCCGCGCGCGGGCGCCGGCCCGGTACCGCTGCCGTCACTCGGCCCACCGCCGGCCCCGACCGGCGCGCCGCAGCCGGGTCCCACCGCCGAGACACGGCTGGGCCCGGTCGAGAGGTGCGAGGGGCGCCTGCACGCGCAACGCCTCACGAAGATCCTCGCGGGCAAGGAAGATCCTCGACAGGTGCGGAAAGCCCTCAACGGGGCCGGCTACCCCGACGGACGCATCCACGATCTGGGTCACCGCGGGGAGGCCACACGGTTCGTCCTGGACCTGCGGGTCATGGGCGGCGAGCTGTGCCTGTCGGGCTCGGCCACCGGGACGAAGACGGAGGTCGAGGCGTACGGCGCCGACGTGACGGTGGCCTGCACCGGCGTCGGCCGCAGCGGGTGAGAACCGCTCCGGCACACGAACGCCGCCGGACCCAGTGGGTGCGGCGGCGTTCGTCTACCGGAGCGGGGGTTACGCCGGGAGCCAGGCGTAGCAGTTCGTCGAGGTGAAGGTGGCTGCGCCCGCGGGGATCGTAGCCGTGGTCCTGTCGCCCGGCTTGGGCGGGGTTTCCGGGCCCGAGGCGAGGACCGCGCCGTCCTTGGACTTGGCTTCCCAGGTGCACGTGGTGGTCTGGGTGAGGGCGCGGTAGGTGCCCGGGGCCGGGTTGGTGCGGGCGCCGTCGGGGAAGCCCTTCTCCGCCGTGTCCAGGATCGGCTTCTGGTCGGGGCAGAGGTAGGCGATCGCGTCCTTGGCGCCGGTCAGCTCGCCCGAGATGATCGACGCGGCCGCGGCGTCCTTGTCGTGCTTGGCGGTGCGTTCCACCCGCTGGCAGGTTTCCTGGCCCGTCTGGAGGACGGCCGCCGGGTCGGTCTTCTCCGGGACGCGGCCGCTCAGGTACTGCTTCTCGTTCGCCTTGAAGCTGCCCGTCTTCGGGGTGAGCCGCGCGTCCGGGAGGACCGGGCCGGTCGGCTTGGCGTTCGGGTCCGGGGTGGCCGGGGGCGCGGTGGCGTCCGCCGGGTCGGGGGCCGGTGAGGCGGCCGGCGGCTTCGGCTTGGCCGCGGCGGCGTCGGCCTTGGTGTCGCCGGAGGAGCTGCATCCGGTGAGGGTGAGGGTGGCCAGGAGGAGGGCTGCGGACGCTGTCGCGGAGCGGAGGTGCATCGGGGGCTCCCGTGGGTGGGAAGGCGTACGGGGCCCGGCGGATGGTCGCGCCGGGCCCCGTGCGTCTCGGTGGTTACTTCTGGCCGAAGGTGAGGATCAGCTGCGGAGCGGCGTCCGCGGCGGTCGACTCCGAGGACCAGAGCCACAGCGCGTCGGTGCCCGTGCTGGTCAGGCCGAGGCTGTAGCTGCTGCCCAGCACCGCGGAGACCGCGGCGGTGTCGAGCTCGACGTTCTGGATCGCCGAGCCGTCCGGCACGCCCGTGATGCTGCCGAGCGGGCTGGTGCCGAGGGTGGGCTTGGTGGTGAACGTCGTGCCGGCGCCGCTCCAGGTGCCGGTGACCGGGACCACGGAGACGGTGTCGGCGGTGCCGGCGCCGGTCTGCGTGGAGGTCTTGAACTGGAGCGCGGCGGCCTTGAGGACCTGTCCGGCCGGGGCGGCCGGGAGGGTGAAGCGCAGGTACGACTCGTACGCGGAGGTGCCGCGCACGGCGAGCTGCGTGGAGGTGCCGTAGGCCGTGGTGGGGGCGCCCTGGTTGATGTAGGTGTCCTCGGTCGCGGGGACCTTGGAGACCGTGTCGGTGGGCGCCTTGGCGAGGTCGTAGTGGCTCTTGACCTGGGCCGCGGTGAGTGCAGACGGGTAGACCGCCGTCTCGTCGATCTGCCCGGCGAAGAAGGTGCTCGTCGGGCGGTTCGGCCAGTTGGCCAGGGCGTCGCCGCCGACGTGCCAGTAGCCGGCGTACGCGGTGGAGGTGGTGGCGCTGTTGGTGTCCTTCTTCTGGCCGTCGACGTACAGGACCATGCCGCCCGGGCCCTGGGTGCCGACGACGTGGTGCCACTTGTTGTCGTTGTACGTGTCGAACAGGCCCGTGGTGATGGTGCGGGCCGAGCCGTTGTAGACGCCGAAGGCGAGGCGGCCGGTGTTCGTCATGTACAGCTGCTTGTCGTAGGAGCCGCTGAGGGACGACGTGTTGTTGCCGAAGCCGATGAGCTTGCCGCCGCGCGTGCTGTTGGTCTTGAACCAGGTCTCGACGGTGAAGCTGCTGCCCACGAACTGGCGGTGGTCGCTGTACACCTGCTGGCTGGTGCCGTTGAAGCCCATGGCCGTGCTGGTGCCGCTGACGGCGCCGGGGCTCTGGCGCAGCGTCGGGGCGCTCACCTGGACGCCGCTGGTGTTGCCTCCGTTGGAGGAGTCGGCCACGTACGGGCTGACGGTGTCGTCGTAGCGCCAGTAGAGGTTGGCGCCGTCGGCGCGGACCGTCTCCGGATAGGTCTGGGCGGAGGTCGGGACGGTCACGGACGCGGTCGCCGACAGGGCGCTGGTGTTGCCGGCGCCGTCGGTGGCGGTCACCCGGTAGGTGTAGGCCTGGCCGGCCTTGACGGTGGTGTCGGTCCAGGAGGCCTGGGGCCGCTCGAACTCCAGGGAGTCGGCGGTCACGGTCTGGATCGGGGTGGCCGAGCCGTTGCGGTAGATCCGGTAGGTCAGCCTGCTGTCGTCCTGGTCGTAGCTGGTGCGCCAGCGGACCTGGACCTCGCCGGGCTTGGTGCTGCCGGCGCTGGCGACCGGGGTGGTGGGCGCGCCGACGTCGCCGGTGTTGGCGAATCGGGTGAGGCCCGCCTGCGGCTTTCCGTTGATCTGGGTGAACTCGCCGCCGACCCAGAGGTACTTGACGTCGTCCTTGGCGGCGACGGCCATGACGCGTGGGCCGATCTGCTCGCTGCCGTCCATGCCGTCGTTGGCGGTGGGGTGCCAGCCGAGCTTGCGGGGGCCGCGCACGAAGCCGTCCACGGGGGCGGGGGGCGTGCCGGTGTGGTCGGTGGGCTGCGCCATCAGGAAGTTGCGCTTGCCGTCGGGGAACTCCAGCTCGGTGGAGCAGTCGTGGCCGTGCGAGGCGCTGTAGAGGACGCCGTCGTACGGGAGCACGAACTGGGTCGCGCCGAGGCAGCGGTCGCGCCACTTCTCGTTGAAGTCGGTGTTCAGGCCGATGCGGCCGTCGAAGACGCCGCCGCCGGAGCCCTCGTTGGCGGTGTAGTAGCCCGTGGCGTCGGCGGCTATGTCCTTGACGACCGAGTTCGAGGGGATGTTGGAGTACGTCTTGGTGACCGCGCCGGTGGTGGCGTCGACGACGGCGAGGGCGTGCGAGTTGGAGCCGTTGACGGTGAAGAAGTCGCCGCCGAGCAGGACGTTCTTGCCGTCGTTGCTGACCTTGACGGCGCGACCGGGCTCGTCCGCGTTGGCGGTGAAGGGCTTGAGGGCACCGGAGGCGGCGTCGACCGCGGCGAACCGCTCGTGCGTCTGGCCCTCGACGGTACCGAAGTCGCCGCCGATGTACAGGGTGTCGTCGGTGACGGCGAGCGCGCGCACGGTGGCGGGGACGCCGGGGTGGAAGGACGCCTTGGGGGTGCAGGTGGCGATGTCGATGGCGGCGAGGCTGGAGACCGGGGTGCCGTTGACGGCGCCGAAGTAGCCGCCCGCGTAAAGCGTCTTGCCGTCCTTGGCGACGGTCAGGGCCCGGACGGTGGCGGCGCCGTCGCCGACGGTGAAGGACAGCTTGCAGGGGGTGGGGTTACCCGTGGCGGCGTCGAGCGCCGTGAAGTTCACCGCTTCCTGCTCGGCGCCGCCGACGGCGTCGGGCGGGCGGACGGCCGAGAAGGTGCCGCCGGCGAAGACGGTGCCGTTCGCCTCGGCCATGGCGAAGACGACACCGTTCGTCTGCCAGGTGGGCAGTTCGTCGGCCGTGAACGCCACGGGCGGCGTGAGGGCCGACGCCGAGGGCATCAGCACCACCCCCAGGCCGGCGCCGGCGCCGGCCAGTGACAGGACGAGGGCAGCGGTCAGCCCTCTGGATCTACGCATTGGCCCCCCAGGGCAATCGCCCGGTCTGATGGCTGGAACTGTACGAACAGCCGTGTGTATCCGACGCCGATGGGGCGCGGATGAAGTCCCTTCACACACGGCAGGTTTGCCCCGGTCAGGGCCGCAGAGCACCGCGAACATGACCGGGACATGCAAAACGTAGGCGCATCGTAGGCGAAATATACGGCCTCAGCGGTCGATGCGGACGGTGGCGCCCGCCAGTTGGTCCTCGACCTGTCGGACGTCCGCGTCGACCATGATGCGGGCCAGTTCGGGCACGAGGACCGTCGGCTTCCAGCCGAGGATCTCCCGCGCCTTGGACGCGTCGCCGATGAGGGCGTCGACCTCGCTGGGGCGCTCGTACTTGGGGTCGTAGCGGACGTGCTCGTTCCAGTCGAGACCGGCCCGGGTGAAGGAGGACTCGACGAACTCCCGGACGGTGGCGGCGACTCCGGTGGCCACGACGTAGTCGGTCGGCTCGTCCTGCTGGAGCATGCGCCACATCGCCTCGACGTACTCGGGCGCGTAGCCCCAGTCGCGGACGGCGTCGAGGTTGCCGAGGTAGAGGTGGTCCTGGAGGCCGGCCTTGATCCGGGCGACGGCGCGGGTGATCTTCCGGGTCACGAAGGTCTCGCCGCGGCGCGGGGACTCGTGGTTGAAGAGGATCCCGTTGACGGCGAACATGTCGTACGCCTCGCGGTAGTTGACGGTGGTCCAGTACGCGAAGACCTTGGCCGCCCCGTACGGGCTGCGCGGGTGGAACGGGGTGTCCTCGTTCTGCGGGGGCGGGGTGGAGCCGTACATCTCCGAGGACGAGGCCTGGTAGATGCGGGTGTCGACGCCGCTGGCCCGGATGGCCTCCAGCAGGCGCAGCGCGCCGAGGCCGGTGACATCGCCGGTGTAGAGGGGTGCGTCGAAGGAGACCCGGACATGGGACTGGGCGCCGAGGTTGTAGACCTCGTCGGGGCGGATGTCGCGCAGCAGGTTCACCAGGGCCACGCCGTCGGAGAGGTCGGCGTGGTGCAGGACGAAGGAGCGGTTCGCCGTCTGCGGGTCCTGGTAGACGTGGTCGATCCGCTCCGTGTTGAAGCTGGAGGAGCGCCGCACGAGCCCGTGCACCGTGTAGCCCTTCGAGAGCAGGAGCTCGGCGAGGTACGAGCCGTCCTGTCCGGTGACGCCGGTGATCAGTGCGGTCTTGCCCATGGGTCCCCCTGGGGTCCGTTGTTGCTGTTGCGGGTGAGGCTTCGCCTCGGTGTGTGGTCTGTGGTGGGGCGGGCGGGACGGCGTAAGCCGGGCCCGGGGCGCGTCGGCGGGCTGGCATCATCGGCGGTATGACTAATCCGCAGCCGCTCCTGCCCCCGCACGCCCGCGTCTTCGTCGCCGGACACCGCGGCCTGGTGGGATCCGCGGTCGTCCGCCGCCTCACCGCCGACGGGTACGAGGTGCTGACCCGCGGCCGCGCCGACCTCGACCTGCGCGACGCCGCCGCGACGGAGGCGTACCTGAGGGACGTCCGCCCCGACGCCGTGGTGCTCGCCGCCGCGAAGGTCGGCGGCATCATGGCCAACAGCACCTACCCGGTGCAGTTCCTGGAGGACAACCTCAAGATCCAGCTCAGCGTGATCGGCGGCGCGCACGCCGCCGGTGTGGGCCGGCTGCTGTTCCTCGGGTCCTCCTGCATCTACCCCAAGCTCGCCCCGCAGCCCATCACGGAGGACGCGCTGCTGACGGGGCCGCTGGAGCCCACCAACGAGGCCTACGCGCTGGCGAAGATCGCGGGCATCGTGCAGGTCCAGTCGTACCGCAGGCAGTACGGCGCCTCGTACGTCTCCGCCATGCCCACCAACCTCTACGGGCCCGGGGACAACTTCGACCTGGAGTCCTCGCACGTGCTGCCCGCGCTCGTCCGGCGCTTCCACGAGGCCGCCGCCGAGGGCCGCGACGAGGTCACCCTGTGGGGCAGCGGCACCCCGCGCCGGGAGTTCCTGCACGTCGACGACCTGGCGGCCGCCTGTGCGGTGCTGCTGGAGCGCTACGACGGGGACGAGCCCGTCAACATCGGCTGCGGCGAGGACCTGACCATCAGGGAGCTGGCCGAGACGGTCGCCGAGGTGACCGGCTTCGAGGGCCGGCTCGCCTGGGACACCTCGAAGCCGGACGGCACCCCGCGCAAGCTGCTCGACGTGTCCCGCCTGACCGCGCTCGGCTGGAAGCCCGGCATCGGGCTGCGGGACGGCATCGCCTCCACCTACCGGTGGTGGCTGGAGCAGGACTGACGTCACCCCGGGCCCCTCAGTACGCTCCGCGACCGTCGACGACGGCGCGGAGGGTACGGCCCATGACGTCGACGTCGCTGGTGAAGGACCAGTTGTCCACGTACTGGAGATCGAGCTGAATCGTTTCGTCCCAGGAGAGGTCGGAGCGTCCGCTGATCTGCCACAGCCCCGTCATCCCCGGCCGGACGGTGAGCCGGCGCAGCTCGACCTCGTCGTACTCGGCCACCTCCTCCGGCAGCGGCGGGCGCGGGCCGACCAGGGACATGCTGCCGGTCAGGACGTTGAGCAGCTGGGGCAGTTCGTCGAGCGAGGTGCGGCGCAGCAGCCGGCCCACCCGGGTCACCCGGGGGTCGCGGCGCATCTTGAACATCGGCCCGTCGTTCTCATTGGCCCCCGACAGCTCGGACTTCAGCCGGTCGGCGTCCACCACCATCGTGCGGAACTTCCACATGACGAACGGGACCCCGTCGCGCCCGATCCGGCGCTGGCTGTAGAAGGCCGGGCCGCGCGAGCCGAGGCGGATGGCCAGCACCAGCGCGAGGAACAGCGGGGAGAGCAGCAGCAGTCCGGCCGCCGCGGCGACCCGGTCGAACACGGCCTTGAGCAGGGTCTGCGCCCCCCGCCGCACGGGCGGCGCCACCCGCAGCACGGCGAGCCCGCCGGCCGACAGGGTCTCCAGGCGCTTGACGGAGACCTCCACCAGCCCGGGGAACACCGCCATCTCCAGCCCCTCGTCGTGCAGCGCCCACGCGACCCGGCGCAGCCGCTCCCCCGCGATCCGCGCCCCGGGAACCACCAGCACCAGGTCGGCGTGGTGGCTGCGGACGGCGCCCAGCACGGCCGCCGAGTCCTCGGTCAGCGCCTCGGGCATCCGGGCGGCGAGGCGGGCGGCGACGGGCACCCCGCCTTCCAGCGGGCCCTGGCCGACGGGGAGCACGCCGACGACCACGTACGGGTGGTCGGTGCGCGCCGCGAGATGGGCGATGACGTGTTCGGCGGCGGCGGGTTCGCCGACGACCAGGACCCGGCTGACGGCCTGGGCCTCGCGGCGTGCGGCGAAGAGGTGATGGTAGGTCAGTTTGTGGTGGGCGACGGTGATGAGGAGGGCGGGCAGCAGGGCTCCCAGGGCGGCGAGCCGGGGGGTGCTCTCCCCCGTGACCACGCGGGCGACGGCCAGGACGCCGATGAGAATCAGCCAGTCGTGGACGACGGGCAGCACTCCGCGGGATTCTCCGAGCGCGCGGGTGGCGTAACGTCGGCGCAGTGCCTGTACGCCGACCCAGGCGAGGGCCGCGCCGAGCGCGCAGTACAGGGGCCTGGCCTGCTGGGCCGCGCCGAAGACCAGGCCCACGGGGACGGCGGCGCCGGCGAAGTCGGCGCCCACGGCGGCGGGCAGGTACCAGCGGGCCTTGTCACCGATGCGCCGCGCGGGGGCGTCCGGGGTTCCTTCCGCACCACCGGCCGCCGCGGCCACTCTTTGCGCAGGAAAATGGACATGCCTCATGGGCCCCCCTGGCACGTGGTCTATGTCGGTGGCGCATGTCCGCCGCTTCCCCGGGCGGCGAACATCTGTCGCACCGGGAAACAGTACGACAAACACCCGTACGGTAAATGCCGTTCGGGTGAACGGGGCCTCTTGTTACCCAAGGGTTAGCAAGCGGTATCAACCGTTCCAGGGCTTGCGGACCGCCTTCGCACACAAAGGTGAATGGTTCGGATACCGGATACGTATCTTCGGACAACGAACCGTTTCCAGCCAACCTTTTGATGTGGCCCTGACATCGGACACTCCAGGTGGCACTCTTCGACCGTTCATCGCACAGCCCTGATCTGCCCGGTGGCCCACCCAGCCATCCGGAACCCCCCCTTGCAGAAGGAGTCTGCGTTGAGTCCCACCCCCCAGCGGCGCGCCACCGCGGCCGGCGCACTCGTAGCCGCGGCGGCCCTGGTCGCCGTAGGTATGCAGGCCGGTACCGCCACCGCCGCCGCCGACGCCACCGCGTCGCAGGCCCGCACGGCCGCCCAGCCCAACCCGGGCGCGGCCAACCTCGTACTCAGCGCTTCGGAGCGTGCGACGCTCATCAGCGAGGCCAACTCGACCAGCGCGCAGGCCGCCAAGGCGCTCGGCCTCGGCAGCGGCGAGAAGCTGATCGTCCGTGATGTGTCCAAGGACGCCGATGGCACCACGCACACCACCTACGAGCGGACCTACGACGGTCTGCCCGTGCTCGGCGGCGACCTGACGGTCCACGCCAAGGGCGGTGTCACCAAGAGCGTGACCAAGGCGACCCAGCACGAGATCAAGGTCGCGGACACCAACGCCACGGTCAGCACCGCCACGGCAGAGGGCCAGGCGGTCTCCGCCGCCAACTCCGCGGGCTCCAAGCAGTCCAAGGCCGACAAGGGCGCCCGCAAGGTGATCTGGGCCGGCTCCGGCGTCCCGGTCCTCGCCTTCGAGACCGTCGTCGGCGGTCTCCAGGACGACGGCACCCCGAGCCGCCTGCACGTGATCACCGACGCCAAGACCGGCGCGAAGATCACCCAGTGGCAGGCCGTCGAGACGGGCACGGGCAACACGCAGTACAGCGGCCAGGTCACCCTCGGCACCACCCTGTCCGGCAGCAACTACACGCTGACCGACGGCACCCGGGGCGGCCACAAGACGTACAACCTCAACGGGGGTTCGTCCGGCACCGGCACGCTGTTCAGCAAGACCACCGACGTCTGGGGCAACGGCCTCCCCTCCAACAAGGAGACGGCCGGCGCGGACGCCGCCTACGGCGCCCAGCTGACGTGGGACTACTACAAGAACGTCCACGGCCGCAACGGCCTGCGCAACGACGGCGTGGCCCCCTACAGCCGGGTCCACTACGGCAACGCGTACGTGAACGCCTTCTGGGACGACTCCTGCTTCTGCATGACCTACGGTGACGGCACGGCCAACAACAAGCCCCTCACCTCCATCGACGTCGCCGCGCACGAGATGACGCACGGTCTGACCTCGGTCACCGGCAACATGACCTACAGCGGTGAGTCCGGCGGTCTGAACGAGGCCACCTCCGACATCATGGCCGCCGCGGTCGAGTTCTGGGCCAACAACCCGACCGACGTGGGCGACTACCTCGTCGGCGAGAAGATCGACATCAACGGCGACGGCACCCCGCTGCGCTACATGGACAAGCCGAGCAAGGACGGCGCGTCGAAGGACGCGTGGTACTCGGGCATCAGCTCGATCGACGTCCACTACTCCTCGGGCCCGGCCAACCACTGGTTCTACCTGGCCTCCGAGGGCTCCGGCGCCAAGGTCATCAACGGCGTGAGCTACGACTCGCCGACCTCCGACGGCCTCCCGGTCACCGCGATCGGCCGTGACGCCGCCGCGAAGATCTGGTTCCGCGCGCTGACGGTGGGCTACTTCAAGTCGACCACCAACTACGCCGACGCCCGCGTCCAGACGCTGAAGGCCGCCGCCGACCTGTACGGCGCGGGCTCGACCACGTACAACAACGTGGCCAACGCCTGGGCCGCCATCAACGTCGGTCCGCGCATCAACGACGGGGTCACCGTCACCGCGATACCGAACCAGAACACCCAGATCAACTCCGCGGTGAGCCTCCAGGTCCAGGCGACCAGCACCAACCCGGGCGCCCTGACCTACGCGGCGACCGGCCTGCCGGCCGGCCTGTCGATCAACTCCTCCACCGGTCTGATCTCCGGCACGGCGACCACCGCGGCCACGTCCAACGTGACCGTCACCGTCACCGACTCGGCGGGCAAGACGGGCACCGCGTCCTTCACCTGGACGGTCGGCACCTCGCTGCCGAGCGTCTTCGAGAACACGACCGACTACGCGATCAACGACAACGCGACGGTCGAGTCCCCGATCACGGTGAGCGGCCGCCCGGGCAACGCGCCCTCCACCCTCAAGGTGGACGTCAACATCCTGCACACCTACATCGGTGACCTGAAGGTCGACCTGGTGGCGCCGGACGGCAGCGTCTACAACCTGCACAACCGCTCGGGCGGCAGCGCCGACAACATCATCAAGAGCTACACGGTCGACGCCTCGTCCGAGGTGGCCAACGGCGTCTGGAAGCTGCGCGTGAACGACAACGCCAGCCTGGACACCGGCAAGATCGACAGCTGGAAGCTCACCTTCTGACCCCTCGGGGCGGGAAGTGAACCACGGCTGAACCGCTGAAACCACGGGGCCGCCCGGGAGGAAACCTCCCCGGGCGGCCCTGTCCCATGCGGCGGCGGATCGGCGGCCGCGGGTCAGCCGATCGAGCGGAACGCCGCGTCGAGGTAGGCCTTGTCGAACACGACGCGGTCCTTGCCGCGCTCCTGGCGGGGCCGGGCGCGGTCCTCGTCACCCCAGTCGTCGTCACGGTCGTCGCGGTCGTGGCGGCCGTGGTGGTGGTCGTCGGTGGGCTTGAGGAAGACCGAGCGGGCGTTCAGGTCGTGCGCCCGCTCGCCCGGCCGCAGCACCTCCTGGGCCTCGCCGCCGCAGCTGCTGTCCCGGAAGACGAGGGCCAGCGAGTCCGTGTCGTTCTGCACCGCGAAGGCCGGGCGGTTGCGGGAGGTGCCGGTCAGGCGGTAGCAGGTGTCGTTGTCGGCGGGCTCGATCGTGCCGTGGCGGACGTCGCCGTCGTCGTCCGTGAAGCGGTAGTGGATTTCGCCGAGGGTGCCGTGGTCGTGGTCGGGGTCGCTGGCCAGGGACTGGCCGGCGGTGGGCAGGACCAGCGCGGCGGCGAGGAGTGCGGCGGCTGTGGCGGTGGAGCGAAGGCGCATGGAGGGTCCGTTTCTCGCGGGAGCGGCGGTGTCCGCGGGGCAGCCTAGGAGGCTGCCGGGGTCCGGAAGGGGCGCCATGCGCCAGGTGTTCGGAGGTTCACCCTCCTGGTCCGCCCATCGCTCCGCCGCGCGGAGCCGTCTCCCGGCCCCGCGCGGCGGCAGCCCCACCGACGCCCCGCGCCTCCGGCTACGGCCGGGCCGGCTCGCCGTCCTCGGCCTGACCGGAGGCCTGGCCGGAGGCCTGGGCCGGGACGGGGGCCACCGGCCGGGCGGCGGCGGGAGCCGGCCGGCGGGGGATCAGGAGGAGGACCGCCACGCCGCCGGCCAGGCCCAGCGCCCCCGAGACCACGAACGTCTCCCCCAGCCCGCTCGCGAACGCCGCGTCCACCCAGGACCGCGCCCCCGGCACTGTCGCCAGCAGCCGCCCCGCGCCGCCGGAGGCCAGGGCGTCGGCGGTGGCGGCCGGCTGCCCGTCGAGCCCGTCCGCCAGCCCGGCGTGGAAGACACCGCCCAGCACCGCGATGCCCAGGGCCGTGCCCAGCTGCCGCGAGGTGTTCAGCACGCCTCCGGCCATGCCCGCCCGGGCCGCCGGCACCGCCCCCATCGCGGTGGCCGCCAGCGCCGGCATCGACACGCCCACCCCGACACCCGTCAGCGCCAGCCCCGGCACCAGCGCGGGCCAGCTGTCGCCGGCGTCGAGCATCCACGCCTGGAGCAGCGCGCCCCCGCCGATCAGCAGCAGCCCGCCGCCGATGGTCAGCCGCGCGGAGACCCCGTGCAGCAGCCGTCCGGCCACCGCCGCGACGACGAAGGCCGCCAGGCTCATCGGCACCAGCGCCAGGCCGGCGCCCACCGGGCTCATCCCCTCGGCGGACTGCAGCCACAGGGAGACGTACATCAGGTACGAGAACGCCGCCCCGGAGGTCAGCAGTCCGGCGGTCATGACCGCCCCGAAGACCGGGCTGCGGAACAGCGAGAGGTCCAGCATCGGGCGGGAGCCGCGCAGCTCGACGACGACGAAGGCGGCGAAGGCGACCGCCGCCAGGGCGAACAGCCCCAGGGTGGCGGGCGAGGTCCAGCCGTCCTCACCGGCCCGGATCAGCGCGTACGTGAGGGCGCCGGCCCCGACGGTGAAGGCGGCCATGCCGGGCAGGTCCAGCCCCTGGGCCCGCGGGTCGCGGGACTCGGTCACCACCCTGAGGGTCACGAACACGGCGAGGGCGCACAGCGGCAGGTTGATGAAGAAGATCCAGCGCCAGCCGAAGTGCTCGGTGAGCAGCCCGCCGACGATCGGCCCGGCCGCCGCGGCGGCGCCGTTGACCGCGCCCCAGACGCCGAAGGCCACCCCGCGGTCACGGCCCTGGTAGGAGGCGCTGAGCAGGGCCATGGAGGTGGCGGCCATCGCCGCGCCGCCGATGCCCTGGACGGCACGGAAGGCGATCAGCGCGCCCGGCCCGTCGGCCAGTCCGCAGACGAGGGAGGCGCCGGCGAAGAGCACGAGCCCGCCGAGGTAGACGCGGCGGCGGCCGATCCGGTCGGCGAGGGAGCCGGAGCCGAGCAGCAGGGCGGCGAGGGCGAGGGCGTAGATGTCCATCACCCACTGGAGCCCCGAGAAACCGGTGTGCAGGGCGGCGGCCATGTCCGGGAGGGCGACGGTCACGATCGTGACGTCGACCAGCAGCATGAACGCCCCGATGCACACCGCCGTCAGGGGCAGCCATTTGCGCATGGGGATTCTCCTCGTGGTTCTTCCGAGCCGGGGTCGTCGGTGCCCGGCGGATCGGTCTGTGGGTCGCCCCACCGTGGCAGCGGATTCCCGAATCACCCACCCGGAAGCACCGCCGCGCAGGATTCCTCCCATCGGCGCCCCTGCGATGATGGGAACCATGCATCCCACACTCCGGCCCGGGAGCCGTCCGACCGAGCTGGACGCCTTCGACCGGGTCCTCGCCCACGCCCTGTCCCTCGACGGCCGGGCCCCCTTCAGCCGGCTCGCCGAGGTGCTGGAGGTCTCCGACCAGACCGTGGTGCGCCGCTACCACCGGCTGCGCGGCAACGGCCTGCTGCGGGTCGTCGGACTGCCCGTCGGCGGCCGCGTCGGGCTGTTCGAGTCCTGGCTGCGCGTGCAGTGCGCACCCGACGCGGCGCTCGCGGTGGCCGAGGCGCTGGCCCGGCGGCCGGACATCGCGTGGGTGACGCTGAACTCGGGCGGTACGGAGATCCACTGCATGACCCGGGCCCGGACCCGCGAGGACCGGGACGCCCTGCTGCTGGAGAAGCTGCCCCGTACCCGGAGGGTGACGGCCATCAGCGCGCACACCGTGCTGCGCAAGTACATCGGCGGACCCGGCGTCTGGGCGGGGCTGGCGGGGCTGCGCCCGGACCAGGCCGCGGCCCTGCGGCCGCCGCCGCCCGCGCCGGAGTACGAGGAGGCGCGCTACGCCCTCGACGAGGCCGAGCTGGCGCTGCTGGCGGTCCTGCGCCGCGACGGCCGGGCCGGCTATCCGGAGCTGGCCCGGGCCTCGGGCCTGTCGGAGTCCACGGCCCGGCGGCGGCTGGAGCGGCTGCGGGAGCGCGGGGCGGTCTACTTCGACGTGGAGATCATCCCGGAGCACCTGGGTTTCGAGGCGGACGCCTCCCTGCTGCTGACCGTGCCGCCGGCCCGGCTGGCGGAGGTGGGGGCCGCCCTGGGGAGCCACCCGGAGGTGCCGTTCGCGGCGGCCATCACCGGGGCGGCGAACCTGCTGGCGGTGGTGCTGTGCCGGGACACCGACGCGCTGTACACGTACCTGACCGAGCGGATCGGCGCGGTGCCCGGCATCGGGCAGGTGGAGGTGATCCCCAACCTGCGGACCCTCAAGCGGGCCGGGATGCTGGTCGAGGACGGGCGGCTGGTGGACCCGCCGCCCGCCCCCTGACCCCTCCCGGCTCCGGGCGTCAGCGCAGCAGGACGCCGCCCGACGGGTCGGGGTCCGCCACCGGGCCCGCGACCAGGCCCAGTTCGGCCGGGCTCGCCAGCAGCGGGTGGGTGGGCAGGACCCGTACCGTGTAGCCGAAGGGGCCCGTCCGGTCGAGGGCGAGCGGGCCCTCGTACACCCAGCGCCCCTCCAGGTCGGGACCGGCGGCGGGCTTGAGCGGGAAGGCCCGGCCGTCCTTGATCACGTCCTGGGCGTCGACCCGTCCCGCGACGGCCTGCACCTCCACGTCCTCGGGCGCGAGCGCGTCGAGCGCCACCCGCACCCGCAGCGTGAGGGTGGCCCCGAGCTCGGCGGTGCCGCCCACCGGTGTCGCGGCGACGGCCTCGACGTGCTCCACGGCCACCCCCGCCCAGGCCGCCCGGATCCGGCCCTTCCACCAGGCCAGGTCCCGGGCCGCGTCGGCGGTCAGGGCGCGGTGGGAGAGCGCGGCGGGGGCGTAGAGCCGCTCCACGTACTCCCGTACCATCCGCCCCGCGAGCACCTTCGGGCCCAGGGACACCAGGGTGCGCCGGACCATCTCGATCCACCGGTCGGGCAGCCCGGTGCGGCCGGAGCGGTCGTAGAAGCGGGGCGCGACCCGGTTCTCGATCAGCTCGTAGAGCGCGGCCGCCTCCAGGTCGTCACGCCGCTCCTCGTCCGTGCCGAGCCCGTCGGCCGTGGGGATGGCCCAGCCGAAGTCGGGCTCGAACCACTCGTCCCACCAGCCGTCCAGGACCGACAGGTTGAGGCAGCCGTTGAGGGCGGCCTTCATCCCGCTGGTCCCGCAGGCCTCCAGCGGCCGCAGCGGGTTGTTGAGCCAGACGTCGCAGCCCGGGTAGAGCTTCTGCGCCATCGCCATGCCGTAGTCCGGGAGGAAGACGATCCGGTGGCGCACGCGCGGGTCGTCCGAGAAGCGCACCAGCTCCTGGACGAGCCGCTTGCCGCCGTCGTCCGCCGGATGCGCCTTGCCCGCGACGACGATCTGCACCGGACGGTCGGGGTCCAGCAGCAGGCGGCGCAGCCGCTCGGGGTCGCGCAGCATCAGGGTGAGCCGCTTGTACGAGGGGACGCGCCGGGCGAACCCGATGGTCAGCACGTCGGGGTCGAGGACGGTGTCCACCCAGCCGAGCTCGGCGTCGGCGGCGCCGCGCTGCTTCCAGGAGGTGCGCAGCCGGTCCCGTACCTCCTGCACCAGCTGTTCGCGCAGGGAGCGCCGTACGTCCCACACGTCCTGGTCGGCGATCTGGGCGACGGCGTCCCAGCGGGTGGAGCCGCCGACGGCGAGGGCGTCCTCGGTGCGTCCGGGGCCGATCTGTCGGGCGCCGAGCCGCATCACCTCGGGGGCGACCCAGGTCGGGGCGTGGACCCCGTTGGTCACGGAGGTGATGGGCACGTCGGCCGGGTCGAAGCCCGGCCAGAGCCCGGCGAACATGCCGCGGCTGACGGCGCCGTGGAGGGTGGAGACCCCGTTGGCGCGCTGGGCGAGGCGCAGGCCCATGACGGCCATGTTGAACACGCCGGGGTCGCCGCCGGGGTAGGACTCGGCGCCGAGCTCCAGGACGCGTTCGACGGGTACGCCGGCCAGTTCGCCGCCCTCGCCGAAGTGGCGGGCGACGAGGGAGCGCTCGAAGCGGTCGATGCCGGCGGGGACGGGGGTGTGGGTGGTGAAGACGGTCCCGGCGCGGACGGCCTCGACGGCGGCGTCGAAGCCGAGGCCGCGCTCCCCTTCCAGTTCCCTTATGCGTTCGAGGCCGAGGAAGCCGGCGTGGCCCTCGTTGGTGTGGAAGACCTCGGGGTCGGGGTGGCCGGTGATGCGGCAGTAGGCGCGGACGGCCCGGACGCCGCCGATGCCGAGGAGCATCTCCTGGAGGAGGCGGTGGTCGCTGCCGCCGCCGTAGAGCCGGTCGGTCACCTCGCGGGCGCCGGCGTCGTTGTCCTCGACGTCGGAGTCGAGCAGCAGCAGCGGGACGCGGCCGACGCGGGCCTGCCAGATGTGCGCGTGCAACGAGCGTCCGCCGGGGAGGGCGAGGGTCACCCTGGCGGGGGTGCCGTCCTCCTGGCGGAGCAGGGACAGGGGCAGCTCGTGGGGGTCGAGGACGGGGTAGTGCTCCTGCTGCCAGCCGTCGCGGGAGAGGGACTGGCGGAAGTAGCCGTGGCGGTAGAGCAGGCCGACGCCGATGATCGGGACGCCGAGGTCGCTGGCGGCCTTGAGGTGGTCGCCGGCGAGGATCCCGAGCCCGCCGGAGTACTGGGGAAGGGCGGCGGTGATGCCGAATTCCGGAGAGAAGTAGGCGATGGCGGCGGGGAGGCCGCCGCTGTTCTGGTGGGTCTGGTACCACCTGCCGCCGTGGACGTAGTCGTCGAGGTCGGCGACCGCGACGGCGAGCCGGCGCAGGAAGCGCCGGTCGGCGGCGAGTTCGGCGAGCCGGGCGGCGGGGACGGCACCGAGCAGCCGGACGGGATCACCGCCGGCTGCCTGCCAGCCCTCGGGGTCGACGGAGTGGAAGAGTTCGCGGGTTTCCGTATGCCATGACCAGCGCAGGTTGCGCGCGAGCTCGGCGAGTGGCATGAGGGGTTCGGGGAGGACGGGGCGCACGGTGAATCGACGGATAGCCTTCACGTGTTCCACCTTCGCAGGGGATGACGGATCGGAGCGGCCGCACCACGCTGTGCGGGCGCGCAACGCCTCCGGAAATCTACTGCGGGATCCGGTCGCCGGGCGGCCGTTCGTCCAACAGGTCCGCCAGGTACGGGCGCAGCGCGGGCGGTACGAGATCGCGTTCGAGGCCGCGGAGCAGGACCAGGACCGGGGCGGAGACGAAGTACCCCAGCCGCAGCAGGGCGTGCAGTTCGCTCTCCAGCGCCTCGGGGTCGGTCTCGGCGACGGCGGCGCGGGCCAGGGCGGCGCACAGCCGGCGGCCGGCGTCGGCGTCCCAGGCGTCGGGCCAGTCGGCGGCCTCGTCGGCGGCCAGGCTCCGCACCCGGGGGTCGGGGTCCCGCAGCCGCCGTACGCACTCGCGGGCGCGGGGGTCGGCGTCGAGCCGGTCCCACTCCTCCAGCCCGCGCGCCCCGGCCCCGGTCAGCAGGACCCGGGCGGTGCTGCCGGCGTCGAGCCGCTCGACGGCCCGTCCGTAGAGCTCGATGCGCTCCAGCACCACCCACGCCCCGTCGGGGGTGCGCAGCCGCGAGCCGGTCCGCGGCGCCCCGCGCAGGCAGCGCACCACGGCGAGGGTGGCGGTTCCGCCGGGGGTGACGGGCGCGGAGACCTGGAGCCGTCCGGCCCGCGCGAGGAGGCGTTCCAGCGCGGGCGGGGCGGGCCAGATCCGGCCGAGTCGCCGGAGCCCGAGGTCGCTGACTCCGCCCTCGACGGCGACGAGCGCGCCGAGCTGTGCCTCCAGCGCGCCGGGGTCCTCCTCGGCGCAGGCGGCCTCGACGAGCACCCCGGCCAGCTCCTCCTCCGAGCCGGGGTCCCACACGGCGCCGCTCACCCGCCGCGCGGCCCGTTCGCGCTGCCGGGGGTCGGGATGCACGAGCTGCTCGGTCAGACCCATGCCGCGCATTCTCGCGCGGATCGGGCGCCCGGGTGACCCCTTCCGAAGTGCTGAAACCCCGTCAGTCGCGGGCGGTCGGCGAGCGGGACGCCGTCCGGCAGCGGGGCGCCCCCAGGGGCCGGTGGGGTCAGCGGGGCGAGGGGTGCGGGGGTGCCTCGTTGGACGTCACTTGGTCCTCGCCGACTTGACGGAGCCTCGGCGGATGTCGAGCGGACCCTTGGGGAATGGGGCGCTCCCTACGTACGAGTAGTTGACCGACAGCACGGATTGGGCGCCGGGAGATTGGGAAGGGCTGAGCGGGTACACGCGGTACACGCACGGCAGCACCCTCCCCCGACCTTCTCCCGCCACCCGAGTGAACGCGGACAGGAGCGGCCATGCCCGCAGCCCAGCCGTCTTCCGAGCGGCTAGAAACAGAGCGAACAGAGCGTGCACTACCAGCCGTGATTCCGGCTGGCCCGTCACCGAGTCCTGCGAACTGCCTTCAGGTGATCCCATCATGATCGGTCGCATTCCCGTGCTGGACGTCCTCCCCGCCGTCGACTGCGGCGCCAGACCCGCCAAAGCGGTGGTGGACGAGGTCTTCGAGATTTCCGCCACCATCTTCCGGGAGGGTCACGACGCCGTTTCCGCCCATGTGGTCCTGCGTGATCCGAGCGGGCGGCTGCGCCCGCCGGTCCCGATGCGCGAGCTGGCCCCCGGTACCGACCGGTGGGGGGCCCGGGTCTCCGCCGAGGTCGAGGGGAGGTGGACGTACACCGTCGAGGCGTGGAGCGACCCGGTGGCCACCTGGCGGGCCCACGCCGCGGTGAAGATCCCGGCGGGCATCGACACCGGGCTGGTGTTCCTGGAGGGCGCCGAGCTCTACGAGCGGGCGGCCGCCAAGGTTCCCAAGCGCGACGGGCGCGAGGCCGTGCTGGCCGCGGCGGACGCGATGCGCGACGAGGACCTGCCCGTGGAGGTGCGCCACGCGGCCGCGCTCGCCCCGGCCGTCGACGCGGCGCTCGCGCGGCGCCCGTACCGGGAGCTGGTGACCTCCGCGAAGGCGCTGCCCCTGCTCGTCGAACGCAAGCGGGCCCTCTTCGGATCCTGGTACGAGATGTTCCCCCGCTCCGAGGGAGCGGTGGTGGAGCCCGGCTCGGCTCCGGTGAGCGGCACGTTCCGGACCGCCGCCGGCCGGCTTCCGGCCATTGCCGCCATGGGCTTCGACGTGGTGTACCTGCCGCCGATCCACCCGATCGGGTCGACCTACCGCAAGGGCCCCAACAACACGCTTTCGGCCGGAAGTTGGGATCCCGGGGTGCCGTGGGCGATCGGCTCCCCGGAGGGCGGGCACGACGCCGTCCACCCCGACCTGGGGACGCTGGAGGACTTCGACGCCTTCGTGGCGCGGGCCCGCGAACTGGGCATGGAGATCGCCCTCGACTTCGCCCTGCAGTGCTCCCCGGACCACCCCTGGGTGGACAAGCACCCGGAGTGGTTCCGCCACCGCGCCGACGGGACGATCGCCTACGCCGAGAACCCGCCGAAGAAGTACCAGGACATCTACCCCGTCCACTTCGACACCGACATGGCCGGGATCGTCGAGGAGACCTGCCGGATCCTGCGGCACTGGATGGACCACGGCGTCCGGATCTTCCGGGTGGACAACCCGCACACCAAGCCGGTCGTCTTCTGGCAGAAGGTGATCGCGGACATCAACAAGTCCGACCCCGACGTGATCTTCCTGGCGGAAGCCTTCACCCGCCCGGCCATGATGCGGGCGCTGGCCTCGGTCGGCTTCCAGCAGTCGTACACGTACTTCACCTGGCGCAACACCAAGGCGGAGCTGACCGAGTACCTGACCGAGCTGTCCGGGACCCGCTCGGCCTCCGTGATGCGGCCGAACTTCTTCGTCAACACGCCCGACATCCTCCACGCGTACCTCCAGAAGGGCGGCCGCCCGGCGTTCGAGGTCCGCGCGGTCCTCGCCGCCACCCTCTCCCCCACCTGGGGCGTCTACGCCGGTTACGAGCTGTGCGAGAACGAGCCGGTGCGCGAGGGCAGCGAGGAGTACCTGAACTCCGAGAAGTACGAGCTACGCCCGCGCGACTGGGCGGCCGCCGACCGCGAGGGCCGCACCATCGCCCCGCTGATCACCACCCTGAACCGGCTGCGCCGGCGCAACCCGGCCCTCCAGCAGCTGCGGGACCTCCACTTCCACGCGACCGACAACGAACAGGTGATCGCCTATTCGAAGCACGCGGGTGGCAATTCCGTACTGGTGGTCGTCAACCTCGATCCGCACCACACCCAGGAGGCGACGGTCTCGTTGGACATGCCGGTACTCGGCCTCGACTGGCACGGGTCCCTCGCGGTGCGCGACGAGCTCACCGGCGAGACCTATCACTGGGGCAGGGCGAACTACGTGCGTTTGGAACCGGGCCGTACGCCCGCGCACGTCCTGGCCGCTCTGCGACCGTCCCCGCCCACCGGAGGGTCACCCACCACATGATGATCAACGATCCCGTCCCCGACACCTTCGAGGACACCCCCGCCAAGGACCGCGACCCCGACTGGTTCAAGCGGGCCGTCTTCTACGAGGTCCTCGTCCGCTCCTTCCACGACAGCAACGGCGACGGCGTCGGGGACCTCAAGGGGCTCACCCAGAAGCTGGACTACCTCCAGTGGCTGGGCGTCGACTGCCTCTGGCTGCCGCCGTTCTTCGCCTCGCCGCTGCGCGACGGCGGCTACGACGTCTCCGACTACACCTCCGTGCTCCCCGAGTTCGGAGACCTCGCCGACTTCGTGGAGTTCGTGGACGCCGCGCACAGCCGCGGCATGCGGGTGATCATCGACTTCGTCATGAACCACACCAGCGACCAGCACGAGTGGTTCCAGCAGTCCCGCAAGGATCCGGACGGTCCCTACGGGGACTACTACATGTGGGCGGACAACGACAAGCAGTACCAGGACGCCCGGATCATCTTCATCGACACCGAGACCTCGAACTGGACGTACGACCCGGTCCGCAAGCAGTACTACTGGCACCGCTTCTTCTCGCACCAGCCGGACCTCAACTACGAGAACCCGGCCGTCGTCGAGGAGATCGTCTCCGCCCTCCGCTTCTGGCTGGACCTCGGCATCGACGGCTTCCGCCTCGACGCCGTGCCCTACCTGTACGCCGAGGAGGGCACCAACTGCGAGAACCTGCCGCGCACCCACGAGCTCCTCAAGCGGGTCAGAGCGGAGATCGACGCGCACTACCCGGACACCGTCCTGCTCGCCGAGGCCAACCAGTGGCCCGAGGACGTCGTGGACTACTTCGGGAACTACGCGACCGGCGGGGACGAGTGCCACATGGCCTTCCACTTCCCCGTCATGCCGCGCATCTTCATGGCCGTGCGCCGCGAGTCGCGCTACCCCGTCTCGGAGATCCTGGCCAAGACCCCGGCGATCCCGGACCGCTGCCAGTGGGGCATCTTCCTGCGCAACCACGACGAGCTCACCCTCGAAATGGTCACGGACGAAGAGCGCGACTACATGTACTCCGAGTACGCCAAGGACCCCCGGATGCGCGCCAACATCGGCATCCGGCGCCGCCTCGCCCCGCTCCTGGACAACGACCGCAACCAGATCGAGCTGTTCACCGCCCTGCTGCTGTCCCTGCCCGGCTCGCCGATCCTCTACTACGGCGACGAGATCGGCATGGGCGACAACATCTGGCTGGGCGACCGCGACGGCGTGCGCACGCCCATGCAGTGGACCCCCGACCGCAACGCCGGTTTCTCCTCCTGCGATCCGGGAAGGCTGAACCTGCCGGTCATCATGGACCCGGTCTACGGGTACACGGTCACCAACGTCGAGGCGGCCATGGCGTCGCCCTCCTCACTGCTGCACTGGACCCGCAGGCTCATCGAGATCCGCAAGGTGAACCCCGCCTTCGGACTCGGCTCGTACACCGAACTGCCCTCGTCCAACCCGGCCGTCCTCGCGTTCCTGCGCGAGTACGGGGACGACCTGGTGCTGTGCGTGCACAACTTCTCGCGCTTCGCGCAGCCCACCGAGCTGGACCTGAGGTCGTTCAACGGGCGGGTCCCGGTGGAGCTCACGGGTGACGTGCGCTTCCCGCCGATCGGCGAGTGGCCGTACCTGCTGACCCTGGCGGGCCACGGCTTCTACTGGTTCCGCCTGCGCCGGGAGTAGGCGCCGGCGTTAGGCCAGTCGCGCGAACCTGCGCGTACCGGAACGGGGCGGGCACTCCAACGGGTCAACGCCCGCCCCTGTACGGAGCATCCTGACCCGACACTCGCACTTACCGGAGAAGCAACTGCCGCACATCCGGGACACTCTGCGCATTCTGTGACGGCCCGGGGAAAGGACGCGACGCCATGTCGGAGGCTGCATCCGCCCGGAGCCGGCTGGCGGCCGACCGGGCCGCCGGGATCGGCCCGCTCGAACCGATGCTGAGGGAATGGCTGCCCGCGCAGCGCTGGTTCGCGGGCAAGGGACGCGGGATCGGCCGGCTGCGGCCCGTCTCGGCGGCCGAGCTGCTACCCCCGGGCTCCAGCCCGGGACTGCTGCACCTGCTGCTCGACGTGGACGGGGACTGCTACCAAGTGCTGCTGGGCATCCGCCCATCCCCGCTGCCGCCCGCCCTCGCCCCCGCCCTGATCGGACACCCGGGCTCCGGCCCGTACGCCGGCATGGCGGTGTACGCCGCCCTGGGCGACCCCCGGCTCGCCGCCCTGCTGCTGGAGCGGCTGCGCTCCCCCGGCACCCTGGGCCCCCTCCGCTTCGACCGGGACCCGGACACCCCGATCGAACCCGGCCTGACCCCCCGCCCGCTGTCCGGGGAACAGACCAACTCCTCGCTGATCTACGGGGACACGTACATCCTGAAGGTGTTCCGCCGGGTCGGCCCCGGGATCAACCCGGACCTGGAACTGCCCAGAGCGCTCGCCGCCGCCGGCTGCTCCCGCGTCCCGGCCCCGGTCGCCTGGTACGAGGCCGCGCCCGACGGTGGAGAACCGTTGACCCTCGGCGTGCTCCAGCCCTACCTGCGCGGCTCCGACGACGGCTGGCAGCTGGCCCTGCGCCGGCTCGGCGCCGGCGCCGACTTCACCGCCGAGGCCCACGCCCTGGGCCGGGCCACCGCCGAGGTGCACAGCGCCCTCGCCGACGCCCTGCCCACCCTGGCCCTGGGCCCCGAGCAGACCGCCCGGCTCGCCGCCGGGATGACCGCCCGGCTGGCCGCCACCGCCCGCGAGGTCCCCGCGCTGCGGCCCTACGAGGCCGGGCTGCGCGGCGCCTTCGACGCCCTGGCCGCCTCCCGGGGCGCCGGGGTGCCCGCCCAGCGCATCCACGGCGACCTCCACCTGGGCCAGACCCTGCGCACCGCCGACGGCAGCTGGGCCCTGATCGACTTCGAGGGCGAGCCCGCCCGCCCGCTGGCCGACCGCCGCCGCCCCGAACCGGCCGTCCGCGACATCGCCGGGATACTGCGCTCCTTCGACTACGCCGCCCGCTCCCACCGGCCCTTCGCCCCCGCCTGGGCCGACGCCTGCCGGGCCGCGTTCTGCGAGGGCTACGCCCGCACCACCGGCCGCGACCCGCGCGAGGACCCGGTCCTGCTGCGCGCGTACGAGACCGACAAGGCGGTGTACGAGGCCCGCTACGAGTTCCGGCACCGCCCCGACTGGCTGCACGTCCCGATGGCGGCGATCCGCCGGCTGTCGGCGCCCGAACGCCCCGCCCACCGCATGCCCCCGCCCGTACCCGGCACCACACCCCACCCGAAGCCCCCGAGGAGGCCGCTCGCGTGAGCGCCGCACGACAGCCGTCACCGACCGCCCGCGAGGAAGCCGTGGCGGCCCCCGAGTCCGCGAACGCGAAACGCCCCCGCACCCCGCGCGCCCGCCGCGCCGCCCCACCGCACGGGGTCCGTCCGGCCCCCGCGCTGGAGGCGGGGGAACGGGCCCGGCTGCTGGAGGGCCGCCACCACGACCCGCACGCGCTGCTGGGCGCCCGCGCCCAGCGGGACGGGGTGGCCTTCCGGGTGCTGCGCCCGTACGCCAAGGCCGTCACCGTCGTGGCGAAGGGGCTGCGGGCCGAGCTCCTCGACGAGGGGGACGGGCTGTTCTCCGGGGTGCTGCCGCTGACCGGGGTACCGGACTACCGGCTCCTGGTGGCGTACGAGAGCGACGAGATCGAGGTCCACGACCCGTACCGGTTCCTGCCCACCCTCGGCGACCTGGACCTGCACCTGATCGGCGAGGGCCGGCACGAGGAGCTGTGGACGGCGCTGGGCTCGCAGGTCATGGAGCACCAGGGCGTGGCCGGCACCCGGTTCACGGTGTGGGCGCCGAACGCGCAGGGCGTCCGGGTCAGCGGGGACTTCTCGTACTGGGACCCGGTGGCGTACCCGATGCGCTCGCTGGGCTCGACCGGGGTGTGGGAGCTGTTCCTGCCGGGCGTGGGCGAGGGGACCCTGTACAAGTACGACATCACCCGCCCGGACGGCGGACACACCCTGCGCGCCGACCCGATGGCCCGCCACGCGGAGGTCCCGCCGGCCAACGCCTCGGTGGTCACGGCGTCCCGCTACGAGTGGGGCGACGCCCGGTGGATGGCCGCGCGGGGGCTGCGGCCGGTGCACCAGTCGCCGATGTCGGTGTACGAGCTGCACCTGGCGTCGTGGCGGCCGGGGCTGAGCTACCGCAGCCTGGCCGAGCAGCTGCCCTCGTACGTCAAGGAGCTGGGCTTCACGCACGTGGAGTTCATGCCGGTCGCCGAGCACCCCTTCGGCGGCTCGTGGGGCTACCAGGTGACCGGCTTCTACGCGCCGACCTCGCGGCTGGGCACCCCGGACGACTTCCGGTTCCTGGTGGACTCGCTGCACCGGGCCGGGATCGGGGTGATCGTCGACTGGGTGCCCGCGCACTTCCCGCGCGACGACTGGGCGCTGGCCGAGTTCGACGGGCGGGCGCTGTACGAGCACCAGGACCCGCGCCGGGCCGCGCACCCCGACTGGGGGACGCTGGAGTTCGACTACGGGCGCAAGGAGGTGCGCAACTTCCTCGTGGCCAACGCCGTGTACTGGTGCCAGGAGTTCCACGTGGACGGGCTGCGCGTGGACGCGGTGGCCTCGATGCTGTACCTGGACTACTCGCGCGACGAGGGCGACTGGTCGCCGAACGAACACGGCGGCCGGGAGAACCTGGACGCGGTGGCGCTGCTCCAGGAGATGAACGCGACGGTCTACCGGCGCTGCCCGGGCGCGGTGACGATCGCCGAGGAGTCCACGGCCTGGAACGGGGTGACCCGGCCGACGGACTCGGGCGGCCTGGGCTTCGGGCTGAAGTGGAACATGGGCTGGATGCACGACACGCTGCGGTACGTGTCGAAGGAGCCGGTGCACCGCAAGTACCACCACCACGACATGACCTTCGGGATGGTGTACGCGTTCAGTGAGAACTACGTGCTGCCGATCTCGCACGACGAGGTGGTGCACGGCAAGCGGTCGCTGGTGTCGAAGATGCCGGGCGACTGGTGGCAGCAGCGGGCCACGCACCGGGCGTACCTGGGGTTCATGTGGGCCCACCCGGGCAAGCAGCTGCTGTTCATGGGGCAGGAGTTCGCGCAGGGTTCGGAGTGGTCGGAGACGTACGGGCCGGACTGGTGGGTGCTGGACTCCTCGTACCCGGCGGCCGGGGACCACCGGGGGGTACGGGAGCTGGTGGGCGACCTGAACCGGGCGTACACGGCGGCGCCCGCGCTGTGGGAGCGGGACTCGGTGCCGGAGGGCTTCGCGTGGGTGGAGGCGGACGCCGCCGACGACAACGTCTTCGCGTTCCTGCGGTACGCGGGCGACGGCTCGCCGCTGCTGTGCGTGTCGAACTTCTCGCCGGTGGTCCGGCACGGGTACCGGATCGGGGTGCCGGAGGAGGTCCCGCTGTGGCGGGAGGTCCTCAACACGGACCGGGAGGTGTACGGCGGGAGCGGCGTCCACCACGAACGCCCGCTGCGCCCCGAGCCGGTGCCGGCCCAGGGGCGCGGGAAGAGCCTGCGGATGACGCTCCCGCCGATGGCGACGCTCTGGTTCAGGCCGTGACGAGCGCCTCCTCCAGCTCTAGGAGGAGGCGGCGCTTGGGGCGGGCGCCGGTGATCTGCCGGACGGGCTCGCCCTCGCGGAAGAGGAGCATGGTCGGCATGGCCAGCACCCCGTAGCGCGTGACGGCCCCGGGGTTGGAGTCCGCGTCGATCTGCACCACCTTGAGGCGCCCCGCCTGCTCGGCCGCCACGGCGGACAGCACGGGGGCGAGCTGGCGGCAGGGGCCGCACCAGTCCGCGGTGAACTCCACCAGGACGGCGCGGTCCCGTTCGGCCAGCACCTCCGTCGCGAAGTCCGCGTCGGTCACCTCGGCCACACCCTTGGCGTGGATCATCGTGTTCCCCTCTCCCAGCCGGTCATCTCGCAGCGCGGCTGTGCCTCTCCGGCGGCCTCCTCAGCCGCCGCCAACTGGTGCGCGACCTGCTCGCGTACGTCGGCCAGCCGGCCGATCAGCCCGTCGAGCTCGGCGAGCTTGCGCCGGTAGACGGCGAGCGAGGCGGGGCAGCTGTCGCCGGCCGGGTGGCCGTCGCGCAGGCAGTCGACGAAGGGGCGGGTGTCCTCCAGGTCGAAGCCGAAGCCCTGGAGGGTACGGATCTGGAGCAGGAGCCGCAGGTCGTCCTCGTCGTAGTCGCGGTAGCCGTTGCCGGTCCGCCGGGCGGTCAGGAGACCGCGCGACTCGTAGTACCTCAGCGTGCGGGTGCTGGTCCCGGCCCGTTTCGCCAGTTCGCCGATGCGCATGGGCCGACCGTATTCCTTGACGCCGACGTCAGGGAAAGGGGCGTGGGCGGGTGTCCGGGGGCCCTCGCCACCCCCGTATGCGAGGGCCCCGCCATGGATCACGTACGGCCTGGGGGTGTGGTTCACGGTGTGTGGCCGGGATCACGCCACGAGTACGGAAAGCCGCCTGAAATGGAGTGGCCGGATCCGTACGCTGTAAATGGATCTTCCGACTATCCGATTACCGGACAGTCGCCGGGCAAACCGCATAAAGTCATGAACTCCATAGGACTTTCCTACGAGTTATTGGCTTGTTTGAACGGCCTGTAGTCGCCGGGCCTTGGCCACTTCTACCGTGTGCCATGTGCACTCCAGCCCACCTTTCAATGCCCCCGCCGCGCGTCGCCTGCGCGCGGCCCTGGGCATGGCGCCCGGTCATGTCGCCTACGGCCTGCGGGCCCAGTACGGCCTGCTCGTCGCGCCCGAGACCGTGATGGCCTGGGAGCAGGGCGAGCAGTCGCCCAGCTCCGCCGAGCTCACCGCCCTCGCCGGCGTGCTCTGGTGTTCTCCCGGGGAACTGCTCGCCGAGCCCGTCACCCTGCGGGAGCACCGGATGGCCCGGGGCCTGGACCCCGAGGACCTGGCCCGCCGCGTCGGCGTCGAGCCGAACGCGTACCTGAAGATGGAGGAGAGCGGGCGCTGGAAGGGCAACGAGCGCCAGTCCGCCGCCCTGGCCTCGGCCCTCAAGCTGAGCCTGGCCCAGTTCGTGGGGGTGACCGGCAGGCAGGAGGAGCTCGACGGGCTGCTGCGCAGCGCCGCCACCACTCGCTGGCAGGCGTACGTCAAGCCGCTGGCCAAGCTGCTGCCGGTGCCCAAGGCCCATCTGGAGCGGGTCCTGGAGCTGCTCCACAACGAGTACCAGCAGCGGATGGTGGCCACCGTCAGCTGGGGTGGCGGCGACAGCTCGACCTGGACCGGCGACGCCGGCCGGGAGTACCTGGACGCGATCTCGGAGCGGTTCTGGTCGCTGGCCGGCGGTGCGGGATAGGACACGACCGGGGCCGTCCGGCGCGGAACCGGTGACGGAGGTCCCGGCGGGCCGGGTCGCAGGGCCCGGCCCGCGGGGCGCGTCAGAAGACGGACTCGGCCTCGTACATGCGGTCGTCGGGGACCGTCTTCAGCTCGGTCACGGCCTCCGCCAGCGGCGCCATGACCACGTCGGTGCCCCGCAGGGCGGTCATGTTGCCGAAGTCCCCGCGGTGGACGGCCTCGACGGCGTGCCAGCCGAAGCGGGTGGCCAGGACGCGGTCGTAGGCGGTGGGCACGCCGCCGCGCTGGACGTGGCCGAGGATGACCGGACGGGCCTCCTTGCCGAGGCGGTGCTCCAGCTCGACGGCCAGCCGGTTGCCGATGCCGGCGAAGCGCTCGTGGCCGTACGCGTCGATGGCGCCCTTCTCGTAGGGCATGGATCCCTCGGCCGGGTGCGCGCCCTCGGCGACGCAGATGACGGCGAACTTCTTCCCCCGGGCGAATCGTTCCTCCACCATCTTGACCAGGGCGTCCACCTCGAAGGGGCGCTCGGGCAGGCAGATGCCGTGGGCGCCGCCGGCCATCCCGGACTCCAGGGCGATCCAGCCCGCGTGCCGGCCCATGACCTCGACGACCATCACGCGCTGGTGCGATTCGGCGGTGGTCTTGAGGCGGTCGATGGCCTCGGTGGCGACGGTGACGGCGGTGTCGAAGCCGAAGGTGCGGTCGGTGGCGGAGATGTCGTTGTCGATGGTCTTCGGGACGCCGACGACCGGCATCCCGGCGTCCGCGAGCATCCGGGAGGCCGTCAGGGTGCCCTCGCCGCCGATCGGGATCAGGGCGTCGATCTGGTAGCGCCGCGCCAGCTCCTCGGCGTTCTCGGCGGCTTCGTGCAGCCGGGCGCGCTCCATGCGCGCCGAGCCGAGGATGGTGCCGCCGCGGGCGAGGATGCCGCTGACGGCGTTGATGTCCAGGGGGCGGTAGTGGCCGTCGAGGAGGCCCTTGAACCCGTCCTCGAAACCGATGACCTCGTCGCCGTGGCCGACCAGCGCGCGGTGTACGACCGACCGGATGACGGCGTTCAGGCCGGGACAGTCACCGCCTGCGGTGAGAACTCCGATGCGCATCGTCCTGTGTCTCCTGCTCCTGGTCGTCCTGGTCGCACTGGATGGTCGTGGTGACGGTCGCAGTGATGGTCGTATTGATCCCAGGTGTCCGATTGTTCCACGGCGCCCGGGTGCCCCGCGCTCCGCATTACTCCGCCCACCAGGCCTTTCGTCCCGGCCGCCCGGGACGTTCTTCCGGCGGGCGCATTATCCACTGACCGGGGTATTGTCAAGAGGTCGAGCCAGACCAAACGGATATCCACCAGCATGGACGGAGAGCACGCGTGACGCGCAGCGTGTACGTGACCGGGATCGAGCGGGGGGACGGCCGCCAGGTCGTCGAACTGGGGATCATGGAGCTGCTGACCCGCCAGACCGGCCGGGTCGGCGTCTACCGTCCGCTGCTGCACGACGCACCGGACCGCCTCTTCGACCTCGTCAAGGCCCGCTACCGGCTCGACCAGGACGCCTCGGCCGCGTACGGGATGGAGTACGGGGAGGCCTCGGCGGTGCTGGCCGAGAAGGGCACCGACGAACTGGTCTCCCGGCTCGTGGACCGCTACCACCGGGTGGCGCGCGACTACGAGGTCATGCTGGTCCTCGGCACCGACTACGCCGACACCAACCTCCCCGACGAGCTGGCGCTGAACGCCCGCCTCGCCAACGAGCTGGGGGCCGTCGTCGTTCCCGTCGTGGGGGGCACGGGGCAGCCCGCCGACGCGGTGCGCGCCGAGGCCCGCAACGCCTACCGGGCCTACGAGAGCCTGGGCTGCCACGTGGTGGCGATGGTGGTCAACCGGGTCGCCGCCGGCGACCGGGACTCCATAGCCGAGCGGCTCGCGGCCCGCCTCCCCGTGCCCTGCTACGTCCTGCCGGACGACAAGTCCCTGTCGGCCCCCACCGTCGCCCAGATCACCCGGGCGCTCGGCGGCGAGGTGCTCCTCGGCGACGACGCCGGGCTGGCGCGCGATGCCGTGGACTTCGTCTTCGGCGGCGCGATGCTGCCCAACTTCCTGGCCGCCCTGACCCCCGGCTGTCTGGTGGTCACCCCCGGGGACCGCGCCGACCTGGTCGTCGGCGCCCTGGCCGCGCACACCTCGGGCACCCCGCCGATCGCCGGCGTGCTGCTGACCCTGGGCGAGCGCCCGGGGCAGGACGTCCTGACCCTCGCCTCGAAGCTGGCGCCCGGCACCCCGGTGGTCTCGGTGGCCGGCAACAGCTTCCCGACGGCCGCCGAACTCTTCTCGCTGCAGAGCCGTTTGAACTCCGCGACCCCGCGCAAGCTGGAGACGGCCCTCGGCCTCTTCGAGCGGCACGTGAACACCTCCGAGCTGCGCGGTCTGCTGTCGGTGGCCCGCTCGGAGCGCGTCACCCCGATGATGTTCGAGCACGAGCTGCTGGAGCGGGCCCGCGCCGAGCGCCGGCGGGTGGTCCTGCCCGAGGGCACCGAGGAGCGGGTGCTGCGCGCCGCCGACGTGGTGCTGCGCCGCGGGGTCTGCGACCTGACCCTGCTGGGCGAGGAGCAGGCGATCCTGAAGAAGGCCGCCGATCTCGGCGTCGACATCTCGGCCGCGCAGCTCATCGACCCGGCGACCTCCCCGATGCGGGAACGCTTCGCCGAGTACTACGCGCAGGTCCGCGCCCACAAGGGCATGACCGTCGAGCTGGCCCATGACGTGGTCACCGACGTCAACTACTTCGGCACGCTGATGGTCCAGGAGGGCCTGGCCGACGGCATGGTCTCCGGCTCCGTGCACTCCACCGCCGCGACCATCCGCCCGGCCTTCGAGATCATCAAGACCAAGCCGGAGGCGTCGATCGTCTCCTCCGTCTTCTTCATGTGCCTGGCCGACCGGGTCCTCGTCTACGGGGACTGCGCGGTCAACCCGGACCCGAACGCCGAGCAGCTCGCCGACATCGCCGTCCAGTCGGCCGCCACGGCGGCGGCCTTCGGCGTCGAGCCGCGGATCGCGATGCTCTCGTACTCCACCGGCACCTCCGGCTCCGGCGCGGACGTGGAGAAGGTCCGCAAGGCCACCGAGATCGTCCGCGAGGGCCGTCCGGACCTGCTCGTCGAGGGCCCGATCCAGTACGACGCCGCCGTGGAGCCCTCGGTGGCGGCGACCAAGCTGCCGGGCTCCGACGTGGCCGGCCGGGCGAGCGTGCTGATCTTCCCGGACCTGAACACGGGCAACAACACGTACAAGGCGGTGCAGCGTTCGGCGGGCGCCGTCGCGGTCGGCCCCGTGCTCCAGGGCCTGCGCAAGCCGGTCAACGACCTCTCGCGCGGGGCGCTCGTCCAGGACATCGTCACCACGGTCGCGATCACCGCGATCCAGGCCCAGTCCCAGGGCACGCCGGCCGCCCCCACCGCCTGACCCTGCCTCACCGTCCCTGCGCCGTCTCCCCGTCCGTCCCTCGCTCCGCCCCTCCGCCCGTCCCTCCGCCCGTCCGAAGGAAAGACCCCCGCCGTGACCGCAACGCGCGTACTCGTCCTCAACTCCGGCTCCTCGTCGGTCAAGTACCAGCTCCTCGACATGGCGGACTCCTCCCGCCTGGCCGTGGGTCTGGTGGAGCGGATCGGGGAGGAGGGCTCGCGCCTGGTGCACGAGCCGCTCGCCGGGTCCGGGGCCGCCGGCGGCAGGCGCGAGCGGGCCGGGGCGATCGCGGACCACGGGGAGGCGCTGCGGGCGGTCGCCGAGGAGCTGGCCGCCGACGGCCTGGGCCTGGACTCCCCCGAACTGGCCGCCGTGGGGCACCGGGTGGTGCACGGCGGGACCCGGTTCACCGCCCCGACGGTGATCGACGACGAGGTGCTGGCGGAGATCCGCAGCCTGATCCCGCTGGCCCCGCTGCACAACCCGGCGAACGTGACGGGCATCGAGGTGGCGCGCGAGCTGCGCGCGGACCTGCCGCAGGTGGCCGTCTTCGACACGGCCTTCCACTCGACGATCCCGGAGCACGTGGCCCGGTACGCGATCGACGCGGCGACCGCCGAGAAGTACTCCGTCCGGCGGTACGGCTTCCACGGCACCTCCCACGCCTACGTGTCCCGGGCGACGGCCGCGCTGCTGGGCCGGGCGGTGGAGGACGTGAACGTGATCGTGCTGCACCTCGGCAACGGGGCCTCCGCCTCGGCCGTGCGCGGCGGGGTGTGCGTGGAGACCTCGATGGGCCTGACCCCGCTGGAGGGGCTGGTCATGGGGACCCGCTCGGGGGACCTGGACCCGGCGGTGATCTTCCACCTGGCGCGGGTGGGCGGACTGTCGGTCGACGAGATCGACTCGCTGCTCAACAAGAAGAGCGGTCTGCTGGGTCTGTGCGGCGACAACGACATGCGCGAGGTGACCCGGCGGGCGGAGGCGGGCGACGAGTCGGCGCGCCTGGCGCTGGCGGCGTACGTCCACCGGCTGAAGAAGTACATCGGCGCCTACACGGCGGTGCTGGGCCGGGTGGACGCGGTGGTGTTCACGGCCGGCGTCGGCGAGAACGCCTCGGTGGTGCGGGAGGCGGCGATTTCCGGACTGGAGGAGCTGGGGCTCGCGCTGGACCCGGAGGCGAACGCCGCACGCTCCCCCGAGCCCCGGTTGATCTCCACGGCCCGGTCCCGGGTGGCGGTGGCGGTGGTGCCCACGGATGAGGAGCTGGAGATCGCCACCCAGGCGTACGCGCTGGTTACCCAGTAGTCACTTGGACTTTCCACCAGACGGAATATTCCGCTACGAAACAAACGGATAGGATCCGCTTCATGCGCCGTTCCAAAATCGTCTGCACGCTGGGCCCCGCCGTCGACTCGCTTGAGCAGCTGAAAGCACTCATCGAGGCAGGTATGAACGTGGCCCGATTCAACTTCAGCCACGGTACCCAGGCAGAACACCAGGAGCGGTACGACCGCGTCCGGAGGGCTTGCGAGGAGACCGGGCGCGCGGTCGGCGTCCTCGCCGACCTCCAGGGTCCGAAGATCCGTCTGGAGACCTTCGCCGAGGGTCCCGTCGAGCTGGTGCGCGGTGACGAGTTCACCATCACCACCGAGGACGTCCCGGGCGACAAGTCCATCTGCGGCACCACCTACAAGGGCCTCCCGGGCGACGTCGCCAAGGGTGACCAGATCCTGATCAACGACGGCAACGTCGAACTGCGGGTGACCGAGGTCCAGGGCTCGCAGGTCAAGACCATCGTCATCGAGGGCGGTGTCATCTCGGACCACAAGGGCATCAACCTGCCGGGTGCCGCCGTGAACGTCCCCGCCCTGTCGGAGAAGGACGTCGACGACCTGCGCTTCGCCCTCCGCATGGGCTGCGACATGGTCGCCCTGTCCTTCGTCCGCGACGCCAACGACGTCAAGGACGTCCACCGCGTCATGGACGAGGAGGGCCGCCGGGTCCCCGTCATCGCCAAGGTGGAGAAGCCGCAGGCCGTCGAGAACATGGAGGCCGTGGTCGCGGCCTTCGACGCGGTCATGGTGGCCCGCGGCGACCTGGCCGTCGAGTACCCGCTCGAAAAGGTCCCGATGGTCCAGAAGCGGCTCATCGAGATGTGCCGCCGCAACGCCAAGCCGGTCATCGTCGCCACCCAGATGATGGAGTCGATGATCACCAACTCCCGCCCGACCCGCGCGGAAGCCTCCGACGTCGCCAACGCCATCCTCGACGGCGCCGACGCGGTCATGCTCTCGGCCGAGTCCTCGGTGGGCGCCTACCCGATCGAGACCGTCAAGACGATGTCGAAGATCGTCACGGCGGCCGAGGAGGAGCTCCTCTCCAAGGGCCTCCAGCCGCTGGTCCCGGGCAAGAAGCCGCGTACCCAGGGCGGCTCCGTCGCCCGCGCGGCCTGCGAGATCGCGGACTTCCTCGACGGCAAGGCCCTGGTCGCCTTCACCCAGTCCGGCGACACCGCCCGGCGCCTGTCCCGCTACCGCGCCCAGCAGCCGATCCTGGCGTTCACCACCGACGTGAACACCCGCAACCAGCTCACCCTGAGCTGGGGCGTCGAATCGGCCGTCGTCCCGCACGCGGACAGCACGGACGCGATGGTCGACCTGGTCGACGGCGAGGTGCTGAAGCTCCAGCGCTTCAACCCGGGCGACACCATGATCATCACCGCCGGCTCGCCCCCCGGCGTCCCGGGCACCACCAACATGGTCCGCGTCCACCACCTGGGCGGATCCACCCGCGACTGAGCCCCCGAAGCCCACCGCCTCTGCCGCACAGAGACCGAGGGCGGCACCCCGACCCCTTGACAGGGACCCGGGGTGCCGCCCTCGGTGTTTTCCTCGAACGCGGTGCCGCTCGTATTAGCCCTCCGGCGGGCCGATGTAGTTGTGCAGGCCCGGGACCGTGAGGTTGCCGCCGAACTGGCCGGCCTGGACGACCTTGACGTGCGTGAAGAACGCGAAGGGGACGTTCAGGGGCGGCGGGCTGTTCGGGGTGAACTCGATCGGGATGAGGCCGAAGAGGTTGCCCTTCAGGCTCTCCGTGTACATCGTGACCTTGCCGCCGCGGATCGTGGACGTGGAGCCCGGGCGCGACTTCAGGTGGGCGACGTTCCCCGTCTTGCCGACCGTCTGGTAGAGGTCCTTGATGTCCAGCGAGTCCGCCGTGAACTTCAGGACCTTCTTGGTGTGCCCGCTCGCCGTCTTCACCTCGACGATGCCCGCGTAGTCCAGGCCGTAGAGGGTCAGCAGGGAGCTGTCCAGGTACCAGGGCTCGTCGGGCAGGAGCGGGATGCCCGGCTCCAGCTTCGCGTCGGCCAGGGCCTTGGCGTCGAAGGTGGGGCAGGGGAAGGGCTGCTTGCCGTCCGGGTCCGCCGTGGCGGAGGGGGAGGGCGAGGCGTCCGCCTTGTCCGTGCCGGTCTTGTCCGCGTCGGCCGCCGTCTTGCCCGTCTCGTCCTTCGGGGTCTTGACGGTGTCCTTGACGTCCTGGGGCAGCTCCTCGACCGTGGCGCCGGCCTTCTTCGCGGCGTCGCGGATCGCGTCGGCCGTGGGGCCGGCGGCGGGGGCCTTGGGGGTGCTCGGGGCGGGAGTCGCGGGGGCGGCCGGCTTCTGCGCGCCCTGGAGGGGCTTGCCGAGGCCGTCCACCAGGCCCTTGAGGGCGTCGCCGACGCCCAGCGGGTCGAGCGGGTTGGGCGTCTTGGTCGCCGAGGGGGACGGGGAGGCGCTCGCGGACGGCTTGGCCGCCGGGGTCTGCGGCTTCCGCTCCTTCGGGGCCTCGGGCTGCTTCGCCGACGGGGTCGCCGCGGGGCTGGCACCCGGCTTCGGGGCCTGGCTCGCGCCCGGCGAGGGGCTCGCACCCGGCGACGTACCCGGGGAGGGCGTGGCGGACGGGGAGCCGGACGGGGAGGGCGAGGCCGAAGCGGAGGGCTCGTCGGAGCGTGTCACGCACGGGCCGGGCGCGAAGGGGATGTCCTTGTCGTCGGCCAGGGCCAGCTTGGGCGCCATGCCCATCCCGACGAGGACGGCCGTCGGCATCGCCGCGAGCGCCATCGTCCTGCCGACGGGTATCTGGAGCTTGTTCAGCAGCGACTTCCTGGGCGCCGCGTGGCGGCCCTTTCTCTCACGGGACTCTGCGCCGGGGGCGACCCCCCGCTGCGTCTCGTCACCCCGCACTGTTCCTCCCGCCATCGGCGTGGGCAGTCTTCTCGGTCACGTACGCCGTTTCCGTCTCACGGGGCCCCGGAATGCCGTGGAACGGGTCCACGGGCGCCGCCTCGGCCGCTTCGGCCTGCTCCGGCTCCTGCTCCGCCGGGTCGCCCGGCGACCACGCCAGCGCGAGGCATCCGCCGACCATGGCCATGAGGAAGCCGACGAAGAAGCCGCCGAGGTTGGACTTCGGGATCGACACCAGGGCCAGGAGGATCGCGGCGACACCCGCGAAGACCCGGATGCCCTGCTGGAACCAGAGGGCGATGCCCAGGGTGACCAGCAGGACGCCCAGGATCAACGAGACGGAGCCGGACGTCGTCGCGATCGCAAGGGTGACGTTGGCCAGCCGGATGTCCGCGAACGGGAAGTAGATGATCGGCACTCCGCCGAGGAGCGTGAACAGGCCGGCCCAGAAAGGACGGGTACCACGCCAGGCACGGAAGCGGAGGCGCATGACAGTGAGCCAGTGATCGTCTGCGGCGTGAACCGGGGCCTGGGGGTTCATGGACAACAGCTCCCTGGAAACGGTGGTACGGAGAACTCTGTGGAGCCCGGACGGGCGGGCACCGGCGGCCGCCGCCGCCCGCCCGTCCGGTCAGTCACACAGCCGGGACGAGGCTTACTTCTCGTCCTGGTAGCACGGCTGGTTGCCGCTGAGCAGGCGCAGCTTGAGGTCGGGCAGCGTGAAGGTGCCCGCCGTCGTCGCCCACGCCTTCTGGCGCACGTTCGTCAGCGTCGCCTTCTTGGCGCGCTGCGAGAACAGGCCGCCGTCCGCCACCGTGCCGGGGACCGGCTTGGTGGCGTGGCTGCCGTCGCCGACCGCGACACCGATGTCGAGCTGGTCGAACTTGGCGTCCGCGTCCAGCTCGGCGACGTCGAGGTAGATGTTCTCGGCGACGGCCGGCTTGCCCTTGTTGCCGGTGTGCAGCTGGAGCGTGATGGCGCCGAGGCCCGGCACCGGGGTGACCAGCGACTGGCACATGTTGGTGATCTCGGCGCGGCTGAAGCCGGAGATCGTCACGGGGTGCTTGCTGATGTCCTTGCTGCCGAGGGTCGCACCCTCGGCAACGCTGCCGTACTGGATCAGGTTGTCACCGACGAGCTGGTCGGCCGACACCTTGAAGTCCTGCCCGGACACGCTGAACGAGGCCGCGAGGGCACCCTGCGCCAGACCCACACCGACCGCGGCCGTGGCCGCGATGGACGGCACCATGACGAGCGCGAAGCGCTTCCATCTGGTCCCGCCACGAACCTGAGAACTCATTTCGTTCCTCCTTCTCGGACGTACATCTCCGGTCCGGACAGAGCCCGGCCTGGGATGGGAGAAGTGCTACGTCCTCGGGAAGGAGCGCAGGCGGCCGAGCCGCGGCGCAGCCGCGTCCGATACACCGGCGATCACCCCCGAGCGACAACCACTGGGCCACGCGTTCGCGCAACCTGGAGGACAGGCCCTGCCGGTGTGGCAGAGACCCCCCTGTCCACGGCCGGTGTGCGTGCCACCGGCCCACCCGGTGGGGACCCTCCGCCGCGGCCGCCGGGTGTGGCGGCTCTACGGGAAGGACCGAGCGTCGCCGATCGTGGTCCATTCCAGGCCGGGGCACAAGGGGGGTCGTTACTCGCGGGTAACGGCTGGGTAACCGCAGTGCTGCCCGGGGTCGCACGGCGGCCACACAGGGTGTCACCCTGGGCCACGACAGAAGGGGTGAAGAAGGAACCAACCGGACAGTTCACGGGGTTCCATTTACTGCGAGTAACAGCGGCCGCGATTGCCAAGTTTTGGCAAAGCGCGGCCGCTGTTTATCTCTGTGTCAACAAATCGCCGGTCGCCCGGCGGTGTACCGCTCCAGCCGCGGCCGGGCGGGGCTCTAGAAGAGGACGCGCGCCAGCGCCGTGCGGGCCGCCGTGACCCGCGGGTCGTCGGCGCCGATGACCTCGAAGAGCTCCAGGAGCCGCACCCGTACGGAGTCCCGGTCGTCGCCCGCCGTCACCCGTACGGTGTCCACCAGGCGGGAGAAGGCGTCCGCGACGTGGCCGCCGGCCAGGTCCAGGTCGGCGGCGGCCATCTGGGCGGCCGGGTCGCGCGGGTTCTCGGCGGCCTGGGCGCGCACGGTCTGCGGGTTCATGTGCTGCACCCGGGAGAGCAGCTCGGCCTGGGCCAGGCCCAGCTTGGCCTCGGTGTTGGCCGGGGCGTCGGCGAGCACGTTCTTGTACGCCTGCACGGCCCCGCTCAGGTCGCCCGCGTCCAGCGCGACGACCGCCGCCTCCAGCAGGGCGTCGTACGGGCCGGCCGGAACGGGCGCCGCGGCGGCCGCGGGGGCGCCGGCGGCCTCGGGGTCGACCGGGAGGCCGAGGATGCCGAAGCGCTCCTCGGCGACCTGGACCAGCTGGGCCAGGGTCTCACGGATCTGCTGCTCGGGCACCGCGCCCTGGAACAGCGGCAGCGCCTGGCCCGCGACGACGGCGAACACGGCCGGGATGCCCTGGATGCCGAACTGCTGCATCAGCATCTGGTTGGCGTCGACGTCGATCTTCGCCAGCACGAGGCGTCCGTTGGCCTCGACGGTCAGCCGCTCCAGGAGCGGGCCGAGCTGCTTGCACGGCTCGCACCACTCGGCCCAGAAGTCGAGGACGACCGGGACCTCGTTGGAGAGCGGGAGGACGGTGCTTTCGAACCCGGCCTCGTCGACGTCGATGACGAGCGCGGACGGCGGAACGGCGCCACCGGGCGCGCCGCCGCCCTGGCGGGCCGCTTCCGCGCGCGCCTGCTCGGCCTTCGCCTTGGCTTCGCCGGCCGCCTTCACCGCGGCGAGGTCGACGACGCCGCTCATGGACATGTTTCTGGGCTGCATGCGTACATCCTCCCCCGTGTGCGCGCGCCGACGAAAAGGATCCCGGAAGATCCCCGCCGAAACCTCGGTCCTGCCGTTCGTGGACTGCTGTGGCGCCGGGTCCCCACCTGGCACCGGTAGCTCTTCGCGTGGTTGTCGCTCTTTCGCTACGAGCCGTAGCGTAACTCCCCGGGGCGCCGGGCGCCCCGTGATCTGAACCACACCGCAGAGGCCCCCGACGGTTCCCCTACTGACGGGTATGGTCTCGGCCATGCGCAACCCCTGCCCCCGCAGCACCCCCCAGCCAGGCCGCACCGGCCGCCCCCGCAGCGCGGCTGCGGACGCGGCGATCCTCGCGGCGACGCGGGACGCGCTGGTGGAGCTGGGCTGGTCGAAGCTGACGATGGGGGACGTGTCGGCCCGGGCCGGCGTCGCGAAGACCACCCTCTACCGGCGCTGGGCGGGGAAGAACGAGCTGGTCGTGGACGCGGTGGCGGAGCTCTTCGACGCGCTGGAACTGCCCGACCGGGGCTCGCTGGAAGCGGACATCGAGTACGTGGTCCTGCAGTTCGCGGAACTGCTGCGGCGGCCGGAGGCGCGTACGGCCCTGATGGCGGTGGTCGCCGAGTCCACCCGGGACCCGGCGCTGCGGGACCGGATCCGGTCGGCGATCGTGGACCGGCAGAAACGTCTCGTCGTACTGGGGCGCGAACGGGCGCAGGCCCGCGGGGAACTCCCGTACGAGGAGGACCAGTCCCTGGCCGGACACACCACGGACCTGATCTTCGACGTGATCGCGGGCACGGTGGTGCACCGCGCCCTGGTGAGCTCCGAGCCGGTGGACGAGGGCTGGGTGGCGGCCTTCACCACGCTCCTGATGCACGGCCTGACCGCCCGCGCCTGAGCGCCCGCGCGCCTGACCGCCCGCGCCCGATCGGCCGGGGCAACGGGAAGGGCCGGCCGCGGGCTCCCCGTGGGGAACCGCGCGGCCGGCCCTTCGCGACGGCGGGCGGGGGTCAGAAGCCCGGGGGCTCGGTGTAGGTGCCCCATTCGTCGCGCAGGACGTTGCAGATCTCGCCCATCGTGGCCTCCGCGCGGACGGCGTCCAGCATGGCCGGGATCATGTTGGAGCCGTCGCGGGCGGCGTCGAGCATCGCCTCGAGCGCGGCCGTCACCCTGGCGTCGTCGCGGCGCTCCTTGCGGGCGGCGAGCACCCGCACCTGCTCGCGCTCCACCTCGTGGCTGACGCGCAGGATCTCCAGGTCGCCGGTGACCGAGCCGTGGTGGACGTTGACGCCGACCACGCGCTTGTCGCCCTTCTCCAGGGCGCGCTGGTACTGGAAGGCCGACTCGGCGATCTCGCCGGTGAACCAGCCGTCCTCGATGCCGCGCAGGATGCCCGAGGTGATGGGGCCGATCGGGTGCCGCCCGTCCGGGTGGGCGCGCAGGCCGCGCTCCTTGATCTGGTCGAAGATCTTCTCGGCGTCGGCCTCGATGCGGTCGGTGAGCTGCTCGACGTACCAGGAACCGCCCAGCGGGTCGGCGACGTTGGCGACGCCGGTCTCCTCCATCAGCACCTGCTGCGTGCGCAGCGCGATCTCGGCGGCCTGCTCGCTGGGGAGGGCGAGGGTCTCGTCGAGGGCGTTGGTGTGCAGGGAGTTGGTGCCGCCGAGGACGGCCGCGAGGGCCTCGACGGCGGTGCGCACCACGTTGTTGTACGGCTGCTGGGCCGTCAGGGAGACGCCGGCGGTCTGCGTGTGGAAGCGCAGCCACATCGACTTCTCGTTCTTCGCGCCGTAGACCTCCTTCATCCAGCGGGCCCAGATCCGGCGGGCGGCGCGGAACTTGGCGATCTCCTCGAAGAAGTCGAGGTGCGCGTCGAAGAAGAAGGACAGGCCGGGGGCGAAGTGGTCGACGTCCAGGCCGCGGGAGAGGCCGAGTTCCACGTAGCCGAAGCCGTCGGCGAGGGTGTAGGCGAGCTCCTGCGCGGCCGTGGCCCCGGCTTCGCGGATGTGGTAGCCGGAGACGGACAGCGGCTTGTAGGCGGGGATGCCGTTCGCGCAGTACTCGATCAGGTCGCCGATGAGGCGCAGGTGCGGCTCGGGTTCGAAGAGCCACTCCTTCTGGGCGATGTACTCCTTGAAGATGTCCGTCTGGAGGGTGCCGTTGAGCACGGACGGGTCCACGCCCTGGCGCTCGGCGGCGACGAGGTACATGCAGAAGGCGGGGACGGCCGGGCCGGAGATCGTCATCGAGGTGGTCACGTCACCGAGCGGGATGTCCTTGAAGAGGACCTCCATGTCGGCGGCGGAGTCGATGGCGACGCCGCAGTGCCCGACCTCGCCGAGCGCGCGCGGGTCGTCGGAGTCGCGGCCCATCAGGGTGGGCATGTCGAAGGCCACCGAGAGCCCGCCGCCGCCGGCGGCCAGGATCATCTTGTAGCGCTCGTTGGTCTGCTCGGCGTTGCCGAAGCCGGCGAACTGGCGGATGGTCCAGGTCCGGCCCCGGTACCCGGTGGCGTGCAGGCCGCGGGTGTAGGGGTACTCGCCGGGCCAGCCGATGCGCTCGAATCCCTCGTAGGCGTCGCCGGGCCGGGGCCCGTAGACGGGGTCGACCTCATCGCCGGAGAGCGTGGTGAAATCCGCGTCCCGCTTGCGGGCCTTGTCATAACGGGCCTGCCAGCGTCGGCGGCCCTCCTCGATGGCGTCTGCGTCCATACCTTCGAATTTACTAGGACGTCCTAGTAAATGTCGATGGCAAACCCCCGGGAGTCTCCCCCGGGGGTGTGGTTTCGAGCGTTCCTACAGGCCCGCGCGAGCGGGCCCGGACGGAGGCTACGCGCCGACGGTGACCGGGGCGTCCGCGACCAGCGGCTCGACCTCGGCGCGGACCCCGCGCTCGACGAAGAAGGCCGCCAGCGGGATCGTGCCCGACGCCAGGACCCACAGCAGCTTGCCGAAGGGCCACTTGGCCTTGGAGCCCAGGTCGAAGGCGAACACCAGGTAGATCATGAACAGCACGCCGTGGACCTGCGAGACCGCGAGGGTCAGGTCGGCTCCGGTGTCGAAGCCGTACTTCGCCACCATGCAGGCACAGAGGATCAGGAGCATGACCGCGGTCACGTAGGCCATGACGCGGTAGCGGGTCAGCACGCTTCGTTTCATGCCGTCGAGCGTAACCGCCCGATTTGCTCGATCTTGACGCACCCCGTCCGTCAGCTCTCCTCGAAGTCCGCGGCGGCCACGCGCAGCGGCCTGAGCAGGGCGAAGATCTCCGCGCACTCCTCCGCGTCGTAGACGCCGAGGCCGAACTCGACCGCCATCAGGTCCTTGGTCGCCGCCTCGACGACCTCGCGGCCCTTCTCCGTGATCGACGCGAGCGTGCCGCGCCCGTCGTGCGGGTTGGGGCGCTTGGCCACCAGCCCGGACCTGACGAGGCGGTCCACCGTGTTCGTCACCGAGGTCGGGTGGACCATCAGCCGCTCGCCGATCTTGGACATCGGCAGCTCCCCCGCCTGGGAGAAGGTGAGCAGCACCAGCGCCTCGTAGCGGGCGAAGGTCAGGCCGTACGGCTTCACCACCGCGTCGACCTCGGCCAGCAGGATCTGGTGCGCGCGCATGATCGAGGTGATCGCCGCCATGGACGGCACGGGACCCCAGCGCTGCCGCCAGAGCTCGTCGGCGCGGGCGATGGGGTCGAAGGGGAGGCTGAGCGGCTTCGGCATCCACCAGACCCTACCGGTCGGTTCATTTCCGGCGGCCCCCGTCTCACTCCTCGGCCCGCTCCCCCGGCGGGGGTGCGGTGGCGCGCAGCCCGGCGAGCAGCAGGAGGACGGCGAGGGTGCCGAGCAGGGCCGAGCCGGCGACCACGACGTGGGCCGGGACGACCTCGGCGGCGGCCCCGGCCAGCGCCATGCCCACCCCCTGGAAGGTCATCAGCCCGGTGCTCAGCAGGGTCATCGCCCGGCCGCGCAGCTCCTCGGGGACGGCGTCCACGTACATCCGGTCGATGCCGAGGGCGTGGGCGTGCGCCAGCCCGGCGAGGACCAGCGCCACCGCGACGGCGACGGGTCCGGGGCGGAGCGCGTAGACGAGGAAGGGGAGCAGGCAGACGGCGGCCAGCGGGGCGGTGATCCGCGCCCGCGTCCGGGCGCCGAGGGCGGAGCCGGCCCAGAGTTCACCCGCGATGGTGCCCACGGGGAGGGCGCACATCAGGATCCCGAGGGTGGCGGTGCCGGCGCCGAGCCCGTCGGCGTAGGGGGTGAGCAGGGCCTCCGGGACGACGGTGAAGGCGGACGGGATCCAGCACAGCAGGGTGAGGACGCGCAGCCGGCGGTCCCCGAGGACGGCGCGCAGCCCGCCGAGCGCGGAGTGGCGCACGGCCCCGGCGCGGGCCGGCCGGTGCCGGGTGCCGAGGCGCAGCAGCAGGGCCGAGGCGAGGAACCCGACGGCGGTCAGGGCGATGGCCCCGCGCGGTGCGAGCACGGTCAGCAGCAGACCGCCGAGGCCGAAGCCGGTCAGCTGGGCGCTCTGCGCGACCATCCGCAGCAGCGAGCGGCCGAGGACGAAGGCCTCTCCGGAGCCGAGGATGTCGGCGAGGGAGGCGCTGCGGGCGCCCTGGAAGAGCGGTGCGACGAAGGCCATGGCGCAGCGCAGGACGAGGATCCCCGCGACGGGCGTGCCCGGCCAGACCATGGCCGCCGCGCAGGCGGCGCACAGCAGGTCGCAGGTGACCAGGAGCCGGCGGGCGGGGTGGCGGTCGGCGAGCCCGGCGAGCAGGGTGCCGCCGAAGGCGTAGGGGAGGAAGCCGAGGGCGAAGGTGAGCGCGCTCATCAGGGGGGAGCCGGTGGCGCGGTAGACCAGGACGGTCAGGGAGATCTCGGCGACGACGACACCGAGGACGGACATCAGGTGCGCGGCGAAGACGGCGGGGAACTCGGGGACCCGGAACACGTCCCGGTAGCCGGCGGCGGGGCCGTCCCGGTGCGGGAGCGTGGCGGGTGCGGACCCGGCGGGGGCCGGGGCTTCGGGCTCGGTGGACATGGCCGCAGCCTCCCCGGGGCCGGCCCCGGGGGGCAGGGATTCGCGTGGGGGCGAATGTCGGGGCACAGTAGCGGGGTCGGCGCCGTCGGGTGCGGAGGGGAGGCGGGCCGGGATGGGACTGCTCCACCACTTCGGGCACGAGGACCTGCTGCGGTGCCGGTTCGCGCTGTCGCCGCTGTGGGAGACCCAGGAGGCGGTGCGCACCCTCAAGCGCCCCGACCGGCAGGGCTACCACCTGCCCTGGCTGCGCGGGATCCGCGCGGCGGCCGCCGGGCTGGACCTGCGGCCGCTGTGGCTGCTGATGCCGCGGCGCGGGCACAGTACGGACTTCATCAGCCCTCCGCCGAGCGGGCCCGCCGTGTCCTTCGCGCAGGAGCTGGCGCTGGTCCGCGCGGCGGATCCGGCCGCGGCGCGCGAGGACATGTCCCAGTCCCTCGCCTGCACGCCGGGGGCCCTCGACAGCGAGCTGGGCCGGTACCTGCTCGCGGATCCGGCGCGGTCCGTGCGGGAGCTGGCCGACCTGCTGGAGCGGGCCTGGAGCGTGCTGGTGGAGCCGCACTGGCCGCGGCTGCGGGCCCTGCTGGAGGCGGACGTCCTCTTCCATTCGCGCCGGCTCGCCGCCGGCGGGCTGGAGGCCCTCTTCGACGGGCTGCACCCGGACGTCTCCTGGGACTCCGCCTCCCTCACCCTGACCATCGAGCGGCCCGCCCACCACGAGCGCGTCCTCGGCGGACAGGGCCTGCTGCTGATGCCGAGCGCCTTCGTCTGGCCGCAGATCGCGGGCGGTTTCGACCCGCCCTGGCAGCCGACCGTGGTCTACGCGGCCCGGGGCATCGGCGCCCTGTGGACGCCGGTGCGGGAGGACACCCCGGCGGCGCTGGCCCGGCTGCTGGGCCGGGTCAGGGCCGACGTGCTGTGCGCCCTGGAGGAGCCCGCCTCCACCACGGCGCTGGCCCACCGGCTGGGCCTGGCCCCCTCGACGGTGTCGGCGCACCTGAAGGTCCTCCGGGAGGCGGGCCTGCTGATCCCGTCCCGCCACGGCCACCAGGTCCGCTACGAACGCACCCCTCTGGCGATAGCCCTCGCCTCGGGCGGGGTCAGTCCCGGGTGAGGTGGCGTTCGACCGTCTCGACCTTCGAGGTGATCCCGTCGGTGACACCGGGGCGGATGTCGGCCTTGAGGACGAAGGAGACGCGGGGGGCGCGCTCCTCCACCGCGGCGACGGCGCGGCGGACCACGTCCATCACCTCGTCCCACTCGCCCTCGACGGTGGTGAACATCGCGTCGGTGCGGTTCGGCAGCCCCGACTCGCGCACCACGCGGACCGCGTCGGCGACGTACTCGCCGACCTCCTCACCCACCCCCAGCGGGGTCACCGAGAACGCGACGATCACGCCCGGGCCGCCTCGCGCGCACGGGCGGCGACGACGCTGTCGGCCTCGTCCCGCTTGAGCAGCCGGTCGCCGTACAGTCCGCCGAAGGGCAGCAGGGCGAGCAGGAAGAACAGGGCGACCTTCTTCAGCGGCCACTTCGCCTTGTTCCACACGTCCAGCAGGAACACCGCGTAGATGACGAACAGGATCCCGTGCAGGATGCCCAGCGGCATCATCAGGTAGTCGATGTCCGAGATCCGGCTCAGCAGCGAGCCGAAGATCAGCAGGGCCGGGAACGACAGCGCCTCCGGTACGGAGATGAGGCGCAGCCGGTGCAGGGCGGAGGCGGTCTTGATGTCCACGTGGAACCTTCGGGGCCGGGGACCGGGGGCCGTTCCAGTGTCTCAGCCGCTCCCGGGGATCTTCGGGCGGGGGGCCGGAACCCCCAACACCGGATGAATGTGGCGTATATCGACCTCCGGGCCCTGTTCGGTGCCGCCGGGTGCCGATACCTTCGTCCCCGTGGCTCAGTTCCGACTCCAAGGCAGCAAGGTGCTGGCCGTCGAGCTGACCGGGGACGCCGTGAAAGCGAAGAACGGCTCCATGGTCGCGTACGACGGGCAGATGGCCTTCAAGAAGATGACGGGCGGCGGCGAAGGCCTCCGCGGAATGGTGACGCGCCGGCTCACCGGCGAGCAGATGACCGTGATGGAGGTGCAGGGACACGGCACCTGCTACTTCGCGGACCGTGCGAGCGAGATCAACCTGGTGAACCTGCGCGGGGAGAAGCTCTACGTCGAGTCCAGCAACCTGCTGTGCACCGACTCCTCCCTGCGCACCGGCACGACCTTCACCGGTCTGCGCGGCGCGAGCACCGGCAACGGGCTCTTCACCACGACGGTGGAGGGCTCCGGCCAGGCGGCGATCATGTCCGACGGCCCGGCGGTGGTGCTGCGCGTCAGCGCCCAGTACCCGCTCTCGGTCGACCCGGGCGCGTACATCGCCCACACGGGCAACCTCCAGCAGTCCTTCCAGTCGGGGATCAACTTCCGGACCCTGATCGGCGAGGGATCGGGCGAGGCGTTCCAGATCCGCTTCGAGGGCGAGGGCCTGGTGTACGTGCAGCCCAGCGAGCGCAACACGATCGGGGGCGACCTCTGATGCCGTTCCGCGAGATCAACTCGAAGATGGTCGAGGCCCAGGTGGTCCCCGGGCAGAAGATGTACAGCCAGCGCGGGGCGATGCTCGCCTACCGCGGCGAGGTCTCCTTCACCCCGAGCATCACCGGCGGCCAGGGCGGCGTCATGGGCATGATCGGGCGCCGGGTGGCGAACGAGCAGACCCCGCTGATGGAGGTGGAGGGCAGCGGCACGGTGATGTTCGGCCACGGCGGCCACCACATCCAGGTGATCAACCTCCAGGGCGACACCCTCTACGTCGAGGCGGACCGGCTGCTCGCCTTCGACGGCACCCTCCAGCAGGGCACGATGTTCATGGGCTCGCAGGGCGGCGTCATGGGCATGGTGCGCGGCCAGGTGACCGGGCAGGGCCTGTTCACCACCACCCTCAAGGGCCACGGCGCGGTCGCCGTGATGGCCCACGGCGGGGTCATCGAGCTCCCCATCACCCCGAACCGGCCGGTCCACGTCGACCCGCAGGCGTACGTGGCCCACCACGGGGACGTCAGGAACAAGCTCTCCACCGCGCTCGGCTGGCGGGACATGGTGGGGCGCGGCTCGGGCGAGGCGTTCCAGCTGGAACTGTCCGGCCAGGGCGCCGTCTACGTACAGGCCTCGGAGGAGAAGCTGTGAACTTCGGACCCGTGAGCGGCGGGCCGGGCGGCCCGACGGTCTTCGACCCGTACACGCTGCCCTCCGACGACAACGTCAACAAGTACACCTTCTGCGTGGAGCTCAAGGGGAACCAGTGGTTCCTGCAGAAGGGCAAGATGATCTCGTACTACGGGCGCATCGAGTTCAACGGCATCGGGCACGGCCGCTTCGACCGGCTGCTGCGCACCAGCTTCCACTCGCCGCTGCACGCGAGCGACTGGGTGGTGGCCGAGGGCCAGGGCAAGATGCTGCTGGCCGACCGGGCCTTCGACGTGAACTCGTACGACCTGGACGAGGGCAACCTGACCATCCGGTCCGGGAACCTCCTCGCCTACCAGCCCTCGCTGGCCCTCAAGCAGTCGATCGTCCCGGGTTTCCTCACGCTGATCGGAACCGGGAAGTTCGTGGCCGCGTCCAACGGTCCGGTGGTCTTCATGGAGCCGCCGCTGCGGGTGGATCCGCAGGCGCTGGTGGGCTGGGCGGACTGCCCCTCCCCCTGCCACCACTACGACCACGGCTACATGTCCGGCGTGATGGGCGGGCTGCGCGCCCTGACGGGCATCGGAGGCGCCTCGGGCGAGGAGCACCAGTTCGAGTTCGTCGGGGCGGGCACGGTGCTGCTCCAGTCGAGCGAGATGCTGATGGCGGAGCAGTCGGTCGGCGCGGTGGGCGCCGGGGCGGCCGCGGGCAACGCGCAGGGCGTCCCGGGGGCCGGCCAGGGCCCGCTGGGGCAGCTGGGGGTGCCGCGGATGCCGGGGCAGCTCGGCGACCTCCAGCGGCGGCTCGGCCTGTGAGGAGGAGCACGCCTCGCGGGCCGGGAAGATCTTCCTATTTTTGTACGTAATTCAACTTCTTAGGTAGAGTTCATTCATGGAGACGATGGAGACCGAGACGGCCACCCGCTGGCTCACCGAAGCCGAACAGTGCGCCTGGCGCACCCACCTGGACGTCAGCAGACTGCTGATGCACCAGCTGGAAAAGGATCTCCAGCCCTTCGGACTCACCAACAACGACTACGAGATCCTCGTGAACCTCTCGGAGTCCGAGGGCCACCGGATGCGCATGAGCGACCTGGCGACGGCCACCCTCCAGTCCAAGAGCCGGCTCTCGCACCAGATCACCCGCATGGAGACCGCGGGTCTGGTGCGCCGGGTCAACTGCGAGTCCGACCGGCGCGGGCTGTACGCCGTCCTCACCGACGAGGGCATGGAGACCATGCGCAAGGTCGCCCCGCGCCACGTGGCGTCCGTACGGGAGCACTTCATCGACCTGCTCCCCCCGGAGGCCCTCCAGGCCCTGCGCGCATCCCTGGCACCCGTCGCGGAACACCTCCGCGGCACCCGCGGCAAGATCTAGGGCTGCGAAAGGGCGGGGCGGGGAAACACCCCACCCCGCCCCCGCAGGCGGCCTCAGCCCTCGGTCAGGCTGTCCAGCAGCGCGTCGGCCGCCGCATAGGGATCAAGCTCGCCCCCGGCGACCCTGGCGGCCAGCGCCCCCAGATGCGCGTCCCCGTGCAGGTCGGCCAGCCGGCTCCGCAGCGCGGTGATCGCGATGGTCTCGACCTCCCGCGCCGCCCGCGCGGCCCTCCGCTCGGCCAGCACCCCGCGCTCGTCCATCCACGCCCGGTGCTTCTCCAGCTGCTCGACCAGCTCGTCGATGCCCTGCGACCGGGCCGCGACCGTCTTGACGATCGGCGGCCGCCAGTCGCCGGGGCCGCGGGACTCTCCCAGGCCCAGCATGTGGTTCAGCTCCCGGGCGGTCGCGTCCGCGCCGTCCCGGTCGGCCTTGTTCACCACGTACACGTCGCCGATCTCCAGGATCCCCGCCTTCGCGGCCTGGATCCCGTCGCCCATCCCCGGCGCGAGCAGCACCACCGAGGTGTCGGCCTGCGAGGCGATCTCCACCTCCGACTGCCCGACGCCGACCGTCTCGACCAGGACCACGTCGCAGCCGGCCGCGTCCAGCACCCGGATCGCCTGCGGCGCCGCCCACGCGAGCCCGCCCAGGTGCCCGCGGGTGGCCATGGAGCGGATGTAGACCCCCGGGTCGGAGGCGTGGTCCGACATGCGGACCCGGTCGCCGAGCAGGGCCCCGCCCGAGAAGGGCGAGGACGGGTCCACCGCGAGCACGCCGACCCGCTTGCCGGCCTTGCGGTAGGCCGTGACCAGGGCCGAGGTCGAGGTCGACTTGCCCACCCCCGGGGAGCCGGTCAGCCCGACCACGTACGCGCCGCCCGTGAGCGGCGCCAGGGCGGCCATGACCTCGCGCAGGTGCGGGGACGCCCCCTCGACCAGGGAGATCAGCCGGGCGACCGCCCGCGGCCGGCCCTCACGGGCCTGCGCCACCAGCGCGGGGACGTCCACCGTCGTCATAAGGGCCGCACCTACGCCTTCGGAACGCGGATGACGAGGGCGTCGCCCTGGCCGCCGCCGCCGCACAGCGCGGCCGCGCCGACCCCGCCGCCGCGTCGCTTGAGCTCCAGCGCCAGGTGGAGCACCACGCGGGCGCCGGACATGCCGATCGGGTGGCCCAGGGCAATGGCGCCGCCGTTGACGTTCACCTTTTCCGGGGTCACGCCGAGGTCCTTCATTGACTGCACGGCGACCGCGGCGAAGGCCTCGTTGATCTCGATCAGGTCCAGGTCGGCGACCTCCAGGCCGTCCTTCTTCAGGGCGTGCAGGATCGCGTTCGAGGGCTGCGACTGGAGGGAGTTGTCCGGGCCGGCCACGTTGCCGTGGGCGCCGATCTCGGCGAGCCACTCCAGGCCCAGCTCCTCGGCCTTGGCCTTGCTCATCACGACCACGGCGGCGGCGCCGTCGGAGATCTGCGAGGAGGTGCCGGCGGTGATGGTGCCGTCCTTGGCGAACGCCGGGCGCAGCTTGCCGAGCGACTCGACCGTGGTCTCCGGGCGGATGCCCTCGTCCGCGGCGAAGATCACCGGGTCACCCTTGCGCTGCGGGATCTCCACCGGGGTGATCTCGGCCTCGAAGACACCGTTCTTCTGCGCGGCGGCGGCCCGCTGGTGCGAGGCGGCGGCGAACTCGTCCTGCGGGGCGCGCTCGATGCCCAGGCGGGTGTTGTGCTTCTCCGTGGACTCGCCCATCGCGATGTTCTCGAAGGCGTCGGTGAGGCCGTCGTAGGCCATCGCGTCCAGCATCTCGATCGCGCCGTACTTGTAGCCCTCGCGGGACTTCGGCAGCAGGTGCGGGGCGTTCGTCATCGACTCCTGGCCGCCCGCGACCACGATGTCGAACTCGCCCGCGCGGATGAGCTGGTCGGCGAGGGCGATGGCGTCGAGGCCCGAGAGGCACACCTTGTTGATGGTGAGCGCGGGCACGTTCATGGGGATGCCGGCCTTGACGGCGGCCTGGCGGGCCGGGATCTGGCCCGCGCCGGCCTGGAGCACCTGGCCCATGATCACGTACTGGACCTGGTCGCCGGAGATACCGGCCCGCTCCAGCGCGGACTTGATGGCGAAGCCGCCGAGGTCGGCGCCCGAGAAGGACTTCAGCGAGCCGAGCAGCCGCCCCATGGGCGTGCGGGCCCCGGCGACGATCACTGAGGTGGTGTTGATCGCTTCGGACATGAGGGCGAATCCCCTTTCAGCGGGGAAGCTGAGGAGTGAACGAGGGTTTACCTGAATGTACTGAGCAGTACCCGCGCCGTCACCGGGCAGTCGGTGTGATCGCTGGCACGTTGCGTGACGACCCTCCTCGGCGGTGCACTGGACCCATGCTGACAAGAATCGACCACATCGGGATCGCCTGCTTCGACCTGGACAAGACCGTCGAGTTCTACCGTGCCACGTACGGCTTCGAGGTGTTCCACACCGAGGTCAACGAGGAGCAGGGCGTCCGTGAGGCCATGCTGAAGATCAACGAGACCTCCGACGGCGGCGCCTCCTACCTCCAGCTCCTGGAGCCCACCCGCGAGGACTCCGCGGTGGGCAAGTGGCTCGCCAAGAACGGCGAGGGCGTCCACCACATCGCCTTCGGCACGGCCGACGTCGACGGCGACGCCGAGGCCATCCGGGCCAAGGGCGTCCGGGTCCTCTACGACGAGCCCCGCATCGGCTCGATGGGCTCCCGGATCACCTTCCTGCACCCCAAGGACTGCCACGGAGTCCTCACCGAACTGGTCACCAGCAACCCGGAGCAGTCAACCGCGCATCACTGACGTGATGCGCTTGCGTTACGGCACACCGCTGGCTGTGGTGTGCCGTCCGCGTCCAGCCCGACAAGGGCGGCTGGGGCCGTCGACGGGGCCCCGCTGCGCCACAACGCCTGCGCACGTGCGCGGACGTTGCGGGAGCCGTTGCGGTCTGCGTGATCAACGAATCCGCAGGACCGGCACACGAAGCGGGCCTGCGAGACCCGGTTCGCCTTGTCAACGTAGCCGCACCGGGAGCAGGTGCACGAGGTGTACGCCGGATCGACGTACACGACGGGCACCCCGGCCCGGCGGGCCTTGTACGCAATGAACGCGCCGAGCTGGGCAAACGCCCAGCTGTGCACCATGGCCCGTTGGGGCTTCCTCAGCCGTACCCGTTCGCGGATCCCGGTCAGGTCTTCCAGACCGATCCCGCGCGCGGGAGCGGTTCAGACGACGTCCCGCCATGACATGGCCGTCGCTGGTGGTGGCGATGTTGACGACGCCCAGGTCCACACCCAGGAGGTCCACCGGGTTGCTGTTCGGCTGCGCCTCGGGGACCTCGCACGTCGCGAGCAGGAACCAGGCACCGTCCCGGTGGACCAGGTCCGACTCCCCCATGCGGTACCGAGCCAGAGTGGCCAGCTGCTCCCGGCCTCCCGTGGAGGCGAGGCCCTTGAGTCTGCCCCTGGTGCTCCAGATGGAGACGGTGCGGGCATCCAGCTGCCAGGAAAGCATTCTGTCGTCATACGGCTGGGCTGCGGCCGCCCGGAACTCAATGGGCTTGCCCGATGCCAAGCGGTGGCGCTTCGACCCAGGCCCGCCAAGGCGGCCGGCCGTCAGATTCGCCCTCAAAGTCGCATACGCGTCGCACGTCTTCTTGATCACATGCTGCGCGGCCTGCGCACCCAGCCCCCAGCGTGTCTTGACCTCGGCGTAGGTGTGCTCCCGCAGGCTGAAGCTTCACTTCGACGACGAGCTTCACGTCAACGACGCTACTCGGCACCCTCGGACAGATTCATTCGAACACCGCAAATCCATTCATCACGGGCCCATGGAGCAAGGCGTCTCGGCACCCGACGGGGGACAGCCCCGCCTCAGCGCACTGATGCCCCCATTCCCCGGCCGGTAGAGTGGCCATGGCTCGGCCGGGGTGCGGTCGGAGACGGGGCGGGACCTGATACCCCTGCCCCGGTTTCTGACACCATTTCCCCGGGGGCGTCGTTCAGCGGGCGAGCGATGCTCAATTGAAGGTGAGCTTGCGACCAGGGGACGGACGGGACCGCGCTGTGCTCGGCTACGAAAGCCAGGAGAGCCATCAGGCTGAAGCCGACCATCTCACGCGCCTCGAAGCCGAGATGGAACGGCTGAGGAAGGAGCGCGGGAAGGCCGTCCAGCACGCCGAGGACCTGGGCTACCAGGTCGAGGTGCTGCGGGCCAAGCTGCACGAGGTGCGCCGCGCCCTCGCGTCCCGGCCCGCCTACGACGGCGCGGACATGGGATACCAGGCGGAGCAGCTGCTGCGCAACGCCCAGATCCAGGCCGACCAGATGCGCTCCGACGCCGAGCGCGAACTGCGCGACGCCCGGGCGCAGACCCAGCGCATCCTCCAGGAGCACGCCGAGCACCAGGCGCGCCTCCAGGCCGAGCTGCACGCCGAGGCCGTCAACCGCCGCCAGCGGCTGGACCAGGAGCTCAACGAGCGCCGCCAGACCGTCGAGGCGCACGTCAACGAGAACGTCGCCTGGGCCGAGCAGCTGCGCGCCCGCACCGAGGCCCAGGCCCGCCGGCTCATGGAGGAGTCGCGCGCCGAGGCCGAGCAGGCGCTGAACGCCGCCCGCGCCGAGGCCGCCCGTACCGCCGAGGAGGCCCGCCGCCGGCTCGCCGCCGACGCCGAGGCCGCCCGCGCCGAGGCCGAGCAGGCGCTGCTGCGCGCCCGCAAGGAGGCCGAGCGGCTGCTGGCCGCCGCCTCCGCGCAGGCCCAGGAGGCCACCGAGCACGCCGAGCGGCTGCGCACCACCACCACCGCCGAGGCCGAGCAGACCCGCCGGCAGACCCTGGACCTCGGCCGCGTCGCCGAGGCGCGGGTCCAGGAGGCCGACGGCGCGCTGCGCTCGGCCCGGGCCGAGGCGGAGACCCTGCTCGCGGAGGCCAAGGAGAGCGCCGCCCGGCAGCTCGCCTCGGCCGAGTCCGTCAACGAGCAGCGCACCCGCACCGCCAAGGAGCAGGTGGCACGGCTGGTCGGCGAGGCCACCAAGGAGGCCGAGGCCCTCAAGGCCGAGGCCGAGCACGCGCTGGCCGACGCCCGCGCCGAGGCGGAGCGGCTGCGCACCGAGGCCGGCGAGCAGGCCCGTACGGCCGCCGCCGAGGACATGGCGGCGCAGCTGGCGAAGGCGGCCCGTACCGCCGAGGACGTACTGAACAAGGCCTCGGAGGACGCCCGGGCGACCACCCGCGCCGCCTCCGAGGAGGCCGAGCGGATCCGCCGCGAGGCGGAGGCCGAGGCGGAGCGGCTGCGCGCCCAGGCGGCGGACGCGGCAGCGGAGCTCAAGGGCGCCGCGAAGGACGACACCGAGGAGTACCGGGCCCGCACGGTCGAACTCCAGGAGGAGGCCCGGCGGCTGCGCGGCGAGGCCGAGCAGCTGCGCGCCGAGGCGGTCGCCGAGGGCGAGCGGATCCGCGGCGAGGCCCGCCGCGAGGCGGTCGGGCAGATCGAGGAGGCGGCCAAGACCGCCGAGGAGCTGCTGGGCAAGGCCAAGGCCGACGCCGACGAGCTGCGCTCCGGCGCGAGCGCCGAGAGCGAGCGGGTCCGCGCCGAGGCCGTGGAGCGGGCCACCACCCTGCGCCGGCAGGCCGAGGAGACCCTGGAGCGCACCCGCGCCGAGGCGGAACGGCTGCGCGCCGAGGCCGAGGAGCAGGCCGCGGCGGTCACCGCCGAGGCGGACGCGGCGGTCCGGGCACGGCGTGAGGAGACCGAGCAGGCCCTGGCGGCCAAGCGGGCGGAGGCCGACGCCGAGCTCACCCGGCTCCAGACGGACGCCGAGGCCCGCCTGGCGTCGGCCGAGCAGACCCTGCGCGAGTCCCGGCTGGCGGCGGAGAACATCCGCAAGGAGACCACCGAGGAGAGCGACCGGCTGCGCGCCGAGTCGGCGGAGCGGATCCGCACCCTCCAGGGGCAGGCGGAGGCGGAGGCCGAGCAGCTGCGCTCCGAGGCCGCGCAGGACGCCGGCCGGGTCCGCGCGGAGGCCGAGCTGGTCGCCGTACGGCTGCGCGCCGAGGCGGAGGCCGAGTCGGAGCGGGTCCGCACGGAGGCGCAGGAGACCGCGGACCGGCTGCGCGCCGAGGCGAAGGCGGCGGCCGAACGGGTCGCCGCGGAGGCCGCGGAGGCGCTGGCCGCCGCCCAGGAGGAGGCCGCCCGGCGCCGTCGCGAGGCCGAGGAGACCCTGTCGGCGGCCCGGACGGACGCGGGCAACGAGCGGGCGCAGGCCCGCGAGCAGAGCGAGGAGCTGCTGGCGCAGGCCCGCAAGCGCTCGGAGGAGGCACAGGCCGAGGCGGCCCGCCTGACCGAGGAGGCGGAGGTCCGCGCGGCGGAGCTGGTCGCGGCGGCCGAGGCCACCGCCCAGCAGGTACGGGACTCCGTGGCCGGGCTGCACGAGCAGGCCGAGGAGGAGATCGCCGGGCTGCGCAGCGCGGCCGAGGTGGCGGCGGAGCGCACCCGCGCCGAGGCGGAGCAGGAGGCGGACCGGGTCCGCGCCGACGCCCACGCCGAGCGGGACCGGGCCGGCGAGGACGCCACCCGCATCCGCCACGAGGCCAAGGTCGAGACGGACGCGGCGAAGGCCCTGGCCGAGCGCACGGTCGGCGACGCCATCGCCGAGGCGGAGCAGCTGCGCGCCGACACGGCCGAGTACGCGCAGCGGGTGCGTACGGAGGCGACCGACGCCCTGGCGGCGTCCGAGCGCGACGCGGCGCGGACCCGCGCGGACGCCCGTGACGACGCCAACCGGATCCGGAACGAGGCGGCGGAGTCCCTGGAGGCCTCCCGCGCCGAGGGCGCCCGGATCACGGCCGAGGCGACGGCGGAGGCGGAGCGGGTCACCGAGGAGACCCGCGCGGCGAACGAACTGACGGTCGCGGCGGCCACGGCGGAGGCCGAGCGGCTCACGACGGAGGCCGAGCAGGCCGCGGAGGCCACCCGCGCCGAGGCGGCGTCCGTCCTGGACGAGGCCCGCGCCGAGGGCAACCGGCTGCGGACCGAGGCGGCCGAGCAGGCCGACCGCCTCATCACCGAGGCCGCCGCCGAGGCGGAGCGGCTGACGGAGGAGACCCGGGCGGCGAACGAGCTGACGGTCGGCGAGGCCGCCGCGGAGGCGGAGCGCCTCACGACGGAGGCCGAGCAGGCCGCGGAGGCCGCCCGCGCCGAGGCGCAGGCCGTGCTGGACGAGGCGCGTGCCGAGGCCAACCGGCTGCGGACCGAGGCCGCCGAGCAGGCCGACCGCCTCATCACCGAGGCCGCCGCCGAGGCGGAGAAGCTCACGGCGCAGGCCGCGGCGACGCTGGCCGCCGCCGAGCGGGATTCGGCCAAGATCCTGGTGGACTCCCGTGCGGAGGGCGACCGGCTGATCGAGGAGACCCGCGCGGCGAACGAGCTGACGGTCGGCGAGGCCGCCGCGGAGGCGGACCGGCTGCGCGCCGAGGCGGCGCGGACCCTGGACGAGGCCCGTGCGGAGGGCGGCCGGATCATCGGCGAGGCCACCGCGGAGGCGGAGCGCGTCACCACGGCGGCGAACGAGACCCTCGCGAGCGCCGAGCGGGAGGCGGAGCAGACCCTCGACGAGGCGCGCGCGGAGGGCAACCGGCTGCGCACGGACGCCGCCGAGCAGGCGGACCGGCTCATCACCGAGGCCGTGTCGGAGTCGGAGAAGCTCACCGAGCAGACCCGCAAGGACAACGAGCGCACGGTCGGCGAGGCGGCCGGCGAGGCCGAGCGGCTGCGCGCGGAGGCGGCCGAGGCGCTGGCTTCGGCGCAGGAGCACGCCACCCGCACCCGTTCCGAGGCGGAGCGGGTCAAGGCGGAGGCCGCGACCGAGGCGGACCGGGTCCGTACGCAGGCCCGCGAGGAGTCCGAGCGGGCGCTGGACGAGGCGCGCGAGGAGGCCAACAAGCGCCGCCGCGAGGCCGCGGAGCAGGTGGACCGGCTCATCACGGAGGCGGCGGCGGAGGCCGACAAGCTGACCTCCGACGCGGGCCGGCAGGCCCTGGCCGCCACGACGGCGGCCGAGGAGCAGGCCGACGCGATGGTGGACGCGGCGCGCAAGGAGGCCGCGCGGATCACCTCCGAGGCGACCGTCGAGGGGAACTCCCTGGTGGAGAAGGCCCGTACGGACGCCGACGAGCTGCTGGTCGGGGCGCGCAGCGACGCCGCGGCGATAAGGGAGCGGGCGGAGGAGCTGCGTACCCGCGTCGAGTCCGAGGTCGAGGAGCTGCACGAGCGTGCCCGCCGGGAGTCGGCGGAGCAGATGAAGTCGGCCGGCGAGCGCGTGGACAAGCTGGTCCGTGCGGCGACCGAGCAGAGTGCCGAGGCGGAGGCGAAGGCCAAGGAGCTGGTGTCGGACGCGAGCAGCGAGGCGAGCAAGGTCCGCATCGCGGCCGTGCGCAAGGCCGAGACGCTGCTCAAGGAGGCCGAGACGAAGAAGGCGGAGCTTTCCCGCCAGGCCGAGAAGGCGCTCGCGGAGGCCCAGGCCGAGGCGGAGCGGATCGTGGACGAGGGCCGGCGCGAGCTGGAGGTGCTGGTGCGCAGGCGCGAGGACATTCAGGCCGAGATCTCCCGTGTCCAGGACGTTCTTGAGGCGTTGGAATCATTCGAGGCACCTTCGGGTGGCGGAAAGCCCGCATTGGGCGGCCAGGGCGCGGGGGGCGTGAAGGCCGGCGCATCAGCGGGGTCCACTCGTTCGGGTGGCAAGGCCTCCGAGGGGTAGTCAGAGCGCAGGATGTGTGCTTCCGAGGGAGGTTCAGTCGAAGGAGTGACAATCATTCCGTCGCCTTGCCACTCAAAAGGGGTGTCATTGTCCAGGGCAAACGCGGATTGACTCGATGACACGCCGCCCGGGCGCCTAGGATTCCCCTCAACACCTCACGTAGCACCTCATCGGTCTCATTCGACAGGAACCCCATGAGCGACACTTCCTCCCCCTTCGGCTTCGAGCTCGTGCGGCGTGGTTACGACCGCGGTCAGGTGGACGACCGCATTACCAAGCTGGTCTCCGACCGCGACAGCGCCCTAGGACGAATCAACTCTCTGGAAAAGCGGATCGAGGAGCTGCACCTCGAAACGCAGAACGCCCAGGCCCAGGTGAGCGACGCGGAGCCGTCGTACGCCGGCCTCGGCGCCCGGGTCGAGAAGATCCTGCGGCTGGCCGAGGAGGAGGCGAAGGACCTGCGCGAGGAGGCCCGTCGCGCGGCCGAGCAGCACCGTGAGCTGGCCGAGTCCGCCGCGCAGCAGGTGCGCAACGACGCCGAGTCGTTCGCCGCGGACCGGAAGTCGAAGGCGGAGGACGAGGGCGTCCGCATCGTCGAGAAGGCGAAGGGGGACGCCGCCACCCTGCGCGCCGAGGCCCAGAAGGACGCCGCCTCCAAGCGCGAGGAGGCCGACGCCCTCTTCGAGGAGACCCGCGCCAAGGCCGCCCAGGCCGCCGCGGACTTCGAGACCAACCTGGCCAAGCGTCGCGAGCAGTCGGAGCGCGACCTGGCCTCGCGTCAGCAGAAGGCCGAAAAGCGCCTTGCGGAGATCGAGCACCGCGCCGAACAGCTGCGCCTGGAGGCCGAGAAGCTCCGTACGGACGCCGAGCGCCGGGCCCGCCAGACCGTGGAGACCGCGCAGCGCCAGGCCGAGGACATCGTCGCCGACGCCAACGCCAAGGCCGACCGCATCCGCAGCGAGTCCGAGCGCGAGCTGGCGGCGCTCACCAACCGCCGCGACTCCATCAACGCCCAGCTGACCAACGTCCGCGAGATGCTGGCGACCCTGACCGGTGCGGCCGTGGCCGCCGCCGGCTCCCCGATCGACGACGAGCCGGTCACCCGCGGCGTGCCGGCGCAGCAGAGCCGCTAGCAACTCCCGTACGCCCGCGTGCGGATACACCCCCGTGCGCACGCGGACCTACTCGCTGGTAGCCCCAAATCGGGCATCCCGGGCCGTACATCACCTTTCGAGGTGGCGTACGGCCCTGCGGCGTTCTAGCGTGGCCGCATGATCGAGCTAGAGGGCCTCACGAAACGATTCGGCGCGAAGACCGCCGTGGACCACCTCAGCTTCCAGGTCAAACCGGGGGCGGTGACCGGCTTCCTCGGCCCGAACGGGGCGGGGAAGTCGACCACCATGCGCATGATGCTGGACCTCGACCATCCGACCAGCGGCACGGTCCGGATCGACGGGAAGCACTACCGGGACCTCAAGGAACCGCTGAAGCACATCGGGGCGCTGCTGGACGCCAAGGCCATGCACGGCGGCCGCAGCGCCTACAACAACCTGCTCTGCCTCGCCCAGTCGAACCGGATTCCCAGGAGCCGGGTGGACGAGGTGCTGGACCTGGTCGGACTGACGCCGGTGGCACGGAAGAAGTCGAAAGGATTTTCGCTCGGAATGGGCCAGCGGCTGGGAATCGCCGCCGCGCTGCTGGGCGATCCGCAGATCCTCATGTTCGACGAACCCGTCAATGGTCTGGACCCCGAGGGAATTCTCTGGATCCGCAATCTTATGAAGGGCCTGGCGTCAGAGGGAAGGACGATCTTCGTCTCCTCCCATCTGATGAGCGAAATGGCGCTGACCGCAGACCATTTGGTGGTCATCGGACAAGGAAAGCTCCTCGCCGACTTGTCCATGGCGGATTTCATCCACCGGAACTCCCGCAGTTACGTACGTCTGCGCTCGCCGCAGCAGGAACGCCTCAAGGACGTCCTGCACCAGGCCGGCATCGACGCGATCAGCGTCCCCGCCACCGGCGCCCTGGAAATCGACGGCGTCCCCAGCGAGCGGCTCGGCGAACTCGCCGCCCAGCACCAGATCGTGCTGCACGAACTCAGCCCCCAACGGGCTTCACTGGAGGAAGCGTTCATGCGCATGACGGCGGACTCCGTCGAATACCACGCCCACGCGCCCCGACAGGGCGGTGAGTGAGCATGGCCTCCTTCCCCGCCGTCCTGCGGTCGGAGTGGACGAAGATCCGCACCGTGGCCTCGACCACCTGGACCCTGGCCTGCGCCCTGGTCGTCACGGTCGGGCTCGGCGCCCTGCTGTGCTCCTTCACCGCATCCCGCTTCAAGGACATGACCCCCGCCGAGAAGCTCACCTTCGACCCGATCATGATCAGCTTCGCGGGCATGTCCCTCGGCCAGCTCGCCATGATCGTCTTCGGTGTCCTGGTCGTCGGCACCGAGTACGGCACGGGCATGATCCGCACCTCGCTGGCCGCCGTGCCGCGCCGCGGGACCCTGCTGCTCGGCAAGCTCACCGCCGCCACCGCACTCGCCCTGGCCGTGGGCCTGGCGACCAGCTTCCTGTCCTTCTTCCTGGGCCAGGCGATCCTGGGCGACCACGGCACCGGCCTCGGCCGGGAGCACGCCCTGCGCGCGGTGATCGGCGCCGGCCTCTACATGGCCCTGATCGCGCTGTTCTCGATGGGCGTCACCGCCGTCCTGCGCAGCTCGATCCTGGCGCTGGGCATCCTGATGCCGTTCTTCTTCCTGATCTCGAACATCCTCCACGCCTTCGCCTCGACCCGGAAGGTCGCCCAGTACTTCCCGGACCAGGCCGGCTCCAAGATCATGGAAACCGTCCCGGACGCCATGAACCAGGTCCAGGCCCCCTACGGCCCCTGGGGCGGGCTCGGCATCATGGTCCTGTGGGTCCTCGCCGCGGTCGCCGGCGGCTACCTGGTCCTGCGCAAGCGGGACGCCTGACGGCGGGTCCGCCTCAGGGCGGACGTCCCGCGTACTACGGGAAAACCCCGGGCCGGATCTCAGGGACAGCTCAGGGATCCGGCCCCGGCGGGAACCGGCCGGGGCTCGATATCCTCTTAGGGCATAGGCGGGCGAGAGCCGTCCGGGGCCGACAAGGGGCAGCACCATGATCGAGGCCGTCGGCCTGACGAAGCGTTTCGGCGCCAAGACCGCCGTCGACGAGCTGTCCTTCCAGGTCAAGCCCGGCCACGTGACCGGCTTCCTCGGGCCCAACGGCTCCGGCAAGTCGACCACCATGCGCATGATCCTCGGACTGGACCGGCCCACCTCGGGCCGGGTCACGATCAACGGCCTCCCCTTCCGGGAGCTGCCCAACGCCCAGCGGCACGTCGGCGCCCTGCTCGACGCCAAAGCCGTGCACGGCGGCCGCCGCGCCCGTACGCACCTGCTGTCCATCGCCCAGCTCTCCGGGATCCCCGAGAAGCGGGTGGACGAGGTCCTCGGCGTGGTCGGCCTCCAGGCCGCGGCCCGCCAGCGGACGAAGGGCTTCTCACTCGGCATGGGCCAGCGGCTCGGCATCGCGGCCGCCCTGCTCGGCGACCCCCAGGTGCTGCTCTTCGACGAGCCGGTCAACGGCCTCGACCCCGAGGGCATCCTCTGGGTCCGCAACCTGATGCGGCAGCTCGCCGCCGAGGGCCGCACCGTCTTCGTCTCCTCGCACCTGATGAGCGAGATGGCCCTGACCGCCGACCACCTGATCGTGATCGGCCGGGGCCGGCTGCTGGCCGACATGAGCACGCAGGACTTCATCACGCACAACTCGGCCGGATTCGCGCGGGTCCGCGCCGCCGACGCGGACCCCGACGGCAGCCGGACCCTGGCGACCGCCCTGACCGGGGCGGGCGGCCGGGTGCTCCAGGAGTCCGACGGGGCGCTGCGCGTCACCGGGCTGGAGCTCCCGCGGATCAGCGAGCTCGCGCACACGGCCGGGGTACGGCTGTGGGAGCTGTCCCCGCACCGGGCCTCGCTGGAGGAGGCCTACATGCGGATGACCCAGTCCTCCGTCGAGTACACCTCCTCCGACGATCCGCGCGCCGAGCTGTGGGAACCCGAGCCGCTGACGGTCCCCGCGTGGGAGGACGAGGCTCCGGCGGCCGTCGCGCCCGAGACGGCGGCGAGCTTCTTCGCTCCCCCGCCGCCGGGAGCCGAGCGGCGCCCCTTCCTGATGCCGGACACCGCCGCCGATCTGGCCCCCTCCCCCCAGCGCACCCCCGAGGACCCCCGATGACCACCACCCCCTACAGCTCGCCGCTGCCCACCCCGCGGCCGCACCTGGGGCACGCACTGGCTTCGGAGTGGACCAAGCTGACCTCCGTGCGCTCCACCCTGTGGACGCTCGGCTCCCTGGTGGGCCTGGTCGTCGGCGTCGGCATGCTGGCCGTGGTGCAGACCGCCTCCCGGGACTACGCGAACCTCCCCTACACGGCACCGGCCCTCTTCGGGCTGATGGTCGGGCAGATCGCCGTGATCATGCTCGGTGTGCTGACGATCTCCTCGGAGTACGGCACGGGCCTGATCCGCACCACCTTCACCGCCGCCCCCGACCGGCTGCGGGTACTCACCGCCAAGTACCTGGTCTTCGGCACGGTCGCCCTCGTCACCACCACCCTGTCGGTGGGGTTCGTCGGCCTCTGGGCGGCGATCCTCCACAGCGGGCCGGCCGCCGGACCGCACGGCCTCGCCGAGTGGGCGGGCGCGCTGGCCGGCTGCCTCTACGTGACCCTGCTCGGCCTGCTCGCGATGGCCGTCGGGGCGCTGGTGCGGCACTCGGCGGGCGCCATCGCGGTGATGCTCGGCGTGGTCACCATGCCCCCGGTGCTCGGGTCGATACTGATGGTCTGGCCGGTCACCAGCGGGGTGGGCGGGCTGGTCCTGCGCTACAACGCGCCCGTCGGGCTGTTCCAGCTGTTCGGGATCCAGGACAGTGGGATGGGCGGGGCGACGATGCCCAGCGACCTGGCCCAGATGAGCCTGATCGTCCTGGTGACGGCGGCCGCGATCGCCGCCTCCTACGCCGTGGTCAGCCGCCGGGACGTCTGAGCGCCGGCGGCCGCGGGGATCAGTACCGCGGGGCGTTGCGGGACCGCTGCACCTTGGAGGTGCGGCGGTCCTTCGCGTTCCAGCAGGCCTTGTGCCAGTGCCGGCGGTCGTCGACGCCGCCGTACTCGGGCCACGCCACCAGGTGCGGGGTGCCCGAGGGGATCTCCTGGTCGCAGCCCGGGCAGCGGTAGCGCTTGCCCGCCGCGCTGGCGCCCGCGACGTGCCGGACCTTCCAGTCCTCGCCCAGGTACTCCTCGGTGCGCTCCAGTCCGTACCGGTCGTACCCGGAGGCGGGCCGTTCTTCCGGGGTCTCGCCGCCCCTGGGGCGGTTGTGGCGCGGTGACACGTATACCTCACGAAGGGGCGGCGGTCGGTGACTTTCTCCCAGACTACGCGCCGCGAGGCGGGGTACCCGCAGGGTGTTCGGTGTAGGCCGGCGTCCGAACGGAACTGGCCCGACTATCTCAATAACTTTCCTGTCAGGCCGTGCCTTTGGCACGTGTCAGACGTTGTTGCCAGCAGAAGTCGATGCCGTCGACGAGCAACGAGCCGGTCCACCTGGGGGAGGCCGCGCCAGCCGCGAGGAGGCCAAGGGCGATGCGCGTAGGAGCGTTTGTACTGGCTGCCCAGTTCCCGGGCCAGGGGCAGGGGGAGGCGCTGCACCGGGCGGTGCGGACCGCCGAGGTGGCCGAGGAGGCCGGGCTCGACTCGGCCTGGGTCGCCGAGCACCACTTCGTCCCGTACGGGGTCTGCCCGTCGGCGGTGACGCTGGCGGCGCTGATGCTGGGCCGGACCCGGCGGCTCCGGGTGGGGACGGCGGTGAGCGTGCTGCCGAACACGCACCCCGTGGCCCTCGGGGAGCAGGCGGCCCTGCTCCACGTCACCTCCGGGGGCCGGTTCACCCTGGGGGTGGGGCGGGGCGGGCCCTGGGTGGACCTGGAGGTGTTCGGCGGCGGGCTCGACGCGTACGAGAACGGGTTCCCGGAGGACCTGGACCTGCTGCGGCGCTGGCTGGCCGAGCCCCGGGTGGGTGCCGCGGGTGAGCGGCACGGCTTCCGTGAGGTGGCCGTCGTACCGCGCCCGGCCGAGTCCCTGGACGGGGACGGGACGGGGCCGGAAGTGATCGTCGCCTGCACCTCCCCCGCGTCGGTGCGGACGGCGGCGCGGCGCGGGCTGCCGATGCTGCTGGGCATGCACTGCGGGGACGAGGACAAGGCGGGGATGGTCGCGCTGTGGCGCGAGACCGCGCTGGCGGCGGGGCACGATCCCGGGGCCGTACGGGCGGCCGGGCACGTGTCGGCCGGGGTGTGCCAGCTGGCGGACCGTACGGCGGACGCCCGCGAGACCCTGCTGAAGGCCATGCCCGGCTGGCTGCGGCAGGGCCTCGACGCGCACGTGACGGTGGACGGCCGGCACCGCGCGATGCGCGACCCCCACGCCTACACGGAGCTGCTGTGCGACCTGCACCCCGTCGGCACGCCCGAGCTGGCGGCGGACCGGCTGGCGGCCACCGCCGAGCGGACGGGCATCACGCGCTTCGCGCTGCTGGCGGAGGGTTCCGGGGACCTGGCCGCGACGGAGGAGAACGTCCGGCGTCTCGGCGCGGAGGTCCTGCCCCGGCTCGCCTGACCCGTCGGCCCGCCTGCGGCGGGCCCGGCCCGTACGGCCTGGGCTGCCGCTCCTGTGTCAGTCGCACCTCCCGCGACACGGAGCGGCAGCGGAGTACCGGTCCTGCTAGCAGTCGCGCAGTTCGGGCGACTGGTTGAGCAGCTGGCCGCGGATCGAGGTGAACTTGGCCAGCCGGTCGTCCACCGAGGGGTCCAGCGGGAACACCGCGACGCGGTGGCAGTTCTGGAAGGCCAGGCGCACCCCGAAGTGCCGCTGCAGCGCACCCCGTATCGCGTCACTCGCCAGCGCGCGCAGCAGCTGGCCGCGCGCCTGCTCGTCCGGCGGCGGCGTCTGGTTGTCGGCGAACTCTCCGCCGTCAACCTCCAGCTGGGCCGTCAACGAGCTGATCATCTCCCATGCGTAAGGCAGGGAGGTCCGGACGCAGTCGACGAAGGCGGCTTCGTCGACCTCGCCTCGCTCGGCCTGTTCGAGTAGGGCCGGTGAGACGTCGAGCGACATGGGTTCTCCTCTCGTGACCCCGGCTTCTTGGGTCGCCGGAGTCCTTCGGGCAGGGAGGGAGGCCGCGACGCAGTGTGCACGCTCGGCAACCTCCCGCTCACCACGGTAGGCGCCCACCGGGTGGCGCACCAGGAGAATGCGCATACAACGCGCCATCGGCGAACGGGGCTTTCAGGGGCGAATCGCGTGAAGGCCCGTCGGTCGAGTAGCGTTGCCGACCATGCGTCTCGTCATTGCCCGCTGCTCCGTCGACTACGCGGGTCGGCTCACCGCCCATCTGCCCTCGGCACCCCGTCTGATCCTCGTGAAGGCCGACGGCAGTGTCTCGATCCACGCGGACGACCGGGCGTACAAACCGCTCAACTGGATGTCGCCCCCGTGCACCCTCAAGGAGGGGAGCGGGGACGACGGACACGTCTGGACCGTCGTCAACAAGGCGGGCGAGAAGCTCATCATCACCATGGAGGAGGTCCTCCACGACTCCTCCCACGAGCTGGGCACCGACCCGGGCCTCATCAAGGACGGCGTCGAGGCGCACCTCCAGGAGCTGCTGGCCGACCGCATCGAGACGCTGGGCGAGGGCTACACCCTGATCCGGCGCGAGTACATGACGGCGATCGGGCCCGTGGACATCCTGTGCCGGGACGCCGCGGGCGCGACGGTGGCGGTGGAGATCAAGCGGCGCGGGGAGATCGACGGCGTCGAGCAGCTGACCCGCTACCTGGAACTGCTCAACCGCGATCCGCACCTGGCGCCGGTACGGGGTGTCTTCGCGGCGCAGGAGATCAAGCCGCAGGCCCGGGTCCTGGCCACCGACCGGGGCATGGACTGCGTGGTCCTGGACTACGACGCCCTCCGCGGCATCGAGGACGACAAGCTGCGGCTGTTCTGACGCGCGCGGAGGACGAACGCCGGCGGGGCTGGAGACTCTCCAGCCCCGCCGGCGTTTGAGGCGCGGGGTCCGGGGCGGAGCCCCGGGGAACGGGCGAAGGGTGGGGAGGGGCAGGCCCCGCAGGGCCCGGACGCGTCAGGGCGTGGCCGTCGGGGACTGCGGCTCCGCCGTCGGCGGCGTCGGGACCACCGGCGGACCCGAGTCCGACGCGGAGTGGGAGGGGCTCGGGTTCCCACTGGAGCTGACGGACACGGACGGACTCGGCGCCGACGGGCTCGGCGACGGCCCGGGGGCCGGCGAGGACGCCGGGGGCTGGGACGAGGGCGTCCCGCTCGGCGTCGGGGCGGCCGAGGTGCCCCCGCTGGAACTCGGCTGCGGGCCGGCGGACCGGCCGGGGGTGGCCGGTGGGGCCGGGTCCGTCGCCGGGTCGCCGCCGCCGGTGCCGGGCACCTGCGGGACGCGCGGGGACACCTGCGCCGAGGGGCTCGATGACACCGAGGGGGCCTCGGGGGCCTCCGTGCCGCCCGAGGCCAGCGCCAGACCGATGACCGTGCCGAGGGCCGCCACCGTGAGCACACCGGCCGCCCCCAGCAGCGCCGTCCGGCGCCGGCTCTCCCGGCCGGCCGCCGGGTGCGGGCCGGTGGGGCGGGGCGGGGCGGGCGGCGGCGCGGGCGCGGGCGGCGGGAAGGCGCTGCCGAACACCGCGGAGAGGTTCTTGGGGGTCTCCGGGGGCGGCAGCTGGGCCCGGCGGATCACCGGGTTCACCTGCGTGACGGCCTCCGCCCCGGGCGCACCGCCGCCCGTCTCCCCAGGCCGCGCGACGGAACCCTTCCCCCCGGCCCCGGACGCGCTCTGGCCCGGCTTCGAAACCGACCCGGAAGGAAGCCGCGCACCCCACACGGACGCCCCCGCCACCCCGGCATCCGCCGAACCCCCGGCCGAAGCACCCGCACCACTCACCGACGCGCCCTTCGACACCGCACCGGTGCCCGGACCGGACGAGGCCGACCCGTCCAGGCCCAGCGGAACCGTCGCCGCCGTGGCGGACAGCAGCGAGGCCGACGCGGCGGCCCCACCCGGCGCCGACGGAACCGTCGCACCGGACGCCGCCGGGTCGGCGGCACCCGGCTCCGGCGAGGGCTTCGTGCCCGGGGTGGACGGGTCACCCGTGGCCGGGTCGGACGCGACCGCCCCCTCCAAGCCCAGCGGAACCGTCGCCCCGAGGGCCGAAGGAGCGGACGCCGCGGACTCCGTCGAGCCGGACCCGGCCCGGGCCGGCGAGGGCTTCGCCCCCGGAGACGCCGGGGTCCCCCGGCCCGGGCCGGGCGGGGGCGTCACGTCCAAGGGCAGGGGCACCGTCGCAGCCGTCGCCGACGGGCCGGTGACGCCCAGGGCCGACGGGCGTGCCCCGTCCAAGGCCGGCGGAGCCGTCGCCGACAGGCCCGTGGAAGGCTGCGGGCCCCGGGCCGGCGGGAGGGGCGTCGGCGGGGCCTCCAGGCGCAGGGGCGGGGAGGGCCGCGACCCCAGCGCCTCCCGGTCGGTGACCAGCGCCAGCGCCCGCCGCCCGGCGACCGTCCCGCGCTTGTCCGCGAGCGCGCCGCGCAGCCCGATCGAAGCCTCCAGCTCGGCCCGCGCCCGGTCCAACCGCCCCTCACAGAGGGCGAGCACGCCCAGCTCGTGGTGGAAGTACGCCTGCTCGGCGACCTCCCCCGCCTTCCGCGCGGCCTCCGCCCCCGCACGCAGCACCCGCTCCCACGCCTCCCAGTGCAGCGACGCCGCGAACGCCGGGGCGGCCGTCCGGGCCAGGAGTACGGCGGCCACCACATCGGCCCCGGCCAGCGCGGCGAGCACCGCGTCGGCCTCGGCCCCGACCCGCTCCGGGGTGACCGAGGCGTGCCCGGTCCACCAGGCGTAGTGCCGGGCGGCGGTACGGGCCTCCTCGGCGCCGGCGCCTCCGTACCCGGCCTCCTCCAGCTGCCGGGCCACTCCTTCGGCGAGGCGGTAGCGCGGTCCGACGGGCGTGATCAGCCCGCAGCCGAGCAGTTCGGCGACGGCCGCGTCGGCGTGGGTGTCGCCGACCAGCGCGGGCAGGTGCGCGGGGTGCGGGAGTTCCCCGCCCAGCGCGCAGGCGATCCGCAGGGCGGCGCGGGCCGACTCGCTCACCCGGGAGGCCAGCAGCTCGACGGGGGCCGCGGCCTGGGCCAGGGTGGGCAGCGGCACGGGGGCGGCGTCGCGCGGGCGCTCCTCGAAGACGCCGGGCTCCTCGTCCTCGTCCCCGGCGGCGGCCGCGTTCAGCTCGTCGCGCTGCCGCAGCAGCGCGGCCGCCTGGACGAAGCGCAGCGGCAGCCCCTCGGAGGCGAAGCGCAGGTCACCGGCCCAGGCCGTCTCCGCCTCGGTGAGGGGCCGTCCGGTGAGCCGCTCCAGCAGCTGGGTGCATCCGGTGCGGCCGAGGCCGCCGAGGAAGACCTCTTCCAGGGGGGAGTCGTCCGAGGGGGACTTGGCGTCGGGGGTGGCGGCGAGGAGGTAGGCGCACTCGGGGGTGGCGCGCAGCAGCTCGTCCAGCGCGGGCCCGCCCAGCTCCAGGTCGTCGAGGAGCACGATGGCTCCGATCTCGCGGACCCGTGCGAGCAGGGCCGTACGGTCGGGGCGGCGGCCCTCGGTGTCGTACACGGCGGAGTAGAGGGCGTGGAGCAGCTCGGCCGGCTGCTGCCGGCCGTACCCGCTGAGCCGGACCACGCCGTCGGGCGCGAGGCCGGCGCAGGCCTCGGCGACGGCGTCGAGCAGGGCGGTACGGCCGGATCCGGCGGGCCCGGTCAGCCGTACGGAGCGGCCGCGCTGGAGCATCCGTACGAGCCGCCGCTGCTCCTCGGCCCGCTCCAGGAGCGGCCGGTCGGCGGCGGGCGGCGCGGGGGGCCGTGCGGCGGCGTCGCGGGCGGCGCGGTCGGCGGCGTCGCGCTTCCCGGGGCGGCGGCCGGCGTCGGTGCCGGGGCGATGGGGCTCGATCTCGCTGCCGTCGACGGGGTTGACGGTGAGGGTGAACTCCCCGGCGGTCAATGTCACGACCCGCGCGGGCACCACGGGAAGCCCCGCCCCCTCGCCGGCTATGGCCGCACCGTCGCCCGGGGTACCCACGGCCGGGGCACCGGCGACGGACACACCGCCCACCGGCGCACCGGCGTCCGACGTCCCCGCCGACGAGCCGGCGGACGTCCGATGGGCCGGCGTGCCGGCGTCCGGCAGCTCGGCGGCCGGGGTGTCGGCACCGGGGCCGGCTGCGTCGGGGCCGGGTGCATCGGGGCCGGGTGCGTCAAGGCCGGGTGCGTCGGGGCCGGCTGCGTCGGGGCCGGAGGCGTCCGCGCCGGAGGTGTCGGTGCCCGGGCCGGGCGGGTTCGCCCCGGGAACGGCCGCCACCGCGGGCGCGGGTGTGGGGCGGCGGCGCGGGGTGTGGTGCGCGGCTGCCGCCGCGGCCGCGGCCGCGGCTTTGGGCCGGCGGCCCTCCTCGGGCTGCCCCTGTGTACGGTCCATGACCACGTCCCCCCGCCTCGCGTCGCGCGCTCCGGCGCCGTCTTTCCTGCCGCCCGGCCTCGCTCGCGCCGCTTGTCGCAACTGGTCCGGTTTCCGCCCGACCCTAAACGCTGCCGGGTCGCGCCGGTACCGCAGGGGTGCCTCCACCATAGGACCGTTACGATTCCCGCCCCTCCGTGCGGAAGCCGGAACTCCGCGACCGCCGGACGGTATCCGCCCTCAGTCCTTGCGGCCGGTCGCGGCGACGGCGACGCCGAGGCCGATCATCGTCAGCCCGCCGGCCCCGCCGACGAGGGAGAGCCGGCGGGGGGAGCCGGTGAACCAGCCCCGGGTGGTCGCGGCGACCAGCCCCCACACGCTGTCGGACACGATCGCGATGAGGTTGAAGACCAGGCCGAGCAGGAGCATCTGCGGGATGACGCCGCCCTGCTCCCGGTCGACGAACTGCGGCAGCACCGCGGCGAAGAAGACGATCGTCTTGGGGTTGGCCACGCCGACCACGAACCCCTCCCCCAGCGTCCGCAGCCCGCCGCGCGCGGCCGGGGCCGTCTCGGCGAGGGCCGCCTGGAGGGAGCCGCGCGAGCGGACGGCCTTGACGCCGAGGTACACCAGGTACACGGCGCCGACCAGCTTCAGCGCGGTGAAGACGAGGACCGAGCGTTCGACGACCGACCCGACCCCGAGGGCCACGGCCACGACGAGCACGTACGCCCCCAGCGTGTTCCCGGCCACCGTCATCAGCGCGGCCCGGCGGCCCTGCGCCAGGGCCCGGCCGATCACGAAGAGGACGCTCGGGCCGGGGATCACGATCAGCAGGAACGACATGGCCGCGAAGGCCTGCAGTCTGTCGGTGGACACCATGCGTCCATGAAAACCGAGCCCGGCCCGCCCCCGCAGCCCCTTTTTCCCCGGGCCCGCGGCCGGAGCCGCCGTATGCCCGCCCGCGCGGCCGCGCGGACCCGCCCCGGATTCAGACCCGGGGCAGCGACTCCGCTTCCAGCCCGCCCTCGATCGCGAGGATGCGGTGCAGCCGGGTGGCGACGAGCAGCCGCTGCATCCGGTCGGGCACGCCGCGCAGGACCAGCCGCCGGCCGGTCCGGCCGGCCCGCCGGTGGGCTCCCATGATCACGCCGAGTCCGGTCGCGTCCCAGGAGTCGAGTCCGGTCAGATCGAGCACGAGGTCGCCGTGGCCGTCGTCGAGGGCGGTGTGGAGGGCCGTACGGGCGTCCGCCGCGCTGCGCACGTCGAGGCGGCCCCCGACAGCGAGTTCGGCGTGGTCGCCCCTGATGTGCATGTGTGCTCCCCGGCTGTACTGCGTGCGTGTGGTCCGACGGGTCCGTGGCGGCTCATGATCTGCGTCGGCTCGTGGTCGGCAACTCTCACCGCAACTGACTGCCGTGCGGGCGGTGAAGTTGCCGACCGTGAGCGAACCGATACCTAATTCACCCCGTAGGGTGCGGGGATTCGAACGGTCGTGCTCAGTGCTTGTAGAAGCCCTGGCCGCTCTTGCGGCCGATGTCGCCCGCGTCGACCATGCGGCGCATGAGCTCCGGTGCGGCGAACTTCTCGTCCTGCGACTCGGTGTAGATGTTGCTGGTGGCGTGCAGCAGGATGTCCACGCCCGTGAGGTCGGCCGTGGCCAGCGGGCCCATGGCGTGCCCGAAGCCCAGCTTGCAGGCGATGTCGATGTCCTCGGCGGTGGCCACGCCCGATTCGTAGAGCTTCGCGGCCTCGACGACGAGGGCGGAGATCAGGCGCGTGGTGACGAAGCCGGCGACGTCGCGGTTGACGACGATGCAGGTCTTGCCGACGGACTCGGCGAACGCCCGGGCGGTGGCGAGGGTTTCGTCGCTCGTCTTGTAGCCGCGGACCAGCTCGCAGAGCTGCATCATCGGGACGGGCGAGAAGAAGTGCGCGCCGACCACCCGCTCCGGGCGCTTGGTCACCGCCGCGATCTTGGTGATCGGGATGGCGGAGGTGTTGGAGGCGAGGACGGTGTCCTCGCGGACCAGCTCGTCCAGGGTCCGGAAGATCTCGTGCTTGACCTCGATCTTCTCGAAGACGGCCTCGACGACGATGTCCACGTCGGCGACCGCGTCGAAGTCGGTGGTCGTGGTGATGCGGGCGAGGGCCGCCTCGGCGTCCTCCGCCGTCATCCTGCCCTTGGAGACGAACTTGTCGTACGAGGCCTTGATCCCGTCCGTGCCCCGGGTCAGCGCGGCGTCCGTGACGTCGCGCAGGACGACGTCCCAACCCGCCTGAGCGGAGACCTGAGCGATCCCGGAACCCATCAGTCCCGCGCCGATGACGGCGAGCTTCCCAGCCACTGCACACCCCTCGTTGTTCTCAGTACGACCCGGCCTCGTAGCCTCTCCGGCGGAGACTAGCGTCCGTGAGGGGCCCAGTGACCGCGAAGTAACACGCGTCACGTCTCAGATGACGGACATCACACTGACACGGCCCAGCAGTGCGCGGGCCGCCCGCAGTTGGCCCGCACTACGCTGGCGGCATGGTGAACCTCACGCGCATCTACACCCGCACCGGCGACCAGGGCACGACCGCCCTGGGCGACATGAGCCGTACGCGGAAGACGGACCTGCGGATCTCCGCGTACGCCGACGCCAACGAGGCCAACGCCGCCATCGGGACGGCGATCGCGCTGGGGTCGCTGCCGGAGGAGGTCGTCAAGGTCCTGGTCCGCGTGCAGAACGACCTGTTCGACGTGGGCGCCGACCTGTGCACGCCGGTGGTGGAGGACCCGCAGTACCCGCCGCTGCGGGTGGAGCAGTTCTACGTCGACCGGCTGGAGGCGGACTGCGACGCCTTCAACGAGCGGCTGGAGAAGCTCCGCAGCTTCATCCTCCCCGGCGGAACCCCCGGCGCCGCGCTCCTGCACCAGGCCTGCACGGTGGTCCGCCGGGCGGAGCGCTCGACGTGGGCGGCGCTGGAGGTGCACGGCGAGGTGATGAACCCGCTGACCGCCACCTACCTCAACCGTCTCTCCGACCTCCTGTTCATCCTGGCCCGCACGGCCAACAAGGAGGTCGGCGACGTCCTGTGGGTCCCGGGCGGCGAACGCTAGGTCGTCTCTTTCGGATCTTGCCGGTCAAGCCCGCGTCGTCCGGTGCCGTGCATCGGCGCCTTGGCGGGGCGCCGCCGTACTGGACGTACTTGGTGCCCCGCCAAGGCGGCGAGGTGCGGTGCCGGGCGGCGCGGGCCTGGGGGCACCTCCCAGCGGTAGCTGGGGGAGCACGATCCGGAAGAGACGGCCTAGCGGTCACCGCCGACCGGCTCGGCCTCCGCGCCGGCCGGGGCCTTGCGCGGCCAGATCGAGTAGGTCGCGGCGACCACGGCCTGGATGCCGAGCACCCGCAGGGCGGCGAACTGCCAGGCCTGGAGGCTGTCGGTGTCGGCGGCGTCGCCGACGTACCAGATCCCGGCCTGGAGCAGCCCGAGCGCGACCGCCGCGCCGGCCAGGGTCCGCGTCCACAGCTTCCACTCGTGGACGGCGCGGGCCTTGCCGTACTTCGTCCCGGGCGGCTTCGGGCCCCCGGCGAGCCGGTGGGCGGCGTGCCGGTCCAGCCACTTCACGGTGTAGTGCCCGTAGCCGACGGTGTAGCCGATGTAGAAGGCCGCGAGCCCGTGCCGCCAGCTCGGCTCGCCGCCGTTTTCGAGGTCGACGAAGGAAACCACCAGCAGCGCCAGCTCCAGCAGGGGCTCGCACAGCAGGACGGCGGCGCCGAGCCTGCGCATCCCGGCCAGATAGCGCAGCGCCAGCCCCGCGGCCAGCAGCACCCAGAACCCGATCTCGCAGGCGGCGATCAGCGCGACGAGCACGACCCGCCCTCCTTCCCCTCGTGGACTCCGTTCCAGGATTCCGGCCGCCGCGCCCCGCCGCGTCGTCACCGATGACGAACCCGCACTGCATCCTTCGATGTAGCCGCCTCTCCGCCCCGCCGCCGACGCCGCTCCGCCGCGTCCCGTGTTGGATGGGAGCGTGCAGTCCACGATCTTCCGCCCGCACCGCGACGACGTGCTCCTCGCGGTGGCCAGCGTGCTCGCCGGTCTGCTGCTGTGGTCCCTCGGGGTCCACAGCTCCGGTGACCGGCACTTCTTCCCGGCCTGGGCGGCGCTGGTGCCGCTGTTCGCCATCGGGCCGATGGAGCTGCTGCGGCGCACCGCCCCCCACACCACCCTGGCCGTCGGCACCCTCGCGGTGGTCGCCGACCAGTTCACCGTGGGCAACCTGGCCACCGTCATCGTCTTCACGGACCTGATGTACGCGGCCGTCGTCTACGGCACCCCGGCCATGGCGCGGCGGCTGCCGGTGACCACCGGCCTGGTCACGGTGATCGTCACCGTGATCGCCGTGGCCTGGCTGCGCACCCCGCAGTCCCTGATGATCGGTGTGATCACCGGCATCGTGTGCTTCGGCCCGGCCCTGACCGGCGCCACCCTGCGCAACCACCGCGAGGCCGCCGAGGCCGCGCGGCTGCGCGCCGAGCAGACGGCCCTGCTGGCCGAGATGGACCGGACGCAGGCGGTGGCCGCCGAGCGCGCCCGGATGGCGCGCGAGCTGCACGACATGGTCGCCAACCACCTCTCCGCCATCGCCATCCATTCCACCGCCGCGCTGTCCATCGACTCCCCCGCCACCAGCCGCGAGGCGCTGGGGGTGATCCGCGAGAACAGCGTCCAGGGGCTGGCCGAGATGCGCCGGCTGATCGGGCTGCTGCGCGAGGCGGGGGCCGGGCAGGAGGCCGCGCCCGTCCCCTCCCTCGACGGGCTGGGTGCCCTGCTGGAGCGGGCCCGGGCGAACGGCACCGCGAGCGGGCTGGACTTCGTCCTGCACGACGCCCGCCGCCCGGCGGCGCCGCCGCTGCCGGCGCCGGTGGAGCTGGCGGCGTACCGGATCGTGCAGGAGTCGCTGACCAACGCCCTCAAGCACGCCGCCGCCGGTACGGTCGCCGTCCGGGTGGCCCGGGAGGGCGGCCTGCTGACGGTGGCGGTGGACTCCCCGTACGGGGACCGGCCGGGTCCGCGCGCCCCGGGCTCGGGAGCGGGGCTGGTCGGCATGCGCGAGCGGACCCAGCTGCTCGGCGGAAGGTTCACGGCGGGCCCGCGGGGGCCCGTATGGCAGGTGCGGGCGGAGCTGCCCGCCGAGGAGAAGGCGGTGGCGGAGTGAGCATCCGGGTCGTGGTGGCCGAGGACCAGCGGGCGGTACGGGCGGGGCTGGTGCTGATCCTGCGCAGTGCGGGCGACGTCGAGGTGGTCGGGGAGGCGGCCGACGGCGAGGAGGCGGTGCGCCTGGCCCGGGAGCTGCGGCCGGACCTGATGCTGATGGACGTGCAGATGCCGCTCCTCGACGGGGTCGAGGCCACCCGGCGGGTGGTCGCGGAGGGGCTGGCCGACGTCCTGGTGCTGACCACCTTCGACCTCGACGAGTACGTGTTCGGGGCGCTGCGGGCGGGCGCGGCGGGCTTCCTGCTGAAGGACGCGGACGCGGGCGAGCTGATCGCGGCGGTGCGTACGGTGGCGGGCGGCGAGGGGCTGATCGCCCCGGCCGTGACCCGGCGGCTGATCGCCGAGTTCGCCGCGCCCCAGCCGGTACGGGTGCCGGTGCGGCCGGAGGCGGCCGCGGCGGTGGAGTCGCTGACCCGGCGCGAGCGGGAGGTGCTGGTGGCCCTGGGCGAGGGGCTGTCGAACGCGGAGATCGCCGTCCGGCTGGAGATGGCGGAGGCCACCGTGAAGACGCACGTCAGCAGGTTGCTGGCCAAGCTGGATGTGCGCAGCCGGGTCCAAGCGGCCGTTTTGGCGCGGGAGTTGGGGCTCTAGACCATCACCGGAGAGGAGGTCTGGACCTCTTGACGGTTGGTACAGACCTTTCTAGTCTCACGGCATCACTGTGGTGAGCGTGCCATGACAAAGATCGCTTCCGGCGTGCTCACGGGCGGCGCAGGTCCCATCCCCAGTGCCGGTCGGCCCCCCGACCGGCACGGACCTCCGGAGGAGCACCCTTGAGCACAGCACCCCCACGACGCATCCCCCTCTTCAGGAGGCTGGCCGCCACCGCGGCCGCCCTCGCCCTGCCCGTCGCCGGCCTCATCGGCCTGGCCGGGCCCGCGCAGGCCGCCGCCTCCGCGACCGCCACCTACACCAAGGTCTCCGACTGGGGCACCGGCTTCGAGGGCAAGTGGACGGTGAAGAACACCGGCACCTCCGCCCTCAGCAGCTGGACCGTGGAGTGGGACTACCCGGCCGGCACCCAGGTGACCTCGGCCTGGGACGCCACCGTCACCAGCTCCGGCACCCACTGGACCGCCAAGAACGTCGGCTGGAACGGCACCCTCGCCCCGGGCGCCACCGTCAGCTTCGGCTTCAACGGCAGCGGCCCCGGCGCCCCCTCGGGCTGCAAGATCAACGGCGGCTCCTGTGACGGCGGCACCACCCCCACCGACAATCCGCCCTCGGCCCCCGGCACCCCCACGGCCTCCGGGCTCACGGAGAACGCCCTGACCCTGTCCTGGCCGGCGGCCACCGACGACAAGGGCGTCAAGAACTACGACGTGTACCGCAACGGCGCCAAGCTGGCCACCGTCACCGGCACCACCTACGGCGACAGCGGCCTGACCAAGGGCACCGCCTACACCTACACGGTCACCGCCCGCGACACCGCCGACCAGACGGGTCCCTCCTCCGCCCCGCTCACCGTCACCACCCCCGGCGGCGGCACCGACCCCGGGCCGGGACCCGGCCCCGACCCCGGCGCCAGGGTCAAGCTCGGCTACTTCACCGACTGGGGCGTCTACCAGCGCAACTACCACGTGAAGAACCTGGTCACCTCGGGCACCGCCGCGAAGATCACCCACATCAACTACGCCTTCGGCAACGTCCAGAACGGCAAGTGCACCATCGGCGACTCCTACGCCGACTACGACAAGGCCTACACCGCCGACCAGAGCGTCGACGGCGTCGCCGACACCTGGGACCAGCCCCTGCGCGGCAACTTCAACCAGCTGCGCAAGCTCAAGGCCAAGTACCCGAACATCAAGATCGTTTACTCCTTCGGCGGCTGGACCTGGTCCGGCGGCTTCGGCCAGGCCGCCCAGAACCCGGCCGCGTTCGCCCAGTCCTGCTACGACCTGGTCGAGGACCCGCGCTGGGCGGACGTCTTCGACGGCATCGACATCGACTGGGAGTACCCCAACGCCTGCGGCCTGTCCTGCGACACCAGCGGCGCCGCCTCCTTCAAGAACCTCATGTCGGCCCTGCGCGCCAAGTTCGGCTCCTCCAACCTGGTCACCGCCGCCATCTCCGCCGACGGCTCCAACGGCGGCAAGCTCGACCTCGCGGACTACGCGGGCGCCGCCCCGTACGTCGACTTCTACAACGTGATGACGTACGACTTCTTCGGCGCCTGGGACGCCAAGGGCCCGACCGCCCCGCACTCCCCGCTGACCTCCTACGCCGGCATCCCGATCGCCGGCTTCAACTCCGAGGCCGCCATCACCAAGCTCAAGGGCAAGGGCATCCCCGGCTCCAAGCTCAACCTCGGCATCGGCTTCTACGGCCGCGGCTGGACCGGCGTCACCCAGGACGCCCCCGGCGGCACCGCCACCGGACCCGCCCCGGGCACCTACGAGCAGGGCATCGAGGACTACAAGGTCCTCAAGACCAGCTGCCCCACCACCGGCACCGTCGCCGGCACCGCCTACGCCAGGTGCGGAGGCAACTGGTGGAGCTACGACACCCCCGCCACCATCGCCGGCAAGATGACCTGGCTGAAGAACCAGGGGCTCAAGGGAGCCTTCTTCTGGGAGTTCAGCGGGGACACCACGAACGGCGAGCTCGCGAACGCCATCCACACCGGCCTGCAGTAGCCGCACACGACGAAGCCGGGGAAACGGGTCCGCCCCCGTCTCCCCGGCTTCTTTTACGGCCGCAAAACCTCAGGCCACGTTCACCCTCCCCCAGACTTCGTCCGGGGGGACCCCCATCCAACGGGCAAGGAATTTTTACGCGACATTCACCCGTTGCCCCGGAGGCGCCGCCTCCAGCCAGGCCAGGAAACCGGTCAGCGCGTCCTCGCTCATCGCCAGCTCCAGGCGCGTCCCCTGGTGGGAACAGCCGAGCACGACGGAGTCGGACAGCAGCGCCAGCTCCTCCTCGCCCTCCGGGGCGCGCCGTGCGAGCACCTCGATGGAGGAACGCTCCAGCAGCCGGCGCGGCCGCGGCGAATAGCTGAACACGCGGAACCACTCGATGCGGTCACCGCTGTAGCGGGCGACCCCGTACACCCAGCCCTTGCCGGAGACGTCGGGCTCCTCGGCCACGCCCCAGCGCAGGCTGCAATCGAAGGTCCCACCGGAGCGCTGGATCAGTCTGCGGCGCAGCCCGAACACGAACAGCCCGATCACCACCAGGGCTACGACCAGGCCGCTCACAAGCAGAGCGAGGAGCATCTTCACCGACCTCCTCGCTCATCGAAAACCGCACAAACAAAAAGTACGTACATCGCCTCAGCCGCGACCCGCTCCGGAAAATTCCGGAACGGACCGCGGCTGAGGTTTCACACTCTTCGGTACGGGGCTCAGTGCCCCGCGACCGCGCGCAGCCGGACATCGGCGCGACGTTCGGCAGCCGCGTCGGCGTCCGCCTTCGCGCGCTCCAGTGCCCGCTCCGCCCGCTGGACGTCGATCTCGTCCGCGAGCTCGGCGATCTCGGCCAGCAGGGACAGCTTGTTGTCCGCGAACGAGATGAAACCGCCGTGCACCGCGGCGACGACCGTGCCGCCATCGCTGGTGCGGATGGTCACCGGGCCCGATTCCAGCACACCGAGAAGCGGCTGGTGACCGGGCATGACGCCGATGTCGCCGGACGTGGTGCGGGCGACGACCAGGGTGGCCTCGCCGGACCAGACATTGCGGTCCGCCGCGACCATCTCGACGTGCAGCTCAGCAGCCAAGGTGGCTCCTCGGGTCACCACCCGGCGGGTCCGCCGGGTGTTGGGTCAAATTCTAATGGGCGTGGAGAGAGGGGCGGGACACACCCGCCCCTCTCCTGCGGAGCGTCAGGAGACGCCCAGCTCCTTGGCGTTGGCCTTCAGGTCCTCGATGCCACCGCACATGAAGAACGCCTGCTCGGGGAAGTGGTCGTACTCGCCGTCGCAGATCGCGTTGAACGCGGTGATCGACTCGTCGAGCGGAACGTCCGAACCGTCCACGCCGGTGAACTGCTTGGCGACGTGGGTGTTCTGCGACAGGAAGCGCTCGACACGACGGGCACGGTGGACAACGAGCTTGTCCTCCTCGCCCAGCTCGTCGATACCGAGGATCGCGATGATGTCCTGGAGGTCCTTGTACTTCTGCAGGATCCCCTTGACGCGCATCGCGGCCGCGTAGTGGTCCGCCGCGATGTAGCGGGGGTCCAGGATGCGGGACGTGGAGTCCAGCGGGTCCACGGCCGGGTAGATGCCCTTCTCGGAGATCGGACGGGAGAGAACCGTCGTCGCGTCGAGGTGGGCGAAGGTGGTCGCCGGCGCCGGGTCGGTGAGGTCGTCGGCGGGGACGTAGATCGCCTGCATGGAGGTGATCGAGTGACCACGGGTCGAGGTGATGCGCTCCTGGAGGAGACCCATCTCGTCGGCCAGGTTCGGCTGGTAGCCCACCGCGGAGGGCATACGGCCGAGCAGGGTCGACACCTCGGAACCGGCCTGGGTGTACCGGAAGATGTTGTCGATGAAGAACAGCACGTCCTGCTTCTGCACATCGCGGAAGTACTCCGCCATGGTCAGACCGGCCAGGGCCACGCGCAGACGGGTGCCCGGGGGCTCGTCCATCTGGCCGAAGACGAGCGCCGTCTTGTCGATGACGCCCGAGTCGCCCATTTCCTCGATGAGGTCGTTGCCCTCACGGGTGCGCTCACCGACGCCCGCGAAGACCGACACACCGTCGTGGTTGTTGGCGACGCGGTAGATCATTTCCTGGATCAGAACGGTCTTGCCGACACCGGCACCACCGAACAGACCGATCTTTCCACCCTTGACGTACGGGGTGAGAAGGTCGATGACCTTGACGCCGGTCTCGAACATCTCGGTCTTCGACTCAAGCTCGTCGAAGCTCGGGGCCTTGCGGTGGATGGGCCAGCGCTCGGTGACCTCGGCGTTCGCCTCGGGGTAGTTCAGCACCTCACCCAGGGTGTTGAACACCTTGCCCTTGGTGAAGTCACCGACGGGGACGGTGATGCCCTCGCCCGTGTCGGTCACCGGGGCCTGGCGGACCAGACCGTCGGTGGGCTGCATGGAGATCGTGCGGACCATGCCGTCACCCAGGTGCTGGGCGACCTCAAGGGTCAGCGTCTTGAGCGCGCCGTCCTCGGCCGGGTCGGCGACCTGGACCTTCAGCGCGTTGTAGATGTCGGGCATCGCGTCGACGGGGAACTCCACGTCGACGACCGGGCCGATGACCCGGGCGATGCGGCCCGTGGCAGCGGCCGTCTCAACAGAGGTCGTCATTACTTGTCACTCCCCGCGGTCGCGTCGGCCATGGCGCTCGCGCCACCGACGATCTCGCTGATTTCCTGGGTGATTTCGGCCTGGCGGGCCGCGTTGGCAAGCCGGGAGAGGCTCTTGATGAGGTCCCCGGCGTTGTCGGTCGCCGACTTCATCGCGCGGCGGCGGGCGGCGTGCTCGGAAGCGGCCGACTGCAGCAGTGCGTTGTAGATACGGCTCTCGACGTAGCGCGGCAGAAGGGCGTCGAGGACGTCCTCCGCCGAGGGCTCGAACTCGAACAGCGGAAGGACCTCGCCCTTCTTGCCGTCCTCTTCCTGAGCCTGGTCGAGGCTGAGCGGCAGCATCCGGCCGTCCACCGCGTTCTGCGTCATCATCGACACGAATTCCGTGAAGACGATGTGCAGCTCGTCGACGCCGCCTTCGGCCGTCTCCGTCTGGATGGCCTCGATCAGCGGCGCCGCGACGCGCTTGGCGTCGGCGTAGGCCGGGCTGTCGGTGAAGCCGGTCCACGAGTCCGTGACCTTGCGCTCACGGAAGCCGTAGTAGGCGACACCCTTGCGGCCGACGATGTAGGTGTCGACCTCCTTGCCCTCAGCGCGAAGCCGCTCGGTGAGCCGGTCGGCCTGCTTGATGGCGTTCGAGGAGTAGCCGCCGGCCAGACCGCGGTCGCTCGTGATGAGCACGATCGCGGCACGGGTCGGCGCCTCGACCTCGGTGGTCAGGGCGTGCTTGGTGTTCGAACCGGTCGCCACCGCGGTCACCGCGCGGGTGAGCTCGGTCGCGTACGGCATCGACGCCGCCACCTTGCGCTGCGCCTTGACGATGCGCGAGGCGGCGATCATCTCCATCGCCTTGGTGATCTTCTTGGTCGCCGTGATGGCACGGATGCGACGCTTGTAGACCCGGAGCTGCGCTCCCATGAGTCAGGTCCCTTCCGTCGTCACTTGGAGACGTTGACGGCCGGGACGTCCTCGCCCAGGAGCTTTCCGTCCGAGGTCTCGAACTGGCGCTTGAAGGCGGCGATCGCGTCGGCGATCGAGCCCAGCGTGTCGTCCGACATCTTGCCGCCGTCGGCGATGGAGGTGAGGAGGTCCTTGCGCTCGCGGCGCAGGTGCTCCAGCAGCTCCGACTCGAAGCGGCGGATGTCCTCGACCGGGACGTCGTCCATCTTGCCGGTGGTGCCGGCCCAGACGGAGACGACCTGCTCCTCGACGGGCATCGGCTGGTACTGGCCCTGCTTCAGCAGCTCGACCATGCGCTTGCCGCGCTCCAGCGAGGCCTTCGACGCGGCGTCCAGGTCGGAACCGAAGGCGGCGAACGCCTCCAGCTCGCGGTACTGGGCCAGGTCGACGCGGAGGCGGCCGGAGACCTGCTTCATCGCCTTGTGCTGGGCGGAGCCACCGACGCGGGAGACCGAGATACCGACGTTCAGGGCCGGACGCTGGCCGGCGTTGAACAGGTCGGACTCCAGGAAGCACTGGCCGTCGGTGATGGAGATGACGTTGGTCGGGATGAACGCCGAGACGTCGTTGGCCTTGGTCTCGACGATCGGCAGACCGGTCATCGAACCGGCACCCATGTCGTCGGAGAGCTTCGCACAGCGCTCCAGCAGACGGGAGTGCAGGTAGAAGACGTCACCCGGGTAGGCCTCGCGGCCCGGCGGGCGGCGCAGCAGCAGCGACACGGCGCGGTAGGCGTCGGCCTGCTTCGACAGGTCGTCGAAGATGATCAGGACGTGCTTGCCGGCGTACATCCAGTGCTGGCCGATGGCGGAACCGGTGTACGGCGCCAGGTACTTGAAGCCGGCCGGGTCGGACGCCGGGGCGGCGACGATCGTCGTGTACTCAAGCGCGCCGGCCTCTTCCAGGGCGCCGCGCACGGACGCGATGGTCGAGCCCTTCTGGCCGATGGCGACGTAGATGCAGCGGACCTGCTTGTTCACGTCGCCCGAGCGCCAGTTGTCGCGCTGGTTGATGATCGTGTCGACGGCCAGGGCGGTCTTGCCGGTCTGGCGGTCACCGATGATCAGCTGACGCTGGCCACGGCCGATCGGCACCATCGCGTCGACGGCCTTGTAGCCGGTCTGCATGGGCTCGTGCACCGACTTACGGACCATGACGCCCGGGGCCTGCAGCTCAAGGGCGCGGCGGCCCTCGGTCGCGATCTCGCCGAGGCCGTCGATCGGGTTGCCGAGCGGGTCGACAACGCGGCCGAGGTAGCCCTCGCCGACGCCTACGGAGAGGACCTCACCGGTGCGCTGCACCGGCTGACCCTCCTCGATACCGCTGAACTCGCCGAGGACGATCGCACCGATCTCGCGCTCCTCGAGGTTGAGGGCGAGACCGAGGGTGCCGTCCTCGAACTTCAGCAGCTCGTTCGCCATGGCGGAGGGCAGGCCCTCCACCTTCGCGATGCCGTCGCCGGCAACGCTGACCGTTCCGACCTCCTCGCGCGAGGCCGCGTCCGGCTGGTACGACTGGACAAAGGTCTCCAGTGCGTCCCGGATCTCCTCCGGCCGGATCGTGAGCTCCGCCATCTGGGTTCCCTGCTCTCCTTGTTGGGCCTGAAGCTTCTTTGGGGTCTGGGGGCGACCCCCAGGAATCTTCTGCAAGTTCTGCACGGCCCAACCGGGCCGCTAGGAATGCTTTGTAACTGTGTGGTGGCGGCTGGTCAGCCGGCCATGCGGCGGGACGCCTCGGCGAGGCGCTCCGCGATGGTGCCGTCGATGACCTCGTCGCCGACCCGCACCGAGATCCCGCCGAGGACCTCGGGGTCCACGTCGAGGTTCAGGTGCATCTGGCGGCCGTACAGCTTGGCCAGCACCGCGCCGAGACGCTGCTTCTGCACGTCGCTGAGCGGGACCGCGCTGGTCACCGTGGCGACCATGCGGTCACGACGCGCAGCGGCGAGCGTCGAGAGGGACTCAAGGCCCCCCTCAAGGCTACGTCCACGCGGGTGCGTGACGAGACGGACGACCAGGCGCTCGGTGACGGCGTTCACCTTGCCGCCGAGCAGGCTGCGCAGCAGCTCGCTCTTGGCGGTCGCGGTGGCGGCGCGGTCGGTCAGCGCGGCACGCAGTCCGGTGTTCGAGGCGACGATCCGGCCGAACCGGAACAGCTCGTCCTCGACGCCGTCGAGCGCGCCCGCCCGCTGGGCGGCGGTGAGGTCGGCGGTGGCCGCCAGCTCCTCCAGCGCGTCCACCAGGTCACGGGACTGCGACCAGCGGGACCGGGCCATGCCGGACACCAGGTCGAGGGTCTCCCCGCCCACCTGGCCGGACAGCAGCCGGCCGACGAGCTCGGCCTTGGCCTCGCCGGACTGCGCCGGGTCCGTGATGACCCGACGCAGCGAGACCTCACGGTCGAGCAGCGCGGTGACGGCTGCCAGCTCACCGGCGAGCTTCGCCGCGTCGACGGACGTGTTGTCCGTCAGCGCGTCGAGACGCTCGCGCGCGGAGGCCAGCGCCTCGCGGCTCGCTCCGTTCATCGGGCCGCCTCGGCCTTCTCCTCAAGCTCGCTGAGGAAGCGGTCGATGGTGCGGCTCTGACGGGCGACGTCCTCGAGGGACTCGCCGACGAGCTTGCCGGCCAGGTCGGTGGCGAGCTTGCCGACGTCCTGACGCAGCGCCTGAGAGGCGGCCTTGCGGTCAGCGGCGATCTGGGCGTGACCGGCAGCGATGATCTCCTCACGCTGCCGCTGGCCCTCTGCGCGCAGTTCTTCCTTGAGCGCAGTGCCCTGCTCCAGCGCTTCCTGGCGCAGGCGCGCGGCCTCGTGCCGGGCCTCGGCGAGCTGGGCCTTGTACTGCTCCAGCACGCTCTGGGCCTCGGTCTGAGCGGCCTCAGCCTTCTCGATACCGCCCTCGATGGCCTCGCGACGCTCGTCCAGAACCTTGTTGATGTTCGGGAGGAGCTTCTTCGCGAGGAAACCGAAGACGATGACGAAGGCGATCAGACCGATGACGAGCTCGGGGATCGGCGGGACGAGCGGGTTTTCCGTCTCGGCCGCGAGAACCATGAGGTTCACATCAGTGCCTTTCGTCTAATCGGACTAGTGGTCGCGGTTCGTCAGCTGTAGACGAACGGCATGACCAGACCGATGAGGGCGAGCGCCTCACAGAAGGCGAAGCCGAGGATCTGGTTGGCGCGGATCAGACCCGCAGCCTCGGGCTGGCGGGCGAGGGCCTGCGTACCGTTACCGAAGATGATGCCGACGCCGACGCCCGGGCCGATGGCCGCGAGACCGTAACCGACGGAGCTGAGGGAACCGGTGACGCCATCGGCGGCAGCAAGGATCTGGGACATGCCAGTTCTTCCTTCTCTTTCACGGACCGGTGGGGGTTGGCCACCGGACGACAGGGGGTTGGGGGTGGGCGGCGTGGCTCAGTGGTGCTCGGCGAGCGCGCCCTGGATGAAGCTGCAGGCCAGGAGGACGAAGACGTACGCCTGGACAGCCTGGATGAAGAGCTCGAAGGCCGTCATCACGATGACCATGATGAACGAGACGCCCGCGTAGGCGATGCCGATCCCGTGCAGCAGGTACCAGCTGGCGATGGTGAACAGCAGCAGCAGGGTGTGACCGGCGAACATGTTCGCGAACAGTCGGACCGCGTGGGTGAACGGGCGCACCAGGACGTTCGAGAAGAACTCGATGACCATGACCAGCGGCAGGACGCCGCCGAGCGACTTGTCGTAGCCGGTCAGGTTCTTCAGTCCGCCGACGAAGCCGTGACGCTTGAACGTCACCGACATCCAGATGAAGTAGACGATCACCGCGAGGACCGCCGGGTACGCGATGATCGAGGTCACGGGGAACTGTGCCACCGGGACGATCGACCAGACGTTCAGGATCCAGACGAAGAAGAACAGCGAGACCATGAAGGGGACGTACTTCTCGCCCTCCTTCTTGCCGAGCGTCTCGTAGACGATGCCGCGGCGCACGAAGTCGTAGCCGGCCTCGCCGATCATCTGCAGCTTGCCCGGGACGACCTTGGCCTTGCCGAAGGCAACCCAGAAGAAGGCGACGATGATGATCGAGCCCAGGAGGGCCAGCAGCATCGGCTTGTTGAAGTAGACGCTGGTCAGACCAGCTTCGCCCCACAGCGGCTCGAAGAGGAACGAGTGCAGGCCCGGGCCGGGGAAGCCACATCCGGTGAAGATGTGACAGTCGGTCTCGAAAGCGAGGACCTGCGTCGGGTCAGCACTCACCGCGGGCTCCTTCAGCGTGGCGCATAGGTACGGCAACCTCATCGTGTCGGCGCGGCACACGGCCGCGGTTCGGCACTGGACTGGTGTAACGGGTGTGGGGGCGGCAGTCAGGCATCGAGCCTCGCGATGGAACAGGCGTCAGCTCAGATGCCCGCGCCCGCAGTGCCGCAGTTTGAACCGGACGATAGCAGCATCTCGAACGCACACTTATCCCGGCCCTACCCCTCACGACTTCGGCCCCGGGTTTTCGGGCTTTCGGGCCTCGGTCGAGTCCGGCTCGACGTAAAGGATCTTGGCCTTCATGTGCGCACGCGTCTGCGCGCCGATCCACACGAGGGTGGTGGCGACGAGCGTGATCGCGAACGCCCGGGGGTGGAACAGCGTCGTGTTCTTGAACACGGCGAGAAAGACGAAGAGCAGCAGGATCTGGGCCGCGTAGAGCATGAGGCCCATGGCCTGGAACAGATGCGGGAGCGACTTGGCCGTGCGCTGCAGGACCAGGAACCCGAGACCCATGAACAGGATCACGACCACGGTCGCGACGATCGAGCCGACCGCACCCTTGCCACCGACGACCAGACCGCTGACGACCGCGGCGAGAGCGCCGGCGGCAGCGGTGGGTACGGCGGTTTGCAGGAGGGATCGGACGTCGTTAGACCGCATGGCGGTTTGCTCCGCGTGGTGGTGGGGGCACGGACTCGTACGGGAACTCGCTACGGGGACGAGCGTAAGCCCGGTCCGAGTGATCGCCTCGGGCCAATGGACCGTCGCACTACGGTCCTTCGGCTCTGTCGCCGGGTTTAGTGAACGGTATCACAAACTATTTGATGAGAGCTTTACCTGTGCGGTGTGCTGACTGTCACACATGAGGGCTAATCCGCCCGTGTGTGCAAGACAGGCCTGCGACTTGTCTGGTAAAGGGCGTTCATGTCGGACATGCGCCAGGGGCGTCAGCGTGCCGAACCGGCCTTACGCCGGTCGGGGAAGCGCGAACGGGGGCCTACCGCTGTCGCGCCGTTGACGCCGGACACTCCGGCCGCGATCGGCCGCGCCGGCTCCGGCTCGGTCCCCGGGGCCTCCCGCACCGCGGCCTCGGCCGCCGCCTCCGCGGCCCGGCGGGTGTGCCGGTAGCGCGGCGGGACGAGCCCCTCGGCCCAGCGCGGGGCGCGCGGGGTGAACCGCGGCAGCAGGAGCAGGACGAGGCCCAGGGCGCTGAGCGCGGCGATGGCGAGGACGATCCACATCGAGGCGGAGTTGACCGAATAGGCCACGGTCCCGAAGGCGATCAGCCCCGACCAGAAATACATGATGAGTACGGCGCGGCTGTGCGAATGCCCGAGTTCCAGGAGCCGGTGGTGCAGGTGCCCGCGGTCGGCGGCGAAGGGCGACTGGCCCTTCCAGGTACGCCGCACGATGGCCAGGACGAGGTCCGCCATCGGGATCGCGATGATGGTCAGCGGCAGCAGCAGCGGGATGAACACCGGCAGCATCGCGTGCGTGGCGTTGCGCTCGCCGCCGACGAAGAGGGCCATCGTGTCGGGGTCCACCTGCCCGGTGATCGAGATGGCCGAGGCGGCCAGCACCAGGCCGATCAGCATCGAGCCGGAGTCGCCCATGAAGATCCGCGCCGGGTGCATGTTGTGCGGCAGGAAGCCCAGGCACATGCCCATCAGGATGGCCGCGAAGAGCGTCGCCGGGGCCGCCGACTCGATCCCGTAGCCGAACCAGATCCGGTAGGCGTAGAGGAAGAACGCGCAGGTGGCGATGCAGACCATGCCGGCGGCCAGGCCGTCGAGCCCGTCGACGAAGTTCACCGCGTTGATGGTGATCACCACCAGGGCCACCGTGAGCAGGGTGCCCTGCCACTGGGTCAGCGCGACGGTGCCGATGCCCGGAACCGGAATCCACAGGATGGTCAGGCCCTGGATGACCATGACGCCGGCGGCGATCATCTGGGCGCCCAGCTTGATGAGCGCGTCCAGCTCGAACTTGTCGTCGAGGACGCCGACCAGCCAGATCAGCGCGGCTCCCGACAGCAGCGCCCTGGGCTCGTTGGAGCGTTCGAAGACTCCGTTGAGGCTCTGGAGGTGGTCGGCGATCAGCAGGCCCGCGCACAGGCCGCCGAACATCGCGATCCCGCCCAGCCGGGGGGTGGGCTCGCGGTGCACGTCGCGGGCGCGGATCTCCGGCATCGCGCCCGCCGCGATCGCGAACTTCCGGACGGGCCCGGTCAGCAGGTAGGTCACCGCGACCGTGACGCAAAGCGTCAGCAGATATTCACGCACTGGCTGCCCCAGATGTATCGCCGGCCATCTCAGCCCCACACATTAGCCGCGATGTACACGCGGACGAGGACGCGCGGAGTCCTCGTTCCGGTTGCACTACGGGACACTCGTCCCGGTTACGCCCCGTAAGGGGGAAATCGTCCGGCCAGCTCGGTGACCTCGGTCCGCACCGCGGCCACGTCCCCGCCGCGCAGCACGGTGGCGAACAGCTCCGCGACCCGGGCCATCTCGCTCTCCCCCATGCCCTGCGTGGTCACCGCCGCCGTACCCAGACGGATGCCGCGCGACTCCCCGTACGGCAGGGCGCAGGTGTCGAGGACGATCCCGGCGGCGGCCAGCCGTCCGCGCGCGGCCGCTCCGTCGAGGCCGAGGGGGGCCGGGTCGGCGCTGATCAGATGGGTGTCGGTGCCGCCCGTGGTCACGGCCAGGCCGTGCGCCCGGAGGGCTTCGGCGAGCGTGCGGGCGTTGGCGACGACCTTGTGCGCGTACCGGGTGAAGGCGGGGCCGGCCGCCTCCCCGAAGGCCACCGCCTTGGCGGCGATGGTGTGCATCTGGGCGCCGCCCTGGGTGAAGGGGAACACCGCCCGGTCGACGCGCTCGGCGAACTCGGCGCCGCAGAGCACCATTCCGCCGCGCGGGCCGCGCAGCACCTTGTGGGTGGTCGCGCAGACCACGTCCGCGTAGGGGACGGGGCTCGGCGCCGCCCCGCCCGCGACCAGTCCGACGGGGTGGGCGGCGTCGGCGATCAGATAGGCCCCGACCTCGTCGGCGATCTCCCGGAAGGCCGAGTACTCCAGGTGCCGGGGATAGGAGATGGACCCGCAGACGATGGCCCGGGGCCGGTGCGCCCGTGCCAGTCGCTGCACCTGCTCGTAGTCGACGAGCCCGGACCCGGGGTCGACCCCGTAGCCGACGAAGTCGAACCAGCGCCCGGAGAAGTTGGCGGGCGAGCCGTGCGTGAGGTGGCCGCCGTACGCGAGTCCCATCGCCAGCACGGTGTCCCCGGGCCGCAGCAGCGCGGCGTACGCGGCGAGCACCGCCGAGGAACCCGAATGCGGCTGCACGTTCGCGTGCTCGGCCCCGAACAGTGCCTTGGCCCGCTCCTGGGCCACCCGCTCGGCGAGGTCGGCGTACTCGCAGCCGCCGTGGTGGCGGGCGCCGGGATACCCCTCGGCGTATTTGTTGGCGAGCGGCGACCCGAGCGCGGCGAGCACGGCCTCGGAGGTGAAGTTCTCGGCGGCGCTCAGCTGGAGCGTGGTGGCCTGCCGCTGCCGCTCCCCGTCGAGGATGTCGGCCAGCTGCGGATCCCGCGCCCGCAGGACGTCCGTGGCCCGCTCAGTGGTGACGCTCATGGCGCGACTCCCGCGCAGTGGGGGGTACCGGTACCAGCCACTGTAGGCCGCACCCGCCGTCCACGCCCGGGCAGCGCCGCGGGCACCACCCCGGCCGGCCCCCCGCGAAGGAGGGGTCAGCGCGGGGGCGTGACGCCCGTCAGGGCGGTGACGACCGGGTCCAGCGCCTCGTTGATCTCGTCGCCGATCGACCGGAAGAAGGTGATGGGCGCCCCGTACGGGTCGTACACCTCGTCCGCGTCGGCGGAAGGGGCCAGCAGCCAGCCGCGCAGGGCGGCGGCGGCCCGCACCAGGGCCCGGGCGCGCTCGGCCATGCCGTCGTCGAGCGGCGGGAGGGTCGCCGGGTCTATGGCCCGCACCAGCCGGGTGAACTCCTTCAGCGTGAAGGTCCGCAGTCCGGCCGAGTGGCCCATGGAGATGACCTGCGCCCGGTGGTCGCGCGTGGCGGTCAGTACCAGGTCGGCCCGGATGACGTGCTCGTCGAGCAGCTCCCGCCCGGTGAACCCGGTCGCGTCCGCGCCGAAGTCCGCGAGCACGGCGGCGGCGTTGGCCTCCATCGGCGCGCCCTCGTGGCCCCAGGTGCCGGCGCTCTCGACGATCAGGTCGCCCGTGGCCAGCCCCAGCGCACCCAGGCGGTGCGCCAGCGCGTGCCGCGTCAGCCGCTCGGTGATCGGCGAGCGGCACACGTTCCCGGTGCTGACGTGGAGTATGCGGAAGGTGTCTTCCTTGGCTATGCCACGCCCCTGAGGGCTCACGGAGCCACCTCGAGGTCGGGTACGACCTCCCGCAGCTGCTCCGCGGTCAGCGCGCCCTCGCGGAGCAGGACGGGAACCTTCCCGGTGACGTCGACGATCGACGACGGCAGGGTGCTCGGGGTCGGCCCGCCGTCCAGGTACACGGAGACGGAGTCGCCCAGCATGGCGCGCGCCGCGTCGCAGTCCTCCGGCGCCGGGTGCCCGGACAGGTTCGCCGAGGAGACGGCCATGGGGCCGACCTCGGTCAGCAGCTCGATCGCGACGGGGTGCAGCGGCATGCGGACGGCCACGGTCCCGCGGGTCTCCCCGAGGTCCCAGGCCAGCGAGGGCTGGTGCTTGGCGACGAGGGTGAGGCCGCCCGGCCAGAAGGCGTCGACGAGCTCCCAGGCCTGCTCGGAGAAGTCCGTGACGAGGCCGTGCAGGGTGTTCGGGGAGCCGATGAGCACCGGGGTGGGCATGTTGCGGCCGCGGCCCTTGGCGGCGAGCAGGTCTCCGACGGCCTCGGCACTGAAGGCGTCCGCGCCGATCCCGTAGAGGGTGTCGGTGGGCAGCACGACGAGCTCTCCACGGCGTACGGCGGAGGCCGCTTCACGCAGGCCCGTCTTGCGGTCCGTCGCGTCGTTGCAGTCGTATCGCCGGGCCATCAGCGGGCCTCCTCGTGCAGCGGGGTGGTGTCGTGGGCGGTCGGGGTCGCGGCGGTCACGGCATGGCCTTGCGGGCGGTCGCGAAACGCGGGCGGTTGTTGAGGTCGGGGTGGTCGGCGGCGTCGGCCCAGCCCCGCTCGTCGGCGAAGATCCACGGCACCTGGCCGCCCTGGGTGTCGGCGTGCTCGATCACGACGATGCCGCCGGGCCGCAGCAGGCGGTGGGCGGTGCGCTCGATCCCGCGGATGGTGTCGAGGCCGTCCTCGCCGGAGAACAGCGCCATCTCGGGGTCGTGGTCCCGGGCCTCGGGGGCCACGTACTCCCACTCGGTGAGCGGGATGTACGGCGGGTTGGAGATGACGAGGTCGACCTGGCCGTCGAGCTCGGGCAGCGCGGTCAGCGCGTCGCCCTGGTGGACGGTGACCCGGGAGCCCTCGGCGTTCTTGCGGGTCCACCGCAGGGCGTCCTCGGACAGCTCCACGGCGTGCACGCGCGAGCGCGGCACCTCCTGGGCCATGGCGAGGGCGATGGCGCCGGAGCCGGTGCACAGGTCCACGATCAGCGGCTCGACCACGTCCATGGCGCGGACGGCCTGTATGGCCCAGTCCACGACCGACTCGGTCTCGGGCCGGGGCACGAACACCCCGGGGCCGACCTGGAGCTCCAGGTAGCGGAAGAAGGCGCGGCCGGTGATGTGCTGGAGCGGCTCGCGCGCCTCGCGGCGGGCGACGGCCTCCCAGTAGCGGGCGTCGAAGTCCGCGTCCTTGACGTGGTGCAGTTCCCCCCGCTTGACGCCGTGCACGAAGGCCGCGAGCTCCTCCGCGTCGAAACGCGGTGAGGGCACGCCGGCGGCGGCCAGCCGCTGGGTGGCCTGGGCCACCTCGGCAAGCAGCAAGTTCACGCTGGTCCTCCGGGCTGCTGTCGTACGGGGGGTGGTGCGAAGGTCGTCAGTGCGCGGCCGCGAGCTTGGCCGCGGAGTCGGTGTCGACGCAGGCCTGGATGACCGAGTCGAGGTCGCCGTCGAGCACCTGGTCCAAGTTGTACGCCTTGAAACCGGTGCGGTGGTCCGAGATCCGGTTTTCCGGGAAGTTGTACGTACGGATCTTCTCGGAACGGTCCACGGTGCGCACCTGGCTGCGGCGCACGTCGGAGGCCTCCTGCTCGGCGGCTTCCTGGGCGGCGGCCAGCAGGCGCGAACGCAGGATGCGCATGGCCTGCTCCTTGTTCTGGAGCTGGCTCTTCTCGTTCTGGCAGGAGGCGACCACACCGGTCGGGAGGTGCGTGATGCGCACGGCCGAGTCGGTGGTGTTGACGGACTGGCCGCCGGGGCCGGAGGAGCGGTACACGTCGATGCGGAGGTCGTTCGGGTTGATCTCGACCTCGACCTCCTCGGCCTCCGGGGTGACGAGCACGCCGGCGGCGGAGGTGTGGATGCGGCCCTGGGACTCGGTGGCCGGGACGCGCTGGACGCGGTGGACGCCGCCCTCGTACTTCATCCGGGCCCACACGCCCTGGCCGGGCTCGGTGGCGCCGTTGCCGCCCTTGGTGCGGACGGAGACCTGGACGTCCTTGTACCCGCCCAGCTCGGACTCGGTGGAGTCGATGATCTCGGTCTTCCAGCCGACGCGCTCGGCGTAGCGCAGGTACATGCGCAGCAGGTCACCGGCGAACAGGGCGGACTCGTCGCCGCCGGCGCCCGCCTTGATCTCCAGGAGCACGTCCTTGTCGTCGCTGGGGTCGCGCGGGACGAGCAGCAGGCGGAGCTTCTCGGTGAGCTCCTCGCGCTGCGCGCTCAGCTCCTTGACCTCGGCGGCGAAGTCGGGGTCGTCGGCCGCCAGCTCCTTGGCCGTCTCGATGTCCTCGGCCGACTGCTTCCACGCGCGGAAGGTCGCCACGATCGGGGTCAGCTCCGCGTAGCGCTTGTTCAGCTTGCGCGCGTTCGCCTGATCGGAGTGGACCGAAGGGTCGGCGAGCTTCTTCTCAAGGTCGGCGTGCTCGCCGACCAGTTCCTCGACCGCCTCGAACATCGGGTGCTCCTGTGGTGAAAAAAGTCAAAAATGGGCTGGGCTGTCGATACGACGACAAAGGCGCCGGTCCGGCCGCCCCCGCGTGATCAGGGGGCGGCCGGTGACCGGCGCCTGGGTCGCGCTACTTCTTGGCCGCACCCTTGCCGAAGCGGGCCTCGAAGCGGGCCACACGGCCACCGGTGTCGAGGATCTTCTGCTTGCCCGTGTAGAACGGGTGGCACTCGGAGCAGACCTCGGCACGGATGGTGCCCTCGGTCAGGGTGCTACGGGTGGTGAACGACGCGCCACAGGTGCAGCTGACCTGGGTCTCGACGTACTCGGGGTGAACATCGCGCTTCAAGGTGTCTCCTAGATTCGGGAGGGCGCCGGGTCGCAGGAGCCGAATTGCGCACTGCGTGAACCGGGGCCGACAGACCAGTCTGCCAGGACCGGGCCGCCTGTCAAAATTCTCGGAACGCTCTCCTCAACGGGGTGGGTCCGGCTTCTATTCCTGCCGGGTTCCGGCAGGAAGGGGCTACTGGACGATCGAGCCCGCGGAGCTCTTGTCGCCGTTGGAGTGCTCGGTGGCCGCGGCGGGGATGGGCTGGTCGGCCAGCAGGGCGTCCCAGACCATCTTGGAGTCCTTGGGCAGGAGCGCGACGCGGTCCTTGTCGAGCGGGTCCTGGGTCACCGGCACGGTGATCATGTGCATGTTCTCGGCGCTGATGCCCTGGAGTCCCTGGGCGAAGCTCGCGAGGGACTTCACGTCACCGAGGGCCTTGTCGGTGGTGATCGCCTTGGTGGCGGAGTCGGCGAGGCCGTAGAGCTTCTTCGGGTTGTCGAAGACCCCGACGCCCTTGACCTGCTTGATCAGCGCCTTGATGAAGGCCTGCTGGAGCTGTATTCGGCCCAGGTCGCCGCCGTCGCCGACGGTCTTGCGCGTGCGGACGAGGCCGAGGGACTGCTCGCCGTCGAGCTTGTGGGAGCCGGCCGGCAGGTCGAGGTGGCTGCCGTAGTCCTTGATCGGCTTGGTGGTCGTGAGCTCGACCCCGCCGAGGTTGTCGATGATCTTCTTGAAGCCGGTGAAGTCGACTTCGATGTAGTGGTCCATGCGGATCCCCGACATCGCCTCGACGGTCTTCACCGCGCAGGCGGCGCCGCCGATGGTGAAGGCCTCGTTGAACTGCGCGCGCTGCCGGGGCGCGCTGTTCTTCCCCTTGCCGATGGGGCAGGCGGGCCGCGGGAGCATGGTGTCGCGCGGGATCGACACGACGCTGGCCTGCTTGTGGCCCTCGTAGAGGTGGATGATCATCGCCGTGTCGGAGCGCGCCGAGCCGCCGTCGTCCGCGCCGTACTCGCCGTTCGCCCCGTCGCGGGAGTCGGAGCCGAGGACCAGGATGTCCATCGAGCCGTTGTCGACGTTCGGCGGGCGGTCCTTGCCCAGGGCCTGGTCGATGTCGACGGTGTGCAGGTTGCCGTTGAGCTTGAAGTAGAACCAGCCGAGGCTGCCACCGCCCAGCAGCACCAGCGCGGCGGCGGTCCAGGCGGCGACTCTGAGGCCCTTGCGGCGCCGCGGCCCGCTCCTGCGCCGGCCTCCGCGTACGGCCCGTCGGCCGCGGCCGCCCCTGGTGTCCTCGCTCATGCTCTCCTCAGTCCTGGCTCCGTTGCCCGTCTTCCTTCACTCAGACGGACGAGCGCGTTCCAGGGTTCCACGGCTTGCTGTGAGAGCCGCACACCTGTGGCGAAGGTCGCACGAACGACGGCCGCCCCCGCCGCGGGTGCGGCGGGGGCGGCTGTCGTGCGCGGGCGACCCGGTCAGTCGTCGTTCTTGCCGGCCGGGGTCGTCTTGGCGATCTGCATCAGGAACTCGGCGTTCGACTTCGTCTGCTTCATCTTGTCGAGCAGCAGCTCGATCGCCTGCTGCGAGTCGAGCGCGTGCAGCACCCGGCGCAGCTTCCAGACGATGGCGAGCTCCTCGCTGTTGAGGAGGATCTCCTCCTTGCGCGTACCCGACGGGTCGACGTCGACGGCCGGGAAGATGCGCTTGTCGGCGAGCTTGCGGTCGAGCTTGAGCTCCATGTTGCCGGTGCCCTTGAACTCCTCGAAGATCACCTCGTCCATGCGCGAGCCGGTGTCGACGAGCGCGGTGGCCAGGATGGTCAGCGAGCCGCCGTCCTCGATGTTGCGCGCGGCACCGAAGAAGCGCTTCGGCGGGTACAGCGCGGTCGAGTCGACACCACCGGACAGGATGCGGCCGGAGGCGGGCGCCGCGAGGTTGTACGCGCGGCCCAGACGGGTGATGGAGTCCAGCAGGACGACCACGTCGTGACCCAGCTCGACGAGGCGCTTGGCGCGCTCGATGGCCAGCTCGGCGACGGTGGTGTGGTCCTCGGCCGGGCGGTCGAAGGTCGAGGAGATGACCTCGCCCTTGACCGACCGCTGCATGTCGGTGACCTCTTCCGGACGCTCGTCGACCAGGACGACCATCAGGTGGCACTCGGGGTTGTTGGTGGTGATCGCGTTGGCGATCGCCTGCATGATCATGGTCTTGCCGGTCTTCGGCGGGGCCACGATCAGACCGCGCTGGCCCTTGCCGATCGGCGACACGAGGTCGATGATGCGGGTGGTCAGCACGCCCGGGTCGGTCTCCAGGCGGAGCCGGTCCTGCGGGTAGAGCGGGGTCAGCTTCTGGAACTCGGGGCGGCCCCGGCCCGATTCGGGCGCCATGCCGTTGACGGAGTCCAGGCGCACGAGGGCGTTGAACTTCTCGCGGCGCTCGCCGTCCTTGGGCTGGCGCACGGCGCCGGTGGTGTGGTCACCCTTGCGCAGACCCGCCTTGCGGACCTGGGCCAGGGAGACGTACACGTCGTTCGGGCCGGGCAGGTAGCCGGAGGTCCGGATGAACGCGTAGTTGTCGAGGATGTCGAGGATGCCCGCGACGGGGATCAGGACGTCGTCGTCGGCGACCTGCGGCTCGCCCGGGGCGAACTCGTCACGGCCACGACGGCCACGGCGGTCGCGGTAGCGGCCGCGGCGGCCGCGCCGGCCGTCCTCGCCGTCGAAGTCGTCCTGCGGACCGTTGTCCTGACGGCCCTGCTGGCCGCGGCCGCCGCCCTGCTGCTGGCGGTCCTGACGGTCCTGGCGGTCCGGGCGCTCGGCGCGGTCCTGACGGCCGCCCTGCTGGCCCTGGCCGCCGCCCTGCTGCTGCTGGCCCTGCTCGTCCGCCTTGGCACCGCGGTCGCGGCGGCCCTGACGGTCACCGCGCTCCCCGCGCTCGCCGCGGTCACGGCGGTCACGGCGGCTGCGGCCCTCGCCGGCCTCCTGCGCGGGGGCCTGGCCCTGCGCCGGGGCCGAGACGGCCACGGCCTGCTCCGCCTTGGCCTCGGCCTGCGGGGCGGCCGCGGGGGCCTCGGTCTTCTGCTCGACCTGCACGACGGCGGGGGCCGAGGACTCGGGGCTGCCGCTCGGGGCGGTGGCGCGGCGGCGGCGGCGCTCGCCGGCCGGGGCGTCCTCGCTGATCGGCTGGCCCGGGATCTCGATCTGGGCCGGTGCGGCGGCGGGCTTCTCGGCGGGCGCGGCGGCGGCCGCCTCGCCCGTGCGGGCCTTGCTGGTGGCGCGGCGCTTCGGCTTGGCCTCGGCGGCGTCCGCGGCGGGGGCCGCGGCCTTGGGGGCGCTGCCGCCCTGCGCCTCCTTGATGACCTCGATCAGCTGGCTCTTGCGCATCCGCGCGGTGCCCCTGATACCGAGGCCCGACGCGACCTGCTGCAGCTCGGCCAGGACCATGCCCTCAAGGCCGGTGCCGGAGCGGCGGCGCCGGGTGGCAGTGGCAGCTGCGGCGCCCGCGGCGGGGGCACTGGTGTCGACGTTGGTGTCGGCAGCGCCCATCAGATCGGTGGTGTCGCTCACGAAGGGTCCTTCCCTGGAGCGGACGTCGGCCTGTCTGGCTCGGCGACCGGTTGTGCTGTCCGACAGCAGTCCTAGGTGTGTGAACTGTGCCGGGGCGGTGGTCCGCCGGTAGAGATACGGCGGAGAGAAACGTGCATGGGTGGTTCCGGCGAGAAGCACCCCAGCTGGAAGCGTGGGAATGTCACGCCGATTCCGGAGCGTGCTCGAAACTGCTGGCAGCGATCAAAGCAGTCGGGGAGGCTCCCGGAAGAAAGGTGGTCCCGGATGGGGACACTGAGCACCGAGCCATGGCGGCTTCGGTTGCGTACTTGAGATTAACACTACCGGATCCAACAGACATTCCCCCTCTCAATCACCGGCAATCGCCCTTCCGGGGGCGGGTGGCCTGCCCGGCCGCCCGCCCCGCGGGGCCGTGTCCCCTAGGACACGGGCTGAGCGCCCTGGGCGCCCAGCGGAAGGACGCTCGCGCCCGCGGCGTCGAGGGCGAGCCGGTTCGCGGCCCACCCCTCGCCCGCGAGCTGCGCGACCTTGTCGGCCGCGTCGTTGTCGACCAGCGCGAGGACCGTGGGGCCCGCGCCGGAGATGACCGCGGGGATACCGTCCGCCCGCAGCCGGTTGACGAGCGCCACGCTCTCCGGCATCGCCGGGGCACGGTACTCCTGGTGCAGCCGGTCCTCGGTGGCGGGCAGCAGGAACTCGGGACGCCTGGTCATGGCCTCCACGAGCAGGCCCGCGCGCCCCGCGTTCACGGCGGCGTCCACGTGCGGAACGGAGCGCGGCAGCAGGCCGCGGGCGGTCTCGGTCAGGACCGGCTTCGACGGGACGAAGACCACCGGAACGATGGAATCGGCGGGGTCCATACGGATCGCCTTGGCGCTGCCGCCCTCCATCCAGGCGAGGGTGAAGCCGCCGAGCAGACAGGCCGCGACGTTGTCCGGGTGGCCCTCGATCTCGGTGGCCAGCTCCAGCAGCGCGGTGTCGTCGAGCCTGGCCTCGCCGCCTATGGTCACGGCGCGCGCGGCGACGATGCCGGCGCAGATCGCGGCCGAGGAGGAGCCGAGGCCCCGTCCGTGCGGGATGCGGTTGGCGCAGACGACCTCCAGGCCGCGCGGCTGCCCGCCCAGCAGGTCGAAGGCGGTGCGCATGGAGCGTACGAGGAGGTGGCTCTCGTCACGCGGGAGGGTGTCGGCGCCCTCGCCCGCGATGTCGATGTTCAGACCGGAGTCGGCGACGCGGACGACCACGTCGTCGTAGAGCCCCAGGGCCAGGCCGAGGGCGTCGAAGCCGGGGCCGAGGTTGGCACTGCTGGCGGGCACGCGCACTCGTACGGCGGCGGCGCGGAACGCTGGACCTGCCATCGGTCGATGACACTCCTTGTGACTGTGCGGGATCCGGCGGGCTGTGCGGGATCTTCGCTGCGAAATGTACTGGAGAACGTACGACACCCGAAGGCCCTCGGGGCAGCACCGCGGTCATATGCGCGGTGGCGGATGTCAGTACAGCGTATCGAAGGAAGGTTCTCCCGCGACATAGGGCGCACGGCAGGCGCACGATGCGTGTCGTACGGGCCGGGCCGCCGGGTTCCGGAAGGTTTCCGGAACCCGGCAACGCCGGTCGGGGGCCGCGGTGCGCGGCCCGGGGGTCCCCCGGGGCGGACCCGGGGTCAGACCAGGCCGAGCCGGACGGCCGCGGCCTCGGCGTCCACCGGAACGGTGACGGGCTGCGGAGCGCCGGCGACCGCCCAGTCGGGGTCCTTCAGGCCGTTGCCGGTGACGGTGCACACGATCTTCTGGCCCGGGTCGACGAGGCCGAGCTCCGCCGCCTTGAGCAGGCCGGCCACCGAGGCGGCCGAGGCGGGCTCGACGAAGACGCCCTCCTGGGAGGCCAACAGGCGGTAGGCGGCCAGGATCTGGCGGTCCGTCACCTCGTCGATGAAGCCGCCCGACTCGTCGCGCGCGGCCAGCGCGTAGTCCCAGGAGGCCGGGTTGCCGATGCGGATCGCGGTGGCGATGGTGTGCGGCTCCTTGACGACCTCGCCGCGCACGATCGGCGCCGAGCCGGAGGCCTGGAAACCCCACACGCGGGGCGTACGGGAGGCCAGGCCGTCGGCCTTGTACTCCTTGAAGCCCTTCCAGTACGCGGTGATGTTGCCGGCGTTGCCGACGGGCAGCACGTGGATGTCGGGGGCGTCGCCGAGCGCGTCCACGATCTCGAACGCGGCCGTCTTCTGGCCCTCGATGCGCACCGGGTTCACGGAATTGACGAGCGCCACCGGGTAGTTGTCGGACAGCGCGCGGGCCAGGTCCAGGCAGTCGTCGAAGTTGCCGTCAACCTGCAGGATCTTGGCGCCGTGCACGAGGGCCTGACCCATCTTGCCCAGCGCGATCTTGCCGCGCGGCACGAGGACCGCGGACACCATGCCGGCGCGCACCGCGTACGCGGCGGCGGAGGCGGAGGTGTTGCCGGTGGAGGCGCAGATGACGGCCTTGGCGCCGTCCTCCTTGGCCTTGGTGATGGCCATGGTCATGCCGCGGTCCTTGAAGGACCCGGTGGGGTTCGCGCCCTCGACCTTGAGGTGGACCTCACAGCCGGTGCGCTCGGAGAGCACCTGCGCGGGAACGAGGGGAGTGCCACCCTCCCGGAGCGTGACCACGGGGGTCGTCTCGGTGACCGGCAGGCGGTCCCGGTACTCCTCGATGATGCCGCGCCACTGGTGGGTGCGATTGCTGCTCATGGGTCCTTACTCCCCTTCAACACGCATGATGCTGGCGACACCGCGCACGGTGTCCAGCTTCCGCAGCGCCTCGACGGTCCCGGAGAGGGCGGCGTCGGGGGCGCGGTGGGTGACGACGACGAGGGAGGCCTCACCGTCCTTGCCCTGCTGCCTGACGGTGTCGATCGACACGCCGTGCTCCGCGAAGGTGGTCGCCACCTGGGCGAGGACGCCCGGCTTGTCCGCCACATCGAGGCTGATGTGGTAGCGGGTGACGACGTCCCCCATGGGGCTGACGGGCAGCTGGGTGTACGCCGACTCGCCGGGCCCCGTTGCCTCGGCGAGCTTGTTGCGGCAGACGGCGACGAGGTCGCCGAGGACCGCGGACGCGGTCGGCGAACCGCCCGCGCCGGGCCCGTAGAACATGAGCCGCCCGGCGGCCTCCGCCTCGACGAAGACGGCGTTGTAGGCCTCGCGGACGGAGGCGAGCGGGTGGCTGAGCGGGATCATCGCCGGGTGGACGCGGGCGGTGACGGACTCGCCGTCCGCGGCGCGCTCCAGGATGGCGAGGAGCTTGATGGTGCAGCCCATCCGCTTGGCGGAGGCGAAGTCCGCGGCGCTGACCTCGGTCATGCCCTCGCGGTACACGTCGTCGAGGCGCACGCGGGTGTGGAAGGCGATGCCCGCCAGGATCGCGGCCTTGGCGGCGGCGTCGTAGCCCTCGACGTCGGCGGTCGGGTCGGCCTCAGCGTAGCCCAGGGCGGTGGCCTGGTCGAGCGCCTCCTGGTAGCCGGCGCCGGTGGAGTCCATCTTGTCGAGGATGAAGTTCGTGGTGCCGTTGACGATGCCCATCACCCGGTTGATCTTGTCGCCGGCGAGGGACTCGCGCATCGGGCGGACCAGCGGGATGGCGCCGGCGACGGCGGCCTCGTAGTACAGGTCCAGCCCCTGCGCCTCGGCCGCGGCGTGCAGCGCCGCGCCGTCCTGGGCGAGCAGCGCCTTGTTGGCGGAGACGACGGAGATGCCGTTCTCGAAGGCGGTGGTGATCAGGGTGCGGGCGGGCTCGATGCCGCCGATGACCTCGATGGCCACGTCGATGTCACCGCGTTTGAGCAGGGCGGTGGCGTCGGTGGTGACGAGCGCGGGGTCGATGCCCTCGCGCACCTTGGAGGGGCGGCGCACGGCGACACCGGCGAGCTCGACGGGCGCGCCGATCCGGGCCGCCAGATCGTCGGCGTGCGTCGTCATGATGCGCGCCACCTCTGAGCCGACCACTCCACAGCCCAGCAGCGCCACCTTCAGCGGACGCGTACGCATCATTCGACCTACGCCTTTCGATCTTTCTTCGCTTCCGGCGCGCGGGGTTGCGCGCCAGGTATGAACCAGTCTCACTCAATGGACAGCAGTTTCCATCTTCGGTCCATTGAGTGAGACGTCTATTTTCAGGGCCGGACGGCCCGCCCCGAAAACATGGGAATCACCCGAGGTCGAGGGACAGGAGATCTTCCTCCGTCTCACGCCGGACGATCACCCGGGCGGCTCCGTCGCGCACGGCGACGACGGGCGGGCGCAGCGCGTGGTTGTAGTTGCTGGCCATGGAGCGGCAGTACGCCCCGGTGGCCGGCACGGCGATCAGGTCGCCGGGGGCCAGGTCGGCGGGCAGGAAGGCGTCGCGGACGACGATGTCGCCGCTCTCGCAGTGCTTGCCGACGACGCGGACGAGCATGGGCTCGGCGTCGGAGACGCGGGAGACGAGCGTGACCGCGTACTCGGCGTCGTACAGGGCCGTCCGGATGTTGTCGGACATGCCGCCGTCGACGGATACGTACGTCCGCAGACCCTCCAGGGGCTTGATCGTGCCGACCTCGTAGAGCGTGAACGCGGTCGGCCCGACGATGGCGCGGCCCGGCTCGACGGAGATCCGCGGGGCCTTCAGCCCGGCGCTCTCGCACTCGCGCGCCACGATCTCGGTGAGCGCCTTGGCGATCTCGTGCGGCTCGCGCGGATCGTCGGCCGACGTGTAGGCGATTCCCAGCCCGCCGCCGAGGTCGATCTCGGGGAGCTCGACGCCGTGCTCGTCGCGGACGGCGGCCAGCAGCCGCACGACGCGCTTCGCGGACACCTCGAAGCCGGCCATGTCGAAGATCTGGGAGCCGATGTGGGAGTGGACGCCGAGCAGCTCCAAGCTGGCGTGCCCGAGCGCCCGGCGCACGGCCTCGGCGGCGGAGCCGTCGGCGACGGCGATGCCGAACTTCTGGTCCTCGTGGGCGGTGGCGATGAACTCGTGGGTGTGCGCCTCGACGCCGACGGTCACGCGGATCTGCACGGGCTGCCGCACACCCAGCTCACCGGCGATGTGCGCGACCCGGGCGATCTCCTGGAACGAGTCGAGGACGATCCGCCCGACGCCGGCGGAGACCGCACGCCGGATCTCGCCCTCCGACTTGTTGTTGCCGTGGAAGGCGATCCGCTCGGCGGGCATCCCGGCGGCGAGCGCGGTGGTCAGCTCTCCGCCCGAGCACACGTCGAGGTTGAGCCCCTCCTCCTTCAGCCACTTCACGACGGCCTTGGAGAGGAACGCCTTGCCGGCGTAGAACACATCCGCGTCCTTGCCGAAGGCGTGCGCCCAGGCGCGGCAGCGGGCCCGGAAGTCCTCCTCGTCGAGGAAGTAGCCGGGCGTCCCGAACTCCTCGGCGAGCCTGGTCACTTCGATGCCGCCGACGGTGACGACCCCGTCCCCGTTCCGGGTGACGGTCCGCGACCAGACCTTCTCGTCCAGCGCGTTCAGGTCGGCGGGCGGCGGGGCGTGGTGGCCCTCGGGCAGGACGTCGGCGTGGCGGGGCCCGGCGGGGTGCGCGGAACGGCTCATCGGAATCTCTCTTCGGAAGTCACAAAGAATCGGGGGCGTCCATGCCGAGGAGGGCGAGGCCGCCGGCCAGCACCGCCCCGGCGGCTTCGGCAAGAGCCAGCCGGGCGCGATGGGCGGCCGAGGGTTTCTCGTCCCCGACGGGCAGGACCTGGTGCTGGAAGTCGAGCAGCGCGTCGGCGACGGCGACGAGGTGCCGGGCGAGCCGTTCGGGCGCCCGGTGGTACGCGGCGGCTTCGAGGGCGAGGGGGTGGTCGGCGAGGGCGCGCAGCAGGGCGGGGGCGTCGATGCCGCCGGGCGCGTCGACGTCGCCGCCGGCTGCATCCATGCCGACGCGCTCGGCGCGGAACCCGAGGTCGGCGGCGTTGCGCGTCAGCGCCCGCGCCCGGGCGTGCGCGTACCGCACCCGGAAGACCTCGTTCTCCTCCGCCTGCCGGAGCAGCCCGTCACCGAACACGGGTGTCTCCCGGCCCGGCACGACGACCATGGCCCAGACGGCTGCCGCGGCCCCGTACCGCGCCTGCACGTCCCCGTCCCGCCGGGCGACGGGCGCGACGCGCGGCCCGCCGTCCTCGTGGGGGTCCTCCGGGGGGAAGCCCTGCGCCGCCCGGATCCGCGCGACGGCGCCGCGGACGACCTGCTCGCGCCCCCCGCCGACGGTCCGGCTCCGCGCCGGGACACATCCGTACCGCTCCGGCCTGGCGTGTACGTCACGCAGCAGCTCGGCGGCGGAGAGGGGGGCGAGGGTGAAGTTCAGGAACCCGGGCCCGGTGACGTCGACGGCCTCGACACCGGGCTCCTGGGCGAGCGCCTTCGCGAGCACGAGGGCCCCCTCGGCCCCCCGTCCCATCCTCAGGGCGACGGGGCTGGCGTACTCCCCCACCCCTCCGGGCCGGGTCCGCTCGACGACGGCCCGCGCGGGCGCGGGCCCGTCCAGTTCGCCGGCCTCGACGGCACGGCGTACGGCGTGTACGACGGCACGAGAGAGGTCGGCGGGGATCACGGCACCCAGCCTAGGCGAGAAGCCCCTGGCCCATGCACCGGGTTTCGCCATGTGGAATAGCCCGCCCCCGAGGCCCTCTCCTCAGGCCCCTCTACCGGCCGGCGCGCCCTTCCGCTCCCGCCGGTCCTTCCGCTCCACGAGCCTCCGTACGACCCTCACCAGCTCGGCGGGCTCGAAGGGCTTGGCCAGGAAGGCGTCCACCCCGGCGGCGATGGCGGCGTCGACCTCGTGCTGCGTACAGGCGCTGACGATGGCGAGCGGCACGTGCCGCGTCCGCGGATCGGCCCGCAGCCGCGCGGCGGCCCCGAAACCGTCCAGCCGGGGCATGACCACATCAAGGGTGATCGCGTCAGGACGGACCCGGTGGACCACGTCCAGGCACTCGGCACCATCGTTCGCGGTCACGACCTCGAAGCCCTCCAGTTCGAGATTGACCTTGATCAGCTGCCGGATGACCTTGTTGTCGTCGACAACGAGGACCCGGCCCGAGGCGCCTGGCACAACTTGAGAGTAGGTCGCCCTAAGCCCCCGCGTCCGGGTTTTTGCCACTTCCACCCCCTCCGGGCGACCGACCACCCTCCTCCCGCCCAAAACGGTTCCTGATCACCCCACGGGAGCTGGTAGTGTTCAACCCGTCGCCGCAACGCGAACGACACGCCCCCGTAGCTCAGGGGATAGAGCAACGGCCTCCGGAGCCGTGTGCGCAGGTTCGAATCCTGCCGGGGGCACTTCGCAGGAAGTGCCCAAAGACCCCGCCACCAGCGCGCATGCTGGAGACGGGGTCTTCGCGTATGCGCAGCCAACTCCCGCCGGGGCCCCGCACCGTGCTCGGACGGGCACATCGTGGGGAGGCAACATGACGACGGTTCCCCGCGGGCGGCGGGTGGAGCAGGCGGCCGTGAACGCCGTGCGCACCCTTCTCCAGAGCCACGACCACGTGGTGGAGGAGATCTCGGGGCAGAACGACTACGGCGAGGACCTGTTCGTCACCTTCACCGACGCCGGTCGCGTGACCAACGACGTCATCAAAGTCCAGGTGAAGGGGGGCACCTCGTGGCGGCGGTCGTACGGTTATGGCGTGCCGGTGCGGCAGCACGCCGAAACGTGGGCGAACGGGAACGTCCCCGTGTTCTGCGTGGTCTTCGACCCGGACACGCGGCGGTTGCACTGGGCGAACGCCACCGAGCAACTCCGTCTCGGAGAACACCGGGGCCGTCGGACGCGGACCATCAAGCTGCCCACCAGCGCGGTCCTCGACGACACCTCTCTCCCCGCCTTCGTCGACAAGGCCCGGGCGTACGTCGGTGGATACCGGGGCCGGAACGCCGTGCTCGCCCACCTCGGAGAGATGGCGGGGGTCGCCTTCGGCCGCTCGGACCATGTCCTGCACTGGGTCAACCAGTTCGAGGAGCAGTTGATCTTCTGGCAGCGCCCCGGAGAGCCCTGCGCCACCCTCCTCCACAGCGACCTCGACTGGGAGCCCGTCCCGATCAGCCCCGCCGGGCTGCTCATCCCGGGTGGCTCGGCCCTCGGGCCCTTCGGCCAGGACTGGCCCGAGGAGCTGCGGCACAGCTCACCGATCCCCTGCGTCAGCGGGGTCATCCTCAACCTGCCGGAGGCCTTGTGGCTGGCTTCCTGCTTCTCGGCCACGGAGTGGGCGAGGCACCGCGCGGACGCGTGACGGCCGCCTTTTCGTGAGGTGTCAAGACACGGGAATCCGGGGCCTGACCCGGTGGCGGAGTCGGGGCCTACTGGAGGTGGGGCGGGGAAGGGGCTGAGGCTCCTTCTCTCCCCTTTCCTACTGGAGGAGGATTCCCATGTCCGAGCAGCCGTTCTGGAGCCGTCGACTCTTCGTGTTCGCCGCCTCGACCGTCATCGCCGCGGGGAGCGCCCTGCTGAACGTCGCCGCGTTCGCCGCCGTGCACGGCGGGCCGCACGTGGCCGCCGTCGGGCAGCAGTGGGAGTGCTTCGCCGCGCCCTGCAATCCGCCGGGCGGCAGCGGGCACGGGAAGGACGGGCAGCCGCAGCACATCCCCTCCCACCAGCGGGAATGTTTCGTCGCGCCCTGCAACCCGCCGACCGGCGACGAGCCTCTCCCGCACCCGGAGCCCGGGGGGACGTGGGCCGGCCCTGGAACTCTGGCCTGACCCCCGTCCGACGGCCCGCCGGCTCTCCCGGCGGGCTGTTTCCGTCAGCCCGCGTCGGGCCACTCCCGCGCGGACTCCTCCCGGCGCCGGGCGCGGCGGGCGTTTTCGGTGCGGAGGGTGGTGAGCCAGGGCCAGAGGTCCGGGAGGGGCTGGGCCGCGCAGGCGAGGCGGTGTTCGACGCGGCAGCGCTGGGCCGGGTCCGGCGGGCAGACACCGTAGACCGTGACCCGGCCGTCGGACAGCACGATCCAGCGGTGCTGCGCCGGCACGACGTGGGCCAGGGGTGTCATGTCCGGCTCCAGCAATACCCAGTCGTGATCCAGCGTCGCCACGCGGTCCACCGGCAGGCCGCAGTGCGGACAGTGCGGCTGCCCGTGTCCGAGCCGGCGCGGTTCCTCCTGGAAGTCCCCCATACAGGGAGGGTCGACAGTCCAGCGGCTGCTGCAAAGGGCGGGAACCGGTCAGGACGGGTGGGTCGCGAGGGCGCGGATGGGGCGCGGTACGACACGGCGGGCGGCCCGCGTCACTCGCGACCGGTCACGCACGGCCGGTACCGCTCAAAGGTTCCGGTGGACCGTACGAGGGGGTGGGGCAGGGTCTGTGTGTTCGGGGGGTGGTGGGGGGTTCTCGGGTGCGTAGGGTGGATTTGAGGCCGCTTAGTGCCGTTGACCAGGTGCTTTGCGGCGTGATGGCGCATAGAGGATGGGGCGACGGGATGCGTGGGCTTGCGGAGACGGCGCGGCAGTGGGTGGCCGAGGGGCGGGTGGCGTTTCTGGCGCGGCCGGTGACCGAGCAGGGGTTCGGGCCCCGGGATCCCGCCGGGGCCGTGCTCGTGGACGCGCGGGGTGAGTGCGTGGGGGCCCTGTACCGCGGGGTGTTCGACGCCGAGCTCGTGGCCGAGGCGGGGGCCGTGGGGGCCGGGGGCGGTGCCCGGGTGTGCGAGGTGTCGGTCGGGACCGGGGAGGCCACCGAGGCGAAGCTGACCTGTGGCGGGCAGGCGGAGGTGCTGTTGCAGCCGCTGTCCACGGTTCCGGCCGAGTGGTGGGAGCTGCTCGGGACGGGGGCCGGGGTGGCGCTGGTGACGCGGCTGAGCGAGGGGGCGGACGCCGCCGTGAGCGAGGTCGTACGGGCCGGGGACGTGCCGGTGGACGACGCGGGCCGGCGGGCCGGGGAGCTGCTCGGGACCCGTCGGCCGGGGCGGGACGCGCTGTACGGGGGGTCGGGGCTGGTCCTCGTCGAGGCGTACCCGTCCGCTCCGTACGTGGTGATCGGCGGCGGTGGTGAGCTGGCCGAGGTCATCGGGGCGCAGGCCGCGCTGCTGGGCTGGGAGTCCGTGGTGGTCGAGGGGGCCGGTGAGGCGGAGAAGGTGCTCGGGCAGCACCGGGACGCCGCCTGCCTGGTGCTGCTCAGCCATGAGCCGGACTTCGACGTGCCGAGCCTGCGGACCGCGCTGGCGCTCGGCATTCCGTACGTGGGTGCGCTGGGGTCCCGGCGGACCACGGCCCGGCGACGGGAGGGGCTGGTGGCCGCCGGGGTGGGCGAGGCCGAGCTGGCACGGGTGCACGGGCCGATCGGGCTCGACCTGGGGGCCAGGACGCCGGCCGAGACGGCCCTGGCGATCTGCGCGGAGATCCTCGGGGTGCTCGGCGGACGGGACGCCCGGGGCCTGCGTGATTCCGACGGGCCGCTGCGGTAGCAGGTCAGATTGTTGGGGGCGGGGCGTGAAAAAGGTGTGAAAACGGGAAAATAACACTCATGGACATGATCCTGAGCGTCGACGCGACCCTTTCCCGCAGTGCGTGGTTCTTCATCGTCGGAATCGTCATCGCGGGGTTCCTGCTCGCCGGGTTCAAGCTGGGGCAGCGGGTGCGGGCCAAGGAGCCGCCGCCGCCCACTCCCGAGAGCCAGCCGCACCTGCCCGAGGGCGGCGCCGTGCACGAGGTCCGCGAGGAAAGGGACCACGTGGAGATCCCCGAGGGCGGCCTGAGGCCGCACGAGATGCAGGGGTACGGGAACTTCGGCTCCCGCACCTCCGAGCACCCCGACGAGGTACGGGCCGAGCGGGAGTCCGGGTACAAGCCCGTCACCGGCCCCGGACCGCACCCGCAGCCCGGCGCACCGCCCGACGCGGGCCGCGGCGCCCACGCCTGACGGCTCTCTGACCCGTGCCCCCCGGGGGTGCGGGTCAGAGGTCTGTCCGGAGGCGGAGCACCTCCGGTGGCGGGTGCCGCGTCGAGGCGTGGCGGACCTCGGCCGTCAGGGGCGGGTCCAGCGGGGTGTACGGGGTTTCGCCCAGGCCGACCGCCGTGACCGTCGGGGGCCGCGGGGGTGGCGGCGGGGCCACCGCGCCCCGCAGGGCCGCCACGAGGTCGGCCCGCAGGCCCGGTGCGAGGGGGCTCGACACCAGGGGGGTCTCCTCGTCCTCCCCCGGCAGGAGGAGCACGAGGGCGAGCGGGCGGCGCGCCGTACCGGTGTAGCCGATCGCCGCCGCGTCCCGGACGCTGGTGTGCCGCAGCTTGCGCCAGGCCCGGCGGCCCGACGGGTACGGCTGGTCCAGGCGTTTGACGACCAGCCCCTCGATGCCGCTCGCGGGCAGGGTCTCGTACCAGGTCTCCGCCAGTTCCGGGTCGGTCGTCATCGGCACCGGCTGCAGCGGCGGCCCGAGGGGGGCGAGGAGGTCGATCAGGAGGGCGCGGCGGCGCTCGTAGGACTGGGCGCGCACGTCGAGCCCGGCCAGCTCCAGGACGTCGAACGCCGCGTACGAGGCGGGGAGCGTACGGGCCAGGGACGCGGCCCTCGCCGGGGTGGCCGCCGCGCGCCGCTGGACCAGGGCGAACTCCGTGCGGCCGTCGTGCCAGACGACCACCTCCCCGTCCAGGACCGTCCGGGCCGGCAACTGCCGCGCCGCCGCCACCAGATCGGGGAAGGCGGCGGTGACGGTGCGGCCGGACCGGGCCTGGAGCACGACGCCCTCGGCCGTGCGCAGGACGACCATCCGGTGGCCGTCGAACTTCGGCTCGTAGGCCAGGCCGGGGCCGCGCGGCAGGCTGCGCACGGAGGCCGCCAGGGCCACCCGGACGGGCGGCGGGGTCATCGGAAGGCCCCGGGGAGCGGGCCGGCCAGGGCGGGGTCCAGGAGGGGGGCGAGGAGGTCGCCGTCGCGGTCGAGGCGGGGCGGGATGTCGTCGGCGAGGAAGACCAGGTCGTCCGGGTCACGGCAGGCCTCGACCTCGGCCCAGGTGACCGGGGCGGAGGCGGTCGGCCGCGGGCGGGCGCGCAGGGTGTAGGGGGCGGCGGTGGTCTTGGCGGCGGCGTTCTGGCTGTGGTCGACGAAGACCTTGCCGGGGCGCAGCGCCTTGGCCATGCGGTGCACGACGAGGCCGGGCAGGGTCGCCTCGGCCTCCTGCGCGAGGTGCTTGGCGTACGCGGACACCCGGGCGGACGGGGTCGGCTCCACGGCGACGGACAGGTGCAGGCCCTTGGAGCCGGAGGTCTTGGCGTACGCGTGCAGCCCGTCGGCGGCGAGGCGGTCGCGCAGCCAGAGGGCCACGGGGCGGCACTCGACGATGGTGGCGGGCGGGCCGGGGTCGAGGTCGAAGACGATCCGGTCGGCGACCGCGGGGCTGGCGGCGGGCCACTGGTGGACGTGGAACTCGACGACCAGGTTGGCGGCCCAGACGAGGGCCGGCAGGTCGGATACGAGCACCTGTTCGGCTCCGGGGTCCTCGGAGCGGGGCACGGGGGCGGTCTTCACCCAGGCGGGGGTGCCGGGCGGCGGGTTCTTGGTGAAGAACAGCTGGCCGTCGGGGCCGTCCGGATAGCGAAGGAAGGAGACCGGGCGGTCATGGATGTGCGCGAGGAGGGCAGGCGCCACGGTGGCGTAGTAGTGCAGCACCTCGCCCTTGGTGAAGCCGGTCCGCGGATACAGGACCTTGTCCAGGTTGCTGAGCGCGATGCGACGCCCCTCCACCAACGTGATCGGCGTCATACGATGAGATTGCCACGAATCAGGAGGAACCGTGCGATCCATTTGGAATGGGGCGATTTCCTTCGGCCTGGTCAGCATCCCGATCAAGCTCGTGAACGCCACCGAGAGCCACTCGATCTCCTTCCGCCAGATCCACGTGACGGACGGCGGGCGCGTCCGCTACCGCAAGGTGTGCGAGCTGGACGGCGAGGAGGTGTCGTCGGACGAGATCGGGAAGGGGTACGAGGAGGCGGACGGGTCGATCGTGCCGATCACGGACGAGGACCTGTCGCAGCTGCCGATCGCCACGGCGAAGACGATCGAGATCGTGTCGTTCGTGCCGGCCGACCAGATCGATCCCCTTCAGATGGATTCCGCGTACTACCTGGCGGCGAACGGGGCCACGGCCGCGAAGCCCTACACCCTGCTGCGCGAGGCGCTGAAGCGGAGCCGGAAGGTGGCCATCGCCAAGTTCGCGCTGCGGGGGCGGGAGCGGCTGGGGATGCTCCGGGTGGTGGACGACGTCATCGCCATGCACGGCCTGTTGTGGCCGGACGAGATCCGCACGCCGGAGGGCGTGGCACCGGAGGCGTCGGTCTCGGTGCGGGAGGCGGAGCTGGACCTGGCGGACGCGCTGATGGCCACGCTGGGGGAGGTGGAGCTCTCCTCCCTGCGGGACGAGTACCGCGAGGCCGTGGAGGCGATGATCACGGCGAAGGCGGGCGGCGCGTTCGAGCCCTCGGAGGCCGTGGTGGAGCCGGCCGGCGGGCAGGTCATCGACCTGATGGCGGCGCTGGAGAGCAGCGTGCGGGCGGCCCGGGCCTCCCGGGGCGAGGACACCGGCGCGGGCGGCGGCGAGGGTGGCGGCGAGGCCGAGGTCACGCCGATCCGGAGGAAGACGGCGGCGGCGCCGAAGGCGGTGGGCGGGAAGAAGTCGACCGCGTCGGGGGCCCGCAAGAGCAGCGGCGCCACGAAGTCCACCGCGAGGAAGTCCCTTTCGAAGACGACGGCCGGCAAGTCGGCCGCCAAGAAGGCCGCTTCGAGTACGAAGTCCACGGCGAAGGCCACGGCGAAGTCCACCTCGGCGGCGACCGCGAAGAAGACCGCGGCCGGGGCCCGGGCCGGGACGGCGAAGAAGGCCGCGCCGCGGAAGCGGAGTTCGGCCTGAGGGACTACGGGACGGCACCGCTCGGCTCGGCCCCGCTCGGCTCGGCCCCGCTCGCCACGGCACCGCTCGACACGGCACCGTTCGGCACCGCTCGGCTCGGCCCGGCCCGGCCTCGGCGGGTTACCGCCGGACGGGTTGCCTCCCGGCGGCCCGTCCGCTCAGCCCGTCCACGTCGTCGCCGTGCGGGCCAGCGTGAACAGGGCCTCGACGTCCGGGGCCTTGAGGGTCGCCGGGATGGCGCGGAGCGTGGCCGCCAGGGTCGGGGGCTGGAGGACCAGGACGTCCCGGAGGGTCGGGGCCGTCTCCACCCGGGAGGCGTCCGCCACGGCCAGGGCCGGGGTGACCGGGGACGCCAGGACGCGGGCCGCGCGGGCCGCCGCCCGGCGGATCCACCGGGGGTCGGGGGTGGGGGTGCCCCGGCCCACCGTGAGGAGGAGATCGCCCACCTGGGCCCGCTGGCGCCGGCCCGGGACGCTCCGGAGGGCGAGGACGCCCGGCGGCCCGATGAGCAGGTGGTCCAGCAGGCCGAGCCCCGGCAGGGGGACGTCGTGCACGACCCGCCAGTCCGTGGCCTCCAGCCGGTCGAGCTCCGCGCCCGCGCGCTGGAGCGCCAGCAGCCGGCGGCGCATCCGGTGCCGGGCCCTGCCGCCGCCCGGCGCGCCGAACTCCAGTTCCCCGAGCAGGGTTTCGCCGGGACGGTTCGGGGCCAGGTCGCGGTCCGGGGGGAGGTGCAGGCGGCGCAGTTCGGCCGCGGTGGGGACGGGGGGCGGGCCGATGGTCCAGTCCCCGCCCAGGTACGGGCGCAGCGCGGCGAGTACGGCCTCACGCAGGTCGTGGTCGTCCGAGAGGACGCTGATCCGGTTGGTCTGCCGGTCGTACCAGGCCACCGCACGGCCGTCGGGCCGGTTGACGTAGAGCCGGCCGCGGCCGGGCCGTCCGCTCGGCAGCACCTTGAGTCCGCGCATCCGCCTCACCCCCGCCGTCCATGGGAGCAGGCGCCGCCGCCCTCGGCAATCCCTCGGACATGTAACAGCTCCGTCGGCTCGCTGCTGCCTTCCTGTTACAAGGCCAGTGCGCTACCGCAACAGCCCGCCCCTACGTTGGTGCCACCTGCCCGCACCGCCCGCCCCGAAGGACCTCCCGTGGACACCGTCAGCCGCCGCACCATCGTTCGCGCCACCGCCGTGACCGCATGCGCCGCGGCCCTGCTGGCGCTGCCCACCGCCGCCGCGCTCGCCGACGGGGTTCCGGCCGCGTCCGCCGCCGGCGTGCAGCGGACCCTCGTCGGCAGCCTCTCCCTCGCGGACGGCCGGTCGACCGCCAAGGTGTACCGCCTCGCGAAGGACGCCTACCAGGCGGAGATCGTGCGCGCGGGCGCCACGGTGGCGACGCTGACCAGCCGCGACGGGACCACGGGCGTGGGCGGGGCCGGCGAGCTGCACGCCGCGCTGCGGCCCGACGGACGGCTCTCCTCCTGGGTCGGCGACACCCCGGCGCAGGACGGCTCGCACGCGGTGGCCGGCGACGGCCACAAGACGGCGACCCGCCACGGCGCCGGCCAGGTGGTCCCGGCCGTCGCCGAGACCCACCACACCGCCGGCACGGCCGAGGCCCTGCGGCTGAACACCCTGGCCGACGGGCCGGGCGACGGGGTGCTGCTGCTCGCCGCCGGCGGCGGGATCGCGGCCGTGGGCGCGGCCGGACTCGGCTTCGCCATGCTGCGCCGGGGCCGCACGGACGGCTGACCCCTCGGGGCGGCGCCCGGCGTGCGGCGCGTACGGCCCGCCGCCGCTCGCAACGGAAATCCTAAAAGGGGTTTATCTCCGCATAAGGTGGTCGGGACGACGTCCCGACGACCGCCGATCCCCGCCGGAGAGGAGAGCCCGCCCCGTGCGCACGCCTTCCCTCCGTACGGCCGCGCTGCTGGTGCTGCTCCTGGCGCCGGCCGCCGGCTGCGGGAACACCGGCGGGCTCGCGGCCGCCGGGCCGACCCCGACGGCGCGGGGACCCGTACACCTGTGGCCCGAGCGCAAGGGCGCCGACGTGCCGCCCGCCGACCCCGGGGGCGCGCCGCCGGAGTACGTACCGGGCCTGCCGCCGGTCACCGGGCAGGACGTGCACTCCGTCGATCCGGTCGCCCTGGTGCAGGCCGAGCTGCGGGCGCATCCGGACATCTCCGTGGGCCCGGACGGGATGCCGCCGGAGACCGCCGCCGCGATCCGGGCGTGCGGGAGTGACGGACAGGCGCCGGGGGCGTGCCCGGTGCGGTCGCCGTACTACCGGGACCTGACGGGGAACGGCAAGGACGAGGTGGTGGTCGGGATCGAGTTCCCCGACCGGATGATGTCCGTACGCGTGTACACGGCGGACGCGGACGGGCGGCTCAACCGGATCATGGCGACGACGCAGACCGTGATCGGTGTGGAGCTGGCCGGACAGGACGTCATCCTGCGGGTGCCGAGCGGCAACCCCGGGTACGAGCTGATCACCGCGTGGTCGTGGGACGAGAAGCAGCGGACCATGCTGCCGGCGCGGGAGGAGATCGTACGGGTGCCCGCGGGGCCGGCCGGCGGCTCCGGCGCCGGTTCCGCACGGACCCCGGCGCCCGCGCCGGGGACGCGGGATGCGCCGTGAGACGGCTGCTGCCCGCCTGGACGGCCTCGCTGACCTGGAAGTCCGTGTGCTTCATCGTGGGGATGTGCTGCTCGCTCGCGGTGGTGCTGGGCGTGCTCGTGCACGTCGAGGTGACCCGGCAGACCGTCGCCACGGCCCGCGACAAGGCCCTGGGCAGGCTGCACGACGCCACCCGCGCGTACGAGGCCGGCGAGGCCCTGCCGCGCGGGGCGGGGCTCGACCCCGCGGGGCTGCCGCCGTCGCTGCGGGCGCTGGCGGTGAGCGGGCGGCGCGGGACCATGGTGGCCGAGGACCGGCGCGGTCGGCCGGTGATGTGGGCGGCGGCGCCGGCCGACGGGCGGGCGCTGGCCACGACCGTCGACTACGGGCAGAGCGCGCGCACCATCAGGGGGCTGGACAACGCGATCATCGGCTCGTCGGTGCTGGCCATCGGCGGGACCCTGCTGGTCGGCGCCTTCGCGGTGACGCGGGTGACGCGGCGGCTGCACCAGACGGCGACGGTCGCACGGCGGATCACCCAGGGGGACCTGGACGCGCGGGTCGAGGACCCGCGGGCGGAGGACCCCTCACGGCACCCGGACGAGGTGTCGACGGTGGCGGGAGCGCTGGACACGATGGCGGGGACCCTGCAGCGGAAGCTGCAGAACGAGCAGCGGTTCACGGCCGACGTCGCGCACGAGCTCCGTACCCCGCTGACCGGCCTGCAGGCGGCGTCGGAGCTGCTGCCGGAGGGGCGGCCGACGGAACTGGTCCGCGAGCGGGTGCGCACGATGCGGCAGCTGACGGAGGACCTGCTGGAGATTTCCCGGCTGGACTCCGGGACCGAGCGCGTGGACACCGATCTGCACCAGCTGGCACGGCTGGCCCGCAGGGTGGTCAGGGCGTCGGGGACGGACACGGAGGTGGTGGTCGTCCGGGACGCGCACGTGGAGACGGACCGGCGGCGGCTGGAGCGGGTGCTGGGCAACCTGGTGGTGAACGCGCACCGGCACGGGCGGGCTCCGGTGGTGGTGACGGTGGACGGGCCGGTGGTCTCGGTACGGGACCACGGGGACGGCTACCCGCAGTACCTGCTGGACGGGGGGCCGCAGCGGTTCCGCAGCGGGGGCAAGGGCCACGGGCTGGGTCTGACGATCGCGGCGGGCCAGGCGGAGGCCATCGGCGCCGGACTGGACTTCCGCACGGCGGAGGGCGGCGGCGCACTGGCGGTGCTGACGCTGCCGGGCGCGTAGCGGCGCGGACGCGCAGGGCGCGGCGGGGCGGGCCGGGCCCGGGCCGGCCGGGTTCCGCCCCGCCGCTCAGGGCTCGTCGCGCTTCGGGCGCTTGCGCCAGGGCAGGCCGAGCCTCGGCTTCTCGCCCGTCGGGCGGTACGCGTACTTCCAGCCCTTCTGGAGCCCCAGCCGCTTCGTGTACCCCGACGGCACCCGCTCGTACAGCAGGACGGTCGGCGGTCCGCCGTCGGCCGCCGGGACGGGGATCTCGTACCACTTCGGCGGGTGTCCCGTCGGGCCGAGGAGGATCGGGAGGACCCGGCCGTCCATCGGGCCGCCCTCGAAGGGGGTCGGTGCGCTCTTCACCCCACCAGTCTCACAGCAGGTGGGCGGCTTCGGAGACCACCGGGATGACGCGGCGGGCGAGGATGCCCGCCGGGCCGTCCGGGCGTTCCAGGGCGAGGGCGGCGCGGGCGGCGCCGGCCGTTTCGGGGTCGGTGGCGGCGGTGGCGGTCAGGAGGGCGATGAACTGGTCGACCAGCCAGTCGCGCAGGGTGGCCGCCTCCGGTTGTTTGCCCTCGTCCAGCCAGATGAGGGAGGCGGCCTCGACCGCCGTGATCCAGGTGCGGACCATCATCCTGAGCCGGGCGCCGGGCCCGGGGGCGGGGACGTCCAGGTGGAGGAGGATCTGTTCGGCGGCCGCGCGGCGGATGCCGTCCACGGTGGCGGTGGTGCGGGAGGTCTCCACGACGCTGCCGCCCTGGAGGAGGGCGGCGAAGCCGGCGTCGTGTTCGTCGACGAAGGCCAGGTAGCGGTCGAGGACCCGGGAGAGCCGGCCGGTGAGGGGGCCGGTCTGGGGTTCGGCGAAGCACAGTTCCAGGACGTCCGCCGCCGACCGCAGGGCGGCCTCGTACAGCTGCTGTTTGCCGCCGGGGAAGTAGCGGTAGACCAGCGGCCGCGAGACGCCCGCGGCCTCGGCGACGTCGTCGAGGGAGATCTCCTCGGGGGCCCGGTGCGCGAACAGCGACAGGGCCGCGTCGAGGAGTTGGGCCCGCCGCTCCTCGACGCTCAGCCGGCGGTAGGCGCGTACGGTGCGCACGGTCATGTCCGCAGCGTAGACGTACGGTGCGGCGCGCGGGGGGCTTACGCGAGGAGGCCGGAGCTCTTCCACAGGCGGCGGCCGGGCCCGCGCAGGACGCCGATGTCGTCGAGGAAGTCGGTGAGCCGCTTGGCGCCGGTCTGCATGACCTCGCGACGGTGGCCGCTGGCCTTGACCTGGGCGACGGCTTCGCGGCGGTCGAGGCCGACGTTGTCGTAGACGGCCGGGTTGACGAAGGCGAGGGAGAAGACGCGGGCGGCCTCGCCGCAGCTGAGCCGGGTGAGTTCGCGCTCCCAGCGGGGGGCGGTGAGCATCTGGCGGCGCAGCTCCTCGCGGGCGTAGCGGACGTGCCGGGCCTCCTCGACGACGTGGATGCGGGTCACGCCGCGGACGAGGGGCTGGATGCGCTCGTCGGGGAAGGTGAGGCGCTGCATCCAGTCGAGGATCTCCTCGCCGAGGAGGGTGCAGGCGAAGGAACCGGGGGTGGTGGAGATCGTCTTCAGGATCCGCGCGAGGTTGTGGTTGGCGCGGGAGACGGGGTAGGCGGGGGCGCCGCCCGTCTGGATCATGCGGGCGAACATCATCGAGTGGCGGCACTCGTCGGCGATCTCGGTGAGGGCGTAGCGGACGTGGTTGCTGGTCAGCGGCTTGTCGTAGATGTGCCGGACGAGGAGCTGCATGAGGATGATCTCGAACCAGATGCCGAGCGAGGCGAGGGCGGCGGCCTCGTGGCGGGAGAGTTCGATGCGCTGCTCCTCCCCCATCTTCTTCCACAGCGGGGTGTCGTAGAGGGAGAGGAGCTCGGGCGGCCAGTAGTACTTGCCGTCGACGGGCGGGGCCTCCCAGTCGAGCTCCTTGTCGGGGTCGAAGGAGTGCTTGGCGGAGGATTCGAGCAGGCGCTCGGCGATCTGTTCGCGGTCCTTGAGGAGGCCGAGGGCGTCCCTCAGCGCGGCTCGCTGCGTCACGGTCGTCATGGCTTGGGGCACCTCGGCGGTCGGGTTACCGGCGGTCATCTCTTATAAGACTGCTTGTCAGCAAGGTCGTCAATCCCCCGCGCACGACTTGTTGACCCCGTGTCTACCAACGTGTGACGCTGCCAACTGTCCAGTCCTGTACGGCAGTACGGCAGCACGTGAGACGAGGAGGCGTCAGTGTCGACGCACGAGCTCTACACCACGGCCCCGGGCGAGGGCGTCTGGCAGGTGCCCAGCACCGGCTCGGCCCGCTTCAGCTGGGAGTACGACGAGGGCCGCGAACGCCTCCTCGCGCTCTACCAGAAGGGCAAGGACAAGCAGTGGGACGGCGCCAAGCGCATCGACTGGGACGTCGAGGTGGACCCGTACGACCCGCTCGGCACTCCCGACGAGGTGCTGACGCTGTACGGGACGCGGCACTGGGCCAAGCTCACCGAGAAGGACAAGGGCGAGCTGCGCCGCCACTACGCCGCCTGGAACTTCAGCCAGTTCCTCCACGGCGAGCAGGGCGCGATGGTGTGCGCGGCGCGCATCGTGGAGTCCGTGCCGGACCTGGACGCCAAGTTCTACTCCGCCACCCAGACCATGGACGAGGCCCGGCACGCCGAGGTCTTCGGGCGCTTCCTGCACGAGAAGGTCGGGATGCTCTACCCGATCAACGACAGCCTCCAGGGGCTGCTCGGCGACACCCTGCGCGACTCCCGCTGGGACATGCCGTACCTGGGCATGCAGGTGCTCATCGAGGGGCTGGCGCTGGCCGCGTTCGGGATGATCCGCGACACGACGGACAAGCCGCTGCCGAAGCAGATCCTCGCCTACGTGATGCAGGACGAGGCCCGGCACGTGGCCTTCGGACGGATGGCCCTGCGCGACTACTACCGGCAGCTGACGGACGCCGAACTGCGCGAGCGCGAGGAGTTCGTCATCGAGGGCTGCCACCTGATGCGGGACCGCCTGCGCGGGGTGGAGGTCCTGGAGAACTTCGGCATCCCGCGCCGGGAGGCGGAGGAGTTCTCCGAGCAGTCGGAGTTCCTGCACCTGTTCCGCAGGCTGCTCTTCAGCCGGATCGTGCCCTGCGTCAAGGACATCGGGCTGTGGGGCGAACGGCTGCAGAAGGCCTACCTGGACATGGGCGTCTTCGACATGGGCGACTCCAACCTGGACCTGCTGATGACCCAGGACGAGGAGATCGCCGAAGCCCTCGACCGCGAACGCTTCGCGGCCGAGGAGCGGGAGCGCGTGGCGGAGGTGGAGGCCACCGTCCAGGAGGGCGCGCAGGGCCAAGAGGTGTCCTAGGGGGTGTCCGCAAAGTCCCGCCTGCCCCGCGACGCCCGGCACGCCCTGCGGGCGGCCGACGCTACTTTGCGGACACCCCCTAGGGCTCTGCCGGCCTCCGCCCGCGGGCGCCCGCGCGGTCGCGGTTCCACCCGATGGACGCGGCGGGCCCCCCGTCTCACCGGCCGGCCAGGGCCGCCCGCATCATCGTGCGGGCGATCGGGGCCGCCGCGCCGTTGCCGCTGATGTCGCCGCGCACCGCCGAGGCGTCCTCCACCACCACCGCGACCGCCACCGCGGGCTGCGGCGCGCCCTCCGCGGCCGCCCAGCCGATGAACCAGGCGTAGGGCGTGCCCGCGTTGCCGACGCCGTGCTGGGCCGTGCCCGTCTTGCCGCCGACCCGCGCGCCCGGGATCGCCGCGTTGCGCCCCGTACCCTCCTCCACCACCTTCACCATCAGCTCCTGCATCCGCACGGCCGTGGGCGCGCTCATGGCCCGGCCCAGGGTGCGCGGGGCCGGGCGCCGCACCAGGCCGCCGCCGTGCCGGGTCGTACGGTCCACCAGGCAGGGGATCTCGATCTCGCCGCCGTTGGCCACCGCCGCCGCCACCATCGCCATCTGCAGCGGCGTGGCCTTGGTGTTGAACTGCCCGATCGCGGACAGGGCCAGTTGGTCCGGGCTCATGTCGGTGTCGAAGTTCGACCGCGAGACCCAGGACGGCACCCGCAGCCCCTCGTCGTTGAAGCCGAACCGCTCCGCCGCCTCCACCATCCCGCGCAGACCCACCCGCACCCCGATGCCGGCCATCACCGTGTTGCAGGACCACTGCACCGCCTCCGCCATCGAGGCGTCCTCACAGCCCGTCCCCGCGTTCGGCAGCAGGGTGGTGGTGCCCGGGAGGGTGTACGGATCCGGGGTGCGGGTGGGGGCGTCCACGTCCGTGACCACCCCCGCGTCCAGGGCCGCGGCCGCCGTCACGATCTTGAAGGTGGAGCCCGGCGGATACGTCTCGCGCAGCGCCCGGTTGAGCATCGGCTTGGCGGGGTCCGCGTTCAGTCGCGACCAGGCCTCCTTGACCTTCGCACCGGTCCCGGAGAGCAGACCCGGGTCGTACGAGGGGCTGCTGACCAGGGCCAGGATCCGCCCCGTCGCCGGCTCCAGCGCGACCGCCGCGCCCCGTTTGCCGCCGAGCCCCCGGTAGGCGGCCCGCTGGACCGCGGCGCGCAGGGTGGTCGCGGCGTCGCCTCCGTCGGGGCGGCCGCGCGCGAGGTCGTACCAAAGGGGGAAGGCGGACAGCCCGGGGTCGGTGCCGGCCAGCACGGCGTCCTCGGCGCGCTCGACGAAGCTGGTCCCGTACGTCTGCGAGGAGAAGCCGGTGACGGGCGCGTACAGCGGGCCGTCGGTGTAGGTCCGCTCGTAGCGCAGCAGCTGGCCGCTGTCGCGGGAGCCGGTGACCGGCCGGCCGTCGACGAGGAGGTTGCCTCGGGGCTGGGCGTAGCGCTCGATGGCGGGGCGCTTGTTGGCCGGGTTCGCGCCGTAGGCGGCGGATTCCCAGACCTGCACGCGGGCCACGTTGACCAGCAGGGCGGCGAGGAGCAGTACGCAGAAGTACGCGCACCAGCGGATGTAGCGGATCATCCGGCCACCCCGGCGCCGCGGGCGGTGTCGCTGAGCCGGACCAGCAGCGCGACGATGATCCAGTTGGTGACGACGGAGGAGCCGCCCTGCGCCAGGAAGGGCATGGCCATGCCGGTGAGCGGGATCAGCCCGGTGACCCCGCCCGCGATGACGAAGACCTGGAGGGCGACGATCGAGGCGAGCCCGGTGGCGAGCAGCCGCCCGAAGGGGTCGCGCAGGGCGAGCCCGGCACGGAAGCCCCGGGAGACGAGGAGCCCGTAGAGGAGCAGCAGGGCGGTGAGGCCGACGAGGCCGAGCTCCTCCCCCGCGGTGGCGAGGACGAAGTCCGATTTGGCGGCGAAGCCGATGAGGAAGGAGTGGCCGTGGCCGAGGCCGGCCCCGAGGAGACCGCCGGCGGCGAAGGCGAAGAGGGACTGGGCGAGCTGGCCGGGGCCTTCGCCGCGTTCGATGGAGGCGAAAGGATTCATCCAGTCCTGGACGCGGCTGTGGACGTGCGGTTCCAGAATTCCGACGGCGTACGCGCCGAGCGCGGCGAGCACCAGGCCGACGGCGATCCAGCCGATCCGGCCGGTGGCGGTGAACAGCATGATCACGAAGAGGCCGAAGAAGAGGAGCGAGGTGCCGAGGTCCCGCTCCAGGACGAGGACCCCGACGCTGAGCAGCCAGATCGCGAGGATCGGCCCGAGGACCCGGCCGGGCAGGAGCCGCAGCTTCCAGAAGAGCCGGCGGCCGGTGAGGGCGAGGGCGGTGCGGTTGGCGGCGAGATAGGAGGCGAAGAAGACGGCGAGCAGGATCTTGGCGAACTCCCCCGGCTGGAAGGAGAACCCGGCGAAGCGGATCCAGATGTGGGCGCCGTTGACAGCCGGGAAGAAGACCGGGACGAGCATCAGCGCGAGCGCGGCGGTGACGGAGAGGTAGGCGTACCGCTGGAGCGCGCGGTGGTCGCGCAGCCCGACGACGACGAGGGCGAACAGCCCCACCCCCAGCGCCGACCACCGCAGCTGGTCCCCCGCCCCCGCCTCGCCCGGGGTGGCGAGGTCGAGCCGCTCGATGAACACCAGGCCGAGGCCGTTGAGGAGCACGGCGATGGGGAGGAGCACCGGGTCGGCGTACGGGGCCCGGATCCGCACGGCGAGGTGCGCGAGCAGCGCGGCCCCGGCCAGCCCGGCCGCGTAGCGGGGGGTGGAGGTCGGCACCCCGCCGGCGAGGCCCACGTAGGCGTGGCCCAGCGCGCAGATCAGGACGGCTCCGGCGAGGAGCGTCAGCTCGATGCCCCGGCGTCGGGGGGAGCGGACGCCGGGGAGCGGGGGCGGAGCGGGTTCCGGCTCCGTCACCTTCGCCGTCAGGGCTGGCGGGGGCATACGGGAAACGTAGCAAGCCAAGCACCCCTATGTCCGGTTATGCCATAGTCTGCCGAAGAGTCGTCAGAAACGGTCGAGAGTGCCATTGCGAGGAGCGGGAGCCGAGCCTTATGGGACCTGTGGAATTCATCGTCCTCGCCTTCCCGGAGGAACAGCTCCGGGTCCCGGCGGTCGAGGCCGTGATGGGACTGCGCAAGACCGGGGTGGTGCGGCTCATCGACGGCCTCGTCACGACGAAGACGGCGTCGGGGCAGGTGCTGGCGGCGGAGTTCGACGAGTTCGTGGAACTGCGCGGCCTCCTGGCGGGCCGTGACGTGGCCCGGCTCATCGGCCCGGAGGACGTGCGCGAGGCGGCGGAGCTCCTGGACCGGGGCAGCTGCGCGCTGCTGCTGGTGGTCGAACACGTCTGGGCACAGGACGCGGCCGTCGCGGTACGGGCGGCGGGCGGACGGATCGTGGGCTCGGTCCGGATCCCGGCGGAGCGGGTCGAGGTGGTGGCCTGATGTTCATCCGCCCGGTGAACGTGACGGTGACGGCGGCGACCCGCCCGCCGGGCCGCCCCCTGCTGCGGGGCCTGCTGCGGCGGGCGGCGGGAGCGGCGGAGTGGAGCCAGGACGCGGAGCCCGGGCGGGCCGGAGACACCGCCGAGGAAGCCCTGGCGGAGGCCTTCGCGGAGGACGAGGCCGAGGCCCTGGCGGAGGCGGGGGCGGCGGAGGCGGAGGCGGAGGGCACGGCCGGGCGGGCGGAGGGCGCGGAGGGCGCGGAGGCCGAGGCCCTGTCCCGCCCGGGGCCGTGGCCGACCTCCCCGCCCCGCGCCCCCGCGCCTGGCCCCACCCCGCAGGGCACCCTGGTCGCGGAGCTCACCCAACTGGCCGACCTCACCCGGGAGGGCCTGCTGACCCCCGAGGAGTTCACCCGGGCCAAGGGACGCCTGCTGGAGGGGTGAGGGGGCGGGGCGGGGTCGGGGGGACCGGGTCTCGGCGGGGCGGTCTCAGGGAGGGGTTGGGGCTTTCCCGTCAGTCTCATCGTCCTTCCGTGTCGGGCCGGCCTGTCAAGGGCGCTCCTTCGTCGCGTCGCTGCGCGATGGCCTTCGGCCACCCTTGACAGACCGTCCCGCCACGGAAAAACGAAGACTGCCGGGAAACCCCCAAAGAAACGGGACGGATGTACGTGAGACATCCGGCCGGATCAGGGAGCAGTCGGGATGGTCGGGGGCCGGCAGACCGGGCATCCGGCCCCCGTCAGCCGCATTCGGGGCCGCCCTCCGCGTCAGATCGCTACGCGCTCCTCTCTGCTTAGCGTCCGCCGCCCGTCTGGGCTCTCTGCCCGCACCCAAGGACGACGGGATCGTCATCCGGGGCGGGTGGGCGCGTCAGATCGCTACGCGCTCCTCATTTCCCAGCGTCGGGCAGCCGTCTGGGGCTGATACCCGCACGAAAGGACGATCAGGACGCCATTCGGGCTTCCCGGCGCCCCAGATCGCTACGCGCTCCTCATTTCTCGGCGTCCAGGGGTGGTCGTGGGCTGGGATGCCCTGCCACTCGTCGTCTGGTGCGGTCAGAGAGCCAAGACGGCCCCCGGACGCCGAGATATGAGGAGCGCGTAGCGATCAGGCGCGCCGGGGAGCCCGAATGACGACTTCATCGTCCTTGGGCGCAGGTATCAGCCCCAGACGGCAGCCAGACGCCGAGATGAGAGGAGCGCGTAGCGATCTGACGCGCCCTCCGGCCCCGGATGACGACTCCGTCGTCCCCGGGCGACGGCAGCGAGCCCAGACGGGCGGCGGACGCTAAGCCGGGAGGAGCGCGTAGCGATCTGA
>NZ_JBVILR010000021.1:105337-159470 GCF_055580265.1 Streptomyces sp. NPDC032091 | reverse complement strand
CCCCCCCCCCCCCCCCCCCCCCCCCCCCCCCCCCCCCCCCCCCCCCCCCCCCCCCCCCCCCCCCCCCCCCCCCCTCCCCCCCCCCCCCCCCCCCCGCGGCGGCTGTGAGAGGGTCGGGCCCGGTTCGAGCAGAACAGGGCGGGAGATGGCATGGACAGCACGGCAGTGGTGCTGGTGGCGGACGACGACGCCGCCATCCGGCGGTCGCTGGAGCGCGGGCTGAGGCTGAGCGGCTTCACCGTCGTGCTCGCCGAGGACGGCCCCGGCACCCTCGCCCAGGTCGACGCCCGGCCCCCGGACGTCCTCGTCCTGGACGTGTCCATGCCCGGCCTGACCGGTACGGAGGTGTGCCGGAGCCTGCGCGCCCGGGGCGACGAGACCCCCGTCCTGATGCTGTCGGCGCTGGACGAACTCGCCGACCGGGTCGCCGGCCTCCAGGCGGGCGCCGACGACTACCTCGTCAAGCCCTTCGCCCTGGAGGAGCTGGTGCTGCGCCTGCACGCCCTGCTGCGGCGCAGCCCGGCGCGCGGCGGCCGCGACGTGCTGCGCGCCGGGCCGCTGGAGATGGACCAGGCGACCCGGCAGGTCCACCACGGCGGGGCCGAGGTCCACCTCACCCGGCGGGAGTTCGAGCTGCTGGCCGCCCTCGTGCGCAACGCGGGCCTCGTCCTGACCCGGGACCAGCTGCTGGACCGGGTGTGGGGCTACGACTTCGAGGTGCGCACGGACGCGGTCGACACCTTCGTCAGCTACCTGCGCCGCAAGCTGGAGGAGGGCGGACGGCCCCGGCTGATCCACACCGTGCGCGGCGTCGGATTCGTCCTGCGCGTGCCCGGCGCGGGGAGCGGGTCGTGAAGCTCGCCACCCGGATCGCCCTGTCGGTCACCGTGGTCATGCCGCTGCTGGTGCTGGCCGCGGGTCTGCTGGTGCTGGGACTCGTCGGCCGCGACCTGCGCGCGCAGCAGGACGGGCGGCTGCGCGACCGGGCCGCGGCGGTCCTGCCCGACGTACGGGCGCTGCTGGCCGCCGACCGCAGCGGCCGGCCGAAGGCGGAGCAGAACCAGCACCGCAAGGTGCTCGGCGACGCCCTCGACGCGGGCATCCGGGTGCGCGGCGCGGACGGGACGACCGTCCTGGAGGGCGGGCCGCAGCCCGAGGCGGCGGTGCGGCTGCCCGAGCGGACCCCGGACGGCCCGGTCACGGTCCGCGCCAAGGGCCACGCCTGGCGGGTGCTGAGCGTGCCCGTGGCGGGTGCCGCTCCCGGGAACCTGTGGGTCTACACACCGGCTTCGGCCGCCGACCCGCAGGTCGCCGCGGTACGGCGGCGGGTGCTGCTGGTGGCCCTGCTGGCCGCCCCGGTCTCCGGGCTCCTCGCGTACGGGCTGGCCGGCCGGGCGACCGCCTCGGTACGGCGGCTGAGCCGGCGGGCCGCCACGCTCGACCCGGCGGCCGGGGCCGCGGCCTTCGCCGGGCCGCCGGCGGGGATCGCCGAGGTGGACGAGCTGTCCGCGGCCATCGGCCAGCTCCTCACCCGCTACGACGAGCAGGCGGCGCGGACCGCGCAGGCGCTGGAGACCGCCCGTTCCTTCTCCTCCGCCGCCTCGCACGAGCTGCGCACACCGCTGATGAGCATGCAGACGGACCTGGACGTGCTCGCCGCCCACCCCGGTCTCTCCCCCGACGAACGGGCCGAGGTGGTGCGCGACCTGCGCGGTGACCACGCCCGGCTGCTCGAACTGCTCGGCGCGCTGCGGATGCTCGCGCTCGGCGACCTGGTGGAGGTCTCCGCCTTCTGCCCGCTCGACCTGTGCGAGCTGGTGGACGCGGCCGCCGGCGAGGCGACGCGCCGGCACCGCGAGGAGGGGCTGGAGCTGGACGTGGAACTGCCGGCGGAGCTGCGGGTGTTCGGCTGGGACCCCGGTCTGAAGATCATGCTGGCGAACCTGCTGCGCAACGCGGTGGTGCACGGCCGGCGGCCGGGCGAACCGCCCCGGGTCACGGTCCGGCTGCGCGCGCGGGGCGCGTTCGCCGTGCTGACCGTGGACGACAAGGGGCCGGGGGTGCCGCCGGCCGAGCGCGAGGCCGTCTTCCGCCGGTTCCACCACCGTCCCGGCAGTCCGGGCTCGGGCCTCGGGCTGACCCTGGTGGCCCAACAGGCCGCGCTGCACCGGGGCACGGTCACCCTCGGGGACGTGCCCGGCGGGACGGGCGCGCGCTTCGAGGTGCGGCTCCCGCTGGTCTCGGACGGGGAGCCGACGCTGCGCCTGCTGCCCGCACGGCGCGACTGGATCTCCCGGGGCGACGAGGGGTCACAAGGAATCCACAAAAAGGCTCCCTAGCGTCCTGTCCGGCAGGCGCGCCCACGCGCCGGCCCGTCGCACCGAAGGGGATACCACCATGCTCGCGAACCGTAGGACCGCCGCCGCGATCGGCGCCGTCGCCCTGGCCGGTGCGCTGCTGTCCGCCGGCCCCGCGCAGGCCGACAGCACCGCACCGGCCCCCGCCGCGTCGGCGAAGTCCGCGCCGAAGGGCGACGGCGCGAAGGCGATCTGCAAGCGCCTGCCGAAGACCGAGGCCCGGATCGGCGCCGCCCTCACCCGGCTGAACGGGGACGCCACCGTCGCGGGCTCCATCGCCCGGCTGGAGCAGCGCGTCACCGAGGCCAAGAACGCGGGCCACACCGAGATCCAGACCTACCTCTCCGACCGACTGGCGTTCCGCAAGAGCCTGGTGCCCACCCTGCAGAAGCGCCAGGCGGACCTGAAGTCCGTCTCCACCTGGTGCTCCGCGCAGGGGTCCAAGTGAGCTCCGCCCGCCGCGGCGCCGCCGCGCTCACCGCCCTGGCCGCCGCGGGGGTCCTGCTGCTGACCGGTTGCGGCGGCGGGGCGCAGTCCCACCCGAAGGCGGAGCAGTCGGCGGGCGCCGACGGCCGGGCCGCGGACATGCGGGCGAAGCTGGACGCCGCCGACGGTGCGACCGCCCAGGCGGACACGGACGCCGCCCAGAACAACTGACCGGTCACCGCTGCCGCGACGGCGGGGGCCCACCCGCGATTCCCGGGCGGGCCCCCGCCGTCGCCGTCCCCCGAAAGGGACCCAACGAGGGGGCCCACGGAGCGCCTGCGTGCCTCGCGCCGCCCCGTCCCCTTGCATGGGACGCCCGTCCCCCAAGGAACAGGCGGTTCCATGACGTCCGACCCCTTCGCCCGGCTCTCCCGCCGCGGCGTGTTCTCCGCCGCGCTCGCCCTCGGCTCCGCCGTCCTCCTGCCCGCCGCCACGGCCACCGCGGCCCGTGCGGCCGCCACCGGGGCCACCGGCACCGGAGGCCGGGACGGCGCCACGGCGCCCGCCATCACCGACTGCGCGGGCTGGGGCGCCCGCGAGGCGTCCGAGGACGTGGTGGTCCTCGACTCGCGCCCCGAGCGGATCATCGTCCACCACACGGCGTCGGCCAATGTGACCGACTACTCGCGGGAGCGGGCCCACGCGCTGGCCCGGGCGATCCAGACGTACCACATGGACGCGCAGGGCTGGATCGACACGGGCCAGCACTTCACCGTCAGCCGGGGGGCGTTCGTCCTGGAGGGTCGCCACCACAGCCTGGCGGCGCTGGACTCCGGGGACCGGCTGGTGCGGGGCGCCCACTGCGTGGGGCAGAACAGCGTGGCCATCGGCATCGAGAACGAGGGCACCTACACGACGGCGGAGCCTCCCGCCGCGCAGTTCTCCGCCCTCGCCGACCTGTGCGCCCACGTCTGCCGCCAGTACGACGTGCCGCCCTCCGAGATCTACGGGCACCGGGACTTCAACAGCACCGCCTGCCCCGGCGACCGGCTCTACGCGATGCTGCCGAAGCTGCGCCAGGAGGTGGCCCGGCGGCTGGGCGGCACCGAGGCGGTGCCGCTGCCGCGCTGGCCGGTGCACGCGTCCGCCGACTGGTCCTCGGACCCGGCCGCCCTCACCGGCTCCCTCGCGGAGTACCTGCCGCGGGGCCTGCTCGACCCGGTGCGGACCCGCTGACACGGCGGCCGGCCGCGCCCTCCCGCGTCCGTCGTCCACGCCGATTCGATTCCCGTTCGAGGGGTTCTCGCTCGCCCGGTGGGAACGTCGTGGCACCAGGCTCCGCTGGGGACGAAAGGAAACGGGAATGACCAAGTCAGGGCGCAGGTTCGGCATCGCCGCTGTGGTGGCCGCGCTGGTGGCAGTGATGATCACCGTCGTGGGGCCGCAGGGGGCCAGTGCGCAGGACCAGGCGCGCCGCGGCGGCTGGGACCACTTCGGTTTCGGGGTGCCGTGGGAGAACTCCTACGGGTACTCGCAGGCGATCAGGGCCGGTGACACGGTCTACATCTCGGGTCAGCTGTCGCACGACGCGGCCGGGAACCTGGTGGGCGTCGGCGACTTCGAGAAGCAGGTGCGCACCTCGTTCGACAACATGGACAAGGTCCTCGCGCACTACAAGATCCCGCGCAGCCAGATCGTCAGCATGAAGATCTACACGAAGGACCTGCGCAAGAACTTCGACACGGCCGCGCGCCTGCACAAGGAGTACGTCGGCAACCACCGCACGACGGACACCATCCTGGGCGTCAGCGACCTGGCCTTCCCCGACCAGCTGGTGGAGATCGAGGCCGTCGCGCTGGTCAAGCCGCGCTCCTGACCGAGCCGGCCGCGCGGACGCTTCGGCCGGGACCCGTTCCACGGGGTCCCGGCCGGTCGTGCGTGCGGGGCCCGGCCGCCGCGCGTGGGCGGACGCCCTACGTGCGGGCCGGGGCGGGGTCGGTCTCGTTCAGCTCGGCGATCAGGGCGTTGCGGCCGACCAGCATCTCCGTGAGGATCCTGCGCGCCGCGCGCAGGAGTTCGGCGACGTCGCCGCCGGCGAGGGCGTAGGTGACGGTCGAGCCCTCGCGGGTGGAGACGACGATGCCCGACCGGCGCAGGACGCCCAGCTGCTGCGACAGGTTGGAGGCCTCGACGTCGATCTCGGCCAGCAGGTCCCGCACGGGCATCGGGCCGTCCTGGAGGAGCTCCAGCACGCGGATGCGCACCGGGTGGCCGAGCATCCGGAAGAACTCGGCCTTGGCCTGGTACAGCGGGACCTGCATTCCCACGACGCTCCTGTTCCTCCTCGGACCGGCTCCGGTCGGGGCGGGACCTCCACCTCACCCATCGTCGCGTCCCGTCGGCCCACGCGGAACCGATGTTGACCTGTTTCACATGTTCCGAGTTGAAGACTTCTTCAACTCGTGGGCGTGCGTGGGCCCGTCGGACGCCACCGTCAGACCTCCAGATCGCCTTCGATCCGGTTGAGCTGGTGGCGGGCCATCGCCAGGTTGGACCTGCCGCGGTCCAGGACGAGGTAGAGGAAGAGACCGCCGCCGGAACGGCCGCGCCGGATCCGGATCAGGTGGTACTGGCTGCCGAGGGTGATCAGCAGGTCCTCGATCTCGTCCTGGATGCCGAGCATCTCCATGGTCCGCAGCTTGGCCCGGATGACGTCGGTGTTCCCGGCGGCCGCCACCATCAGGTCCAGGTCCTTGCCGCCGCCGAGGGTGCCGAGGGCCATCCCGCTGGCGTAGTCCACCAGCGCCACTCCCAGGGCCCCCTCGATCGAGGTCATCGCTTCCTTCAGCGAGACTTCCACATTCGCCATGGCTGTCCTCCGTCGGTGTCGTGTGCCGGGAGCGGCACGGATCTTCCGTGGTTCCCGTGACGGGACGCTACCGATCACACGGCTCCGTACGGCCGGATCCGGGGAATTGGCCTGATTACGACCTGTCACGCGCCGTGCGCGGCGGGCTCCCGCAGATGTGCGGCCGCCGTGCGCCAGGCGTCGGTCACGGCGGTGTGCGCCTGGAGCGTGCGGGTGGCGGTGTCGCCGGTCAGGTCCAGCGGGCGTCCGACGTGGACGTGCAGCCGGGGGCGCCGCAGTGGGGCGGTGAGGACGCCGGCCGCCTGCTTGGCGGGACCGCCGGAGCTCACCCGCCGGGCCCCGGCCTGGCCGACGGGGACCACGGGCGCACCGGTGCGCGCGACGAGCCGGGCGAGCCCGCTGCGGAAGGGCAGGGGCGCCGCTTCGGCGGCGTCGCGGCGCGAGGGGATGCCGCCCTCGGCGTACAGGAGCACCGAACGGCCGGCCGCGAGCGCGGACGCCGCGTGGTCGAGGGCCTCGGCGGCCCGCCGGTCGCCGCGGTGGACGGGGATGTGGCCCTCGCGGACGAGCAGACGGCCCAGGACCGGGGTGCGCCAGAGGCCGGCGGCGGCCATGACGACGGGCTCGACACCACAGCGGCGCAGGGCCGCGAGGACCACGGCGGGGTCGGCGAGGGAGGTGTGGTTGGCGACGATGACGCTGCCGGGTGCGAGGCGCGCGTCGGGCGCGGTGGTGACGCGGACCCGTCCGAGGACGGGGACCAGGAGGTGGGCGAGGCGGCTGAGCATGGTGTTCTTCCCCGTTCACGGCGACTGCGGCGACGACTGCCCCCAGCGTGGACGCCCCCCGCCCGGCCCGCCTGAGTCGTCCTACTCAGACCCGCCGGCCGCGCTACCCAGACCGGTCACGGCGACGCCCGCCCCGCGGTGCGCGGGACGGGCGTGGGCGCGACCGGACGCGGTGTCAGGAGACGCGCTTGAGGGTCCAGGCGTTGTTGCTGAACCCGGAGTTCGGGAACGCGACGCAGGAGCCGGAGTAGTACGAGCTGGTCTGGACCCAGCCGGCGGGGTAGTACGTGGAGCCGCAGGCCTGGACCACGGTGCCTATGGGCAGACCGGTGAGCTGCTTGATCTGCTTGATGTTCGGCGAGAAGCTCTGGGTGCCGCAGCTGTTGCTGTAGCCCCAGCTGACGTCGACGTAGCCGGCCGGGGTGGCGGTGCTGGCGCAGGTGGTCGTCACGTCGCCGGGGGCGGCCTGGGCGGGCGCGGCGGCGAGGGCGAACGCCGCGGCGGCACCGGCGAGGGTCATGGCGGTGCGCAAACGGGTCATGGCGGGCTCCTTGGACGCGAAAGAGGCGAACGGGATAGGGCAGCCCATTCCTACGGCCTGGCCGCGCACCGTGACAGCCGGTTTCCGGCCTGAATGATCACGCCACACCGCCGCGGCGACGCGCCGCCGTGCGTCAGGCGGGTTCGCCGTCGGCGGCCTGCTGTCCCTGGGCCCGTTTGGCGACGACGGCGGCCGCGGCGACGGCCGTCGCACCGAAGGCCAGCGCCAGCATCCACGGCTGGTCGAAGGTGTGGCCGGTGGCGTGGTCGAGCGAGTAGCGGCCCGCGCCCGCGAGGCCGATGGCGGCCGCGGTGAACCCCAGGAACGCCGGGTACTCGTAGCCCCCGGCCTGGGCGAAGAACCCGGCCGGGGCGTGGACGGACACCGCGCCCGCCATGGCGCCCGCGGCCGCGGCGCCCGCGGCCGGGGTGGCCAGGCCCAGGAGCAGCAGGGCCCCGCCGCCGGTCTCGCCGAGCCCCGCGGCCAGGGCGCTGTGCCGGCCGGGGGTGAAGCCCATGTGCTCCATCGCGGCGGCGGTCTTGTCCAGGCCCCCGCCGCCGAACCAGCCGAACAGCTTCTGCGTGCCGTGGGCCATGAGCACGGCCCCGGTTCCGGCACGGAGGGCCAGCAGCGCGAGGTCGCGGCGGTTGATGCAGCTCATCGGGGTCTCCCTGGGGACGGGGGCGGGTACCGGGGACATCCGTATCCCGTCGGGGCGGCGAAGCCCCGCGCCCGGGGATTCGTCCGCCGAACGGACGAGCCCCGGTGGCGGATCGGGACGGCCCCGGGGGGTCGGGTGGCCGAAATTGCGTGGTCATGTCACCGATCGGTGACGGCGTCGTCCTGGAACGGAGACGCCGCGGGCCACGGACCCACGGCTCCCTCATAGTGATCATGTGGACGGCGAGGGGCCCACCGCTCCGGCCGCGGCCACGCATCACCGACCGACGCACCACCGACCTCCAAGGGGCTCCGTTCATGTCCGGCAACCGCCGCAAGGCCTTCCTCGTCTCCGCAGTCCTCGTCGGCGGCGCCGTGCTGTTGACGGCGTGCCAGGACTCCGACGCGGCCAAGGACACCGGCGCGCAGGGCGGCGCCTCCTCCGCCGCACCGTCCGCCTCCGCGACGTCGGGCGGCCGGCCGGCCGACGGGAACGGAGCCGGTGCGGCCAAGCCGTCCCCGGGCAAGGCCGGCTCCGGCGCCGACACCGGCAGCGGCGGACGCAAGCCCGTCGAGCAGACCTGCGGCGCCAACGACATCGCCTGGAGCGCCAAGTCCGAGACCCAGGCGGGCGGATACTTCCTGATCACCGCGAAGGCCAAGCCCGGGATCACCTGCTGGCTGCCCGCGGCGCTGCCCACCGTGGCGTTCGGCTCGGACGGCACCCAGGCCGGCCCCGCGGAGCACTCCGCGGTGCAGCGGATCCAGCTGGGCGGGAGCACCGCCGCCTACGCCGGGGTGAACCCGAAGACCAAGAACGCCGACGGCGGCAAGGAGCTGGACAGCCTCATCGTCGCCGTCGGCAACGGCGACCCGAACCCGGTCTCCCTTCCGGTCGGCACCTTCACGGTCGCCCACCCGGTCGTCACCAACTGGCACACCTCCCCGAAGGACGCCGTCCCCCTGCCCTGACGGCCCCCCTCACCCGGCGGGCGGCGTCGCGCCGGGCGGGGTGCGCAGGGCCGAGCGGTGCTCGCCCCACGCCGTACGGATGTGCGCGGCGAGGCGGTCCTCCAGCAGGAGGGTCGCCGCGCAGCCGAAGGCGATGTCGGGCTCCAGGTCCGGCTCGTCGGCGAGCAGGCCTCCGATGACCTCGTGGCGCACGACCTGCTCGTGGACGGCGTCGGCCTCGACGTGCTCGGTGTAGAAGCGCTCGGCCGCGGGTCCCGCGCCGCACCGGCGCATGGCCCGGGCGAGGCGCCGGGAGCCGGGCGAGGAGGTGACCTCCACGCAGGCGAAGTGCCCGACCAGGGCACCGCGCAGGGAGCGGTGGAGGCCGAGCAGGGACATCAGGTTGACCGTGGCGAGCAGGGGTGCGGGAGCCCGGTCCAGGTAGTGGCCGTAGGAGGTGTCCAGGCCGAGGTCGGCCATCAGGTCGGCGAAGAGGCGGGCGTGGATCCGGTCGGGGTGGCCGGCGCCGAACTCGTCGTACTCGATGGCGACCATGGCGGCCTTGGCCCGGCCGCGCAGCCGCGGGATCACCCAGGCGTGCGGGTCGGCCTCCTTCAGGTGGTACAGGGAGCGCAGAGCCGCGTACTCGCGCAGCTGCCAGGGCTCGCCCGCCGTCTCCAGGTGGTGGCCGATGCTTCCGCTCGGGTCCGCCGGTTCGACGAGGAGGGGGTCGAAGGCCTCCCGCACCGTGCGCGGGGCGCCGGCCGTCGCTTCGCGCAGGGCCCGCAGGAACCGGTCCTCCAGGGCCGCGCGCAGCCGCAGCAGGGACGGGTCCCATTCGAGGTCCTCGTCCACACCGGCGAAGCCGCGGTAGTGGAGCTCGTAGAGCAGGTAGAGGGCGAGGTGCAGGTCCTCGCCCCACGGGTCGGCCTGCGCGGCCCCGGCGGGGTCCGGGTGCGGGAGCCCGCCGCCGCGCAGGGCGGCCACCACGGCACGGGACAGCGGGCCGCGCCCCTCGACCAGTGCGGGGCCGGTGGCGGCTGCTGTGTCTGTGGTGCTGGCTGTGGTGGCTGTGGTCATCGTTCACTCCCGTCGTCGGCTTCCCCTGCTCCGTCAGCCTCGCGGGCGTCGGGGGGCGGCGGCGCGGCGCGCTCGCGTGCACGGTGGCTGGTGTCGCACCAGGGATACGTACGACTGCGGCGGCAGGTGCAGACGGCGACCATGAACCGGTCCGACCGGACGGTGGTCCCGTCGTCCAGGGTGATCTCCACCGGTCCCTCGACCAGGACCGGGCCGCGGCGCTCCACGCTCACCCGCCGGGGCGGGGGCCCCTGCACGGTCGGCGGGGCCGTGGGCCGGCCGGCTGCGGGTTCAGGGGTGCTGGGCACGGACCACCACCAGTTCCTCCTGGTCCTCGCCGTCCCCGGCCAGGCCCTGCTCGCGCAGCCACGCCGCACGGGACCGCAGCACCGGCCCCCAGGGGATCAGGGTGCGTTCGGTGACGCGGGCGGACAGGCCCTGCCGGTCCAGGAGGGTGAGGGTCTTCTGCGCCCCGCACATGCCCGAGTGGACCATCAGGAGGACTCCGCCGGGGCGCAGCAGGCCCGGGGCGGCCGCGCAGATCCTGTCGATGACGGCGCGGCCCTCGCGGCCTGCCTCCCAGGCGCGCCGGGCTCCGGCCGTGGGGAGCCGGGTGTCGGGGCCGGGCACATAGGGCGGGTTGGCGAGGACGAGGTCGAAGCGCCGGCCGCGGGTCCGGTCGGCGAAGTCACCGTGCAGGACGCGCAGCCGCAGGCGCTGGCGCCATCCGTTGAGGCGGGCGGCCAGCACCGCCGGCCACGCCACGTCGACGGCGGTGACGTCGGCGCCGCGGGCCGCCGCGCGCAGGGCGAGCGCCCCGGTGCCCGTCCCGATCTCGACGACCTGGGCGCCGGGGCGCAGGGGCTCCCGGGCGAGGGCGTCGGCGAGGAGCAGGGTGTCCGCCTGAGGGCGGTAGACCCCGGGCAGGGCGATCAGGCGCGGCAGGGGGTCGGTGTACGTCAAGGCGGTGCTGGGCACGTGGATCTCCTGGTCGGACGGGTGTCACGGTTCCGCGCGGGACGGCGGGGGCGATCTGGTGGACGCCTACCCGCGATCCCGCGCCGTGCACCTCCGGCCTCAGATCCGGTCACGCGTCTCGTCCACCACGGGAAGGGCGGCGGCACGGCGGCGGCGCAGGACGCTGCTGTAGACGCCGAGCCCCAGGAGCCCTCCGATCATCATGATCACGCCCACGACGTCGAGGTTGACGCCGTTCATGTGCCAGTCGCTCGCGAAGGTGAGGATGGCCCCCACCACGATCAAAGTGATGCAACCGCCTATGCCGGCCATGGATGTTGCCTCCTCGTCGGGCGTCATGGTCTGTCCGTGACCGCGCGGTTACCCGCCCTTCCGGAGGCGAAACGGCGGTCCGGGGAATCCGGGCGGAGGCCGTCTGAGGCCTGGGCGGGCGCATGTCAGCGGACCACAGCGGGCAGAGGCGGCGTGCGCGACCTTCACGGAACCTCGATCCCTCGAACCCTTGGTCCCTCGAACCTCACGGAAGGGGTGGACGATGACGGCACCCTCCCCCGGCGGCACCGTGGCGGGCCGGACGCACGCGGCGGTGGCCGCGGCCGCCCGGTGCGGGCTGGCCACGCGCGGCGTGCTGTACGTGGTGGTGGGCGTGCTCGCGCTGCGGATCGCGTTCGGGCGTCCGCAGCGGGCGGCCGACCGTACGGGCGCGCTGGCCGAGCTCGCCGGCCACCCGTTCGGGCGCGTGCTCGTGTGGGCGGTCGGCGTCGGCCTGGTGGCGATGGCGCTGTGGCGGCTCTCGGAGGCCGTCTTCGGTGCGGCCGGACCCGACGGGCGCAAGCTCACCAAGCGTGTCGCGGCCGTCGCCCGGACCGGCTTCTACGCGGTGGCCGCCTTCTCGGCGCTGTCGTTCGCCGCGGGCCGGGGCGGGGGGCGCTCCGGGGACGAGCAGTCGCGGGACGTCACGGCCCGGGTGCTGGCGGCGGCCCCGGCCGGCCAGTGGCTGGTGGCGGCCGCCGGCGTCGCCGTGGCCGTCGGCGGGCTCGTCATCGCCGTGGGGGCGGCGCGGCTCACGTTCCGCAAGGAGCTGGACACCGGCCGCCTGCCCCGGGCCGGCCGCCGCGCCGTGGACGCGCTCGGCGTGGTGGGCGGGCTGGCGCGCGGGGCCGTGTTCACCGCCGCCGGGGCGTTCCTCGTCCACGCGGCCGTCTCCTACGACCCCGGGAAGGCCAAGGGGGTCGACGACACCCTCCGGGCGTTCGCGCAGACCCCCGCCGGGCCGTGGCTGCTGGTCGCCGTGGCGACGGGGCTGCTGCTGTTCGGTGTCTTCTCGTGCGCCATGGCCACCTGGCGCCGGCTCTGAGGGGCGTCCGCCGGGAATGGGAATGCCTTCCCTTGGTCCGGACGTGAAAGATCACGGGCACGCATTCGGTGGAATGGGGTGGAATTCACGGGTCCGGCCGTCGTACGCGGCATTGCCATGCGTGTTCCCGTGGCTCTGAAGCCCGCGGTGCGCGACCATTACCGACGCCGAGACGGCTAGACCGAGACAGGAAGAAGGACGGACGTGTCCGGTAGCGAAAGCGAGAACCCGGTAATCCCCTCCCCGGCTCCCGCGGCGACTCCGCCGAGGACGAACCGGGACTGGTGGCCGAATCAGCTGGACCTTCAGGTTCTCCACCAGAATTCTCCCCTCGCCGACCCGATGGACGAGGACTTCGACTACGCCGAGGAGTTCGCGGGCCTCGACGTCGACGCGCTGAAACGGGACGTCTTCGAGGTGATGACCACCTCGCAGGACTGGTGGCCCGCCGACTACGGCCACTACGGGCCGCTCTTCATCCGGATGAGCTGGCACGCCGCGGGTACGTACCGGATCGCCGACGGCCGCGGCGGCGGCGGGGAGGGCGCGCAGCGGTTCGCGCCTTTGAACAGCTGGCCGGACAATGCGAGCCTCGACAAGGCGCGGCGGCTTCTCTGGCCGGTCAAGCGGAAGTACGGGCGGAAGATCTCGTGGGCGGATCTGCTCGTCTTCACGGGTAACTGCGCGCTGGAATCCATGGGCTTCAAGACGTTCGGATTCGGCTTCGGCCGGGAGGACGTATGGGAGCCCGAGGAGATTTTCTGGGGGCCGGAGGACACCTGGCTCGGGGACGAGCGGTACAGCGGCGACAGACAACTCGCCGGGCCTTTCGGCGCCGTCCAGATGGGCCTCATCTACGTGAATCCGGAAGGGCCCAACGGAAACCCGGACCCGCTGGCCGCGGCCCGTGACATCCGTGAGACGTTCGCCCGGATGGCGATGGACGACACCGAGACGGCCGCGCTGATCATCGGTGGCCACACGTTCGGCAAATGCCACGGGGCGGTGAGTTCCGAGTACATCGGCCCCGAGCCCGAGGCCGCCCCGCTGGAGCAGCAGGGCCTCGGCTGGCGGAACACCTTCGGCACCGGAGCGGGCGTGCACACGCTCACCAGCGGGCTGGAGGGCGCGTGGACCACCCAGCCGACGAAGTGGGACAACGGCTACCTGGACAACCTGTTCCGGTACGACTGGGAGCTGACGACGAGCCCGGCCGGCGCGCAGCAGTGGACGCCGAAGGATCCCGCGGCGCGGGACACCGTCCCCGACGCCCACGATCCGTCGAGGCGTCACGCCCCCATGATGCTGACGACGGACCTCGCGCTGAAGCTGGACCCGGTCTACGGTCCGATCGCACGCCGCTTCCACGAGAACCCGGACGAGCTGGCCGACGCCTTCGCCCGGGCCTGGTACAAGCTCCTGCACCGCGACATGGGGCCCGTCACCCGCTATCTCGGCCCCTGGGTGCCCGCGCCGCAGCTGTGGCAGGACCCCGTCCCCGAGGTCGACCACGAGCTGGTCACGGACGAGGACGTCACCGCCCTCAAGGCGCAGGTCCTCGCCTCGGGCCTGTCCGTCCCCCAGCTGGTCGCCACGGCGTGGGCGTCGGCGGCGACGTTCCGCGGCACCGACAAGCGCGGCGGGGCCAACGGGGCGCGGATCCGGCTCGCACCGCAGCGCGGCTGGGAGGTGAACAACACGCCCGAGGTGTCCGAGGTGCTGGAGACGCTGGAGCGGATCCGGCAGGAGTTCGACGGCGCGCAGTCGGGCGGCAAGCGGATCTCGCTCGCCGACCTGATCGTGCTGGGCGGGTGCGCGGCCGTCGAGCGGGCGGCGGCCGACGCCGGGCACACGATCACCGTTCCGTTCGCCCCCGGGCGCACGGACGCCTCCCAGGAGCAGACGGACGTGGAGTCGTTCGCGGTGCTGGAGCCGCGGGCGGACGGGTTCCGCAATTACCTGCGGGCCGGGGAGAAGCCGGCGGCCGAGACGCTGCTGCTGGACCGGGCGAACCTGCTGACGCTGACGGCTCCGGAGATGACCGTCCTGGTCGGCGGCATGCGCGCCCTGAACGCCAACGTCGGGCAGTCCCCGCACGGCGTGTTCACCGACCGGCCGGGGACGCTGACCCCCGACTTCTTCGTCAACCTGCTCGACATGGGCACGGAGTGGAAGGCGTCGGCCACGGCCGAGGGCGAGTTCGAGGGGCGGGACCGGACGACGGGCGCGGTCAAGTGGACCGCGACGGCCGTCGACCTGGTCTTCGGCTCGAACTCCCAGCTCCGGGCGCTGGCGGAGGTCTACGCCTGCGATGATGCGCGGGAGAAGTTCGTACGGGACTTCGTGGCCGCCTGGAACAAGGTCATGAACCTCGACCGGTTCGACCTGGCCCGAGCCGGCCGGGCGGACAAGGTCTAGGCCTCGGCGGCGGGCCGCCACTCCTGGACGAGGAGTCCGAGCAGCACCTCGTCCAGGAACCGGCCCATCACCCAGGCCGAGGAGCGCAGCACGCCCTCGCGGACGAATCCGTTGCGCTCGGCGGCGCGCAGCATCGCGTCGTTGTCGGCGAGCGTCTCGATCTGGAGCCGCCGGAAGCCCCGCACGGTGAAGCCGTAGTGGCAGAGCACGGCGACCACGTCGGTGCCGTAGCCCTTGCCGCGCGCGGACGGCAGCAGCCCCAGACCGATGTGCGCGAGCCGGTTGTGGTTGTCGATGCCCCACAGGGTCGCGGTGCCGATCAGCGTCCCGCCGTCCAGCTCCACGACGGAGAACTGGACGCTGCGCTCCTGCTTCTCGTCCACGACGAGCCTCGGGTCCTGCGAGCCGGGGGTGACCGGCCGCCACGGCCCGGCCTCGGAGCGGGAGGAGTTGACCACGTCGTCGTAGAGTTCGGCCCGCAGGACCGGGATGTCGTCCTCGTGGCGGGCCCGCAGCCCGACCTTGTCGCCTCTCAGCATGCGAGCTTCCTATCCGGCGCGGGGCGGCGGCGGCAAGCCAATATGCGGGCCCCCTACGGGACGTGGGTCACCGCAGTCCCCGCAGGAACTCCCGGACGACCTCGGCGAACCGCTCGGGTTCGCTCGCGTGGACGGTGTGCCCGGCGGGGATTTCGACGAGACGTGTGCCGGGGCGCCCGGCCGCCATGGCCCGCGCGTGCCCGGCGGTCAGGACGCCGCTGCGCCCGCCGCGCACCAGAAGGGCGGGGCAGCGGCTGCCGAGCCATGCGTGCCAGTGGTCGCCGTTGAGGGCGCGCTGGGAGGCCGCCATGCCGGTCGGCCGGAAGGCGAGGCCCCAGCCGTCCGCGTACTCGCGCACCGCGTCCGTCAGGTGGGGGGCCGAGCGCCCGAGCGCCTCCAGCAGCGCGGAGCGCGTGGGGGCGCGGTGGGGCCAGGCGAGGCAGAACGAGAGGTCGTCGTCCACTTCCGCGCCGATGTCCTCGACGACCACGGCCCGCACCAGCCCCGGGTGGCGGTGGGCGAGCCGGTAGGCGGTGACTCCGCCCAGGGAGTGGCCGAGGACGACCGCCGGCCCGGGGCCGAGGTGGCGCAGCGCGGCTGCCGCGTCCCGGACGTAGCCGTCGGGAGAGAAGTCCGGGGGCTGGTCGGAGTGGCCGTGGCCGCGCTGGTCGAGGGCGACGACGCGCCAGTCGGGGGCCAGGCGCCGGGCCAGGTCCGTGAAGGTGCGGGCCTCGCCGAAGTGCCCGTGCAGGGCGAGCAGGAGCGGGCCGGGGCCGCCGAAGTCCAGGTAGGACAGGCGGCGGCCCGAGACCGACAGGGCCGCCCGGACGGGCTCGCGCGGGAGGGTCGTCGACACGCGCACCACTCTGCCATGCACATGGCATCCCCGGAGGTGGGGCGGGTGCGGCGGAACCGCGAAGCCGGCGGGCAGCGCGGCGCGGATCGCCTCCGTCACGTCCTCGCCCAGGACGGCCGCGCCGGCGGGCGCGCGGCGGCGGCAGCCGCTGAGCGGGAGGGGCCGCGGTGGCCGCCGTCCGGCCGGGGTGCCCGTGTGCGGCGGGCGGGCGGGCCGGCACCGGGAACGCGCCACAGGCGAGGCGGCCGGTCATGCCGCTGAGCCGAGCAGGTGCGCGGCCGCGAGCGCGCCGAACGACACGGCTCGGGCCGCCTCTGCGCGGCGCCGCCGACACGCCATGGGACGGCACGCGCGTCGGCCCGGCGCGCCGACGCCCCCGCACGCATCGGCGGCCGCGCGCATCGACGGCCGCGCGCATCGTCGGCCCCGCGCGTCCGCGGCCCCGCGCTTGGCGGCCCCGCGCTTGGCGGCCCCGGGCGCCGGCGGCCGCGGGTCAGTCGCGGAGGGTGAGGAGGAGTTCGTCGATCTCCTCGCCCCGGGCATGCGCGAAGCCCCGGTCGTGGCCGGTCACCACGAACCCGCACTTCTCCAGGACGCGCAGCGAGCCGGTGTTGTCCGCGGCCGCGCGGGCGTGCAGGGGGCGGTCCGGGACGGCGGCGAGGAGGGCGCGCAGGGCGGCGGTGGCCGCGCCCCGGCCCCAGTACGCGCGGCCGATCCAGTAGGTGACCTCGCGCTCCCCCGGCGGGCCGAAGACGCCGACGTTGCCGACGACCTCCCCGTCCGGGCCGACGACGGTGCGGGCGATGACCGTCGGATCGCTGCGCAGGCGAGCCCAGTGCGCCGCGAACCGCGCGCGGTCGGACGGGTCCTCGGGGGTGAAGGCCGCCATCCGGACCGCCTCGGGGTCGTTCGTCTGCGCGTACAGGGCCGTCAGGTCCACGTCCCGTACCGCTCGCAGGGTGACGTCCATGCGGGCCTCCGGGGGTGAGGCGGGGGAAGGGGTGCGGGCGGACCGGGCGTCGGGCGACGGGGGCGCCGGGGCGGGTTCGCGGACCTCGACGAGCCGGGCGACCGCGTCGACGACCGCCGCGCGGTGGGCGGCCCGGTGCCCGCCGGCGTCCGGGGCGCCGCCGGCCGCCGTGTACCAGGCCTGGGCCAGGGCGAGGACCAGGGTGAGCAGGTCGGCCGGGGCGTGCGCGGGGTCGACGTGCCCGGCGTTCTGGGCCGCGGCCAGGGAGGCGGTCTTGCGTGCGTAGGACTCCGCTTCCAGGGCGGTGGCCTCGGGGCGCTCCAGCCGCTTCCACATCACCAGCCGCATGAGCCGCGGGTCGGCCGTCAGGTGGTCGAAGATGGCCCCGGCGTAGCGGGGCAGGTCCTCGGCGTCGAAGGGGACGGATTCCGCGCCCTGCTCCACGGCCTGGAGGATCACCTGGTCGAAGAGCTGTTCCTTGTTGCCGTAGTAGACGTAGATCATCCGTTTGTTCGCCCCGGCCGTGTCGGCGATGCGGTCGACCCGGGCGCCGGCGATACCGTACGCGGCGAACTCGTCGAAGGCGGCCGCGAGGATGCGGGCCTTCGTTGCGCTGGAATCACGTGCCATGGCCCCGAGGCTAGCAAGTAACTATCCGGTTATTGACATCTCGGAAGGCGCTCGGGCAGGATGTAGGTAACCAGTTAGTTATTTCTCTTACCCCCCAGGAGAACACGATGAAACTGCGCGCACTCGGCTCCCAGGGCCTGCACGTCGGCGCCGAAGGCCTCGGCTGCATGGGCATGAGCGCCTTCTACGGCGCCACCGACGAGACCGAATCCCTGGCCACCATCCACCGGGCCCTGGAGCTGGGCGTCACCCTGCTCGACACCGCCGAGGGCTACGGCCCCTTCGTCAACGAGCAGCTCGTCGGCAAGGCCGTCGCCGGCCGCCGCGACGAGGTGGTCATCGCCACCAAGACCGGCATCGAGATCGACGACGACGGCACCGTGCGCGGCCACAACGGCCGCCGCGAGTACATCCACCGCGCCGCCGACCGCTCGCTGCGCCACCTGGGCACCGACCACATCGACCTGTACTACCTGCACCGCGTCGACCCGGACGTCCCGGTCGAGGAGAGCATCGGCGCCATGGCGGAACTGGTCACCGCCGGCAAGGTCCGCCACCTCGGCATCAGCGAGGCCGCCGCGGCCACCATCCGCCGCGCGCACGCCGTCCACCCCCTGACGGCCGTACAGGCCGAGTACTCGCTCTTCGAGCGGGGCCTGGAGGACAACGGGGTACGGGCGGCGCTCGACGAACTCGGCATCGGCCTGGTCGCCTACTCCCCGCTGGGCCGCGGCTTCCTGTCCGGCGCCATCACCAGCCCGGACGACTTCGCGGCGGACGACTTCCGCCGCACCGACCCCCGTTTCCAGGGCGAGAACTTCGCCCGCAACCTCGCCGTCGTCGACGCCGTGCGGCGCCTCGCGCAGGCCAAGGGGGTCACCCCCTCCCAGCTGGCCCTCGCCTGGGTGCTGCGCCAGGGCGCGGTACCGATCCCGGGCACCAAGCGGCGCCGCTACCTGGAGGAGAACATCGCCGCCACCGACGTCACCGTCACCAACGAGGACATCGCCGCCATCGAGGCCGTGGCCCCGCGCGGCGTCGCCTCGGGCGACCGCTACGCGCCGGAGTACATGAGCAACCTGAACGGCTGACCCGCGGTCCGGGCCGTCCCGCGGACGGCCCTGTCGGCGGCGGATGGCAGCATGTCCGCATGACGCCCGATGATCTTGACAAGCTGTTCTCCTCCCCCGCCGGTCTGCTGGCCGCCGGCCCCGCCGCCCTGCGGGACCTGCCGGCCACGGGCGGCGGAGCGGGCCGCGAGTCCTGCGCCCAGGCCGTCGCGGTCCTCGACGGGGCCGAGGTCCCGCGCGCCGAGTTCGCCTCGTGGCTGCACTTCGGTGCGAAGGTGCTGGGCCACGACGCCTACGCCGACCTGGTCGCCGCGGCCGAGCCGGACATGCCGTGGCGGACCGTCTGGGCCTGGTGGCGGCCGGTCGGCGCCTACCGCGCCACGCCCAACCTGAGCGGGGACGGCGGCGTCGAGGTCCACGAGGCGCCGGACGGCCGGCTCCTGCTGAAGGTGTGGTCGCAGTGGACCCCCGAGCACTGGCGTGACCCCGCCACGGGCGAGCGGGTCCCCGCCCCCGCCGAGGGCGAGTTCACCGAGCGGCCCTACGACGCGCCCGCCGACGGGCCCGTCCTCTTCGACCCCGACGGCGGGGACCACGGCCTCCACCAGCCCTACGCCTGGGAGGAGCCCGTATCCCTCGGCGGCGGCCGCGTCCTGTTCTCCGAGCCGCGCGGGGTGGTGGTACTGGAGCACAACGGGGCGGCGGACGGACCCGCGGCCGCCGCCGGAGCCGCCGCCTGGGGCGAGGCCGACCCGTGGTTCGCCGGGCCGACCGCCGCGGAGGCGCCCCTGGACGCCTCCCGCATGCGGGAGGCCTTCGGCCCGGACGGGACGGTGGTGCTGACGCCGGACCGGCTCCCGGCCGCGCTGACGCACGCGCCCACGCGGGAGCTGGCGCTGACCGCGGGCCTGCCGACGTGGTTCGCCGCCGGGGCCGCCTCCTTCAGGCTGGCCTGGGCCCGGGAGGAGGCGCAGGGTGCGCGGCCCGACGGGAACGGCCTGCTGCACCTGGGCACCTTCGACCTCGGGTACGCCGACACCGGCCGGGTCCTCGTCCACCCCACGACGGGTGCGGTGTCGATGGTGCGGGGCGGCGAGGGGCCCTTCCCGTTCGCCGCGGACACCGACACGTTCGTCCGGCTGCTGGAGGCCGTCTACCGGTTCATGGGCGCCTGCTGGAACGGTTACCCCGGCGAGGACGGCCGGCGCGACTTCCTGCGCGAGGTGGCCGCCCTCGAACCGCTCGCGGTGGACGGGTGCTCTCCCGCGTCGGACGTGTGGGAGCACCTGTTCGCGGCCATCACCGAGCTCAGCCCCTGGGGCTACTGACGGCCCGCCGGCCACCCGGCGGGCCGTACGGGACGCGGCCGGGTCAGCGCGTGAGGACGGCGGCGGCGGCCCGCTCGCTCTTGTAGGGGGCGAAGCCGGCGTTGTCCTTGCAGCCGAGCCGCTCCCAGGTCTTGTCGTTGGTGACCGGATCCGTGCCCGTCAGCCGGTACTTGCAGGCGCCCTTGATGAAGTTGCCCCGCACGCCGCCCGGGAAGTCGATCTCCTTGTTCCACAGGTACGGCGACTGGTAGCCGTTCACGCGCGCCGTCGCGTTCACGTCGATGCCGCCGGGCGCGTAGATCTCGTAGACCCAGCCGGTCTTCTCCGTCCCGTACGTCGCGAACCGCTTGGCCACCGAGGGGTCGCAGCTGGTGCTGAGGTGCGCGCTGAGCTGGCCGCCGCCCTTGACGATGTACTCGGCGAGCGGGATGAGCTGGTCCCCGCGCGGGGTGAAGCCCGTCCGGAAGATGTCCTCGACGTTCTCCCTGGTGTCGCCGCGCCACAGCGTGTTGACGTCGTCGCGCCACTGCCAGCGCTCGCTCGCCGCCGTGGACGCGACCGTCGGGGCGATCCCCGGGTCCGTCGTGGTGCGCCACCAGTCCCAGGCGCGGTACTCGACGACCGGACCGCAGGGCGCGCTGGAGTCGTCGGCCGCCGCCGGGGCGGCCGCGGCGGACGGGGACAGGGCGGCGCAGGACAGCACGAAGGTGGCGGCGAGCACCCGCAGAGCGGCGTTCAGCATGGTGGGACGACCCATCGGAGGAGGCGGGGGGTGGGGAACATCCCGTTTATAGAGGGGCCGTCGGGTGCCGGGGCCGCGGTCGGGGGGCGGTCCACCCGTGCGGGTGGATCAGTCGTACCGGGAAAAGGATTCACCGGCCGCCCGGTCGGGCACGATCGCCGGTGCCCCACCCGCACGGCACGGCCCGCACCCCACACGGTCATCCCAGCAGGAGGCATCCGACGTGAAGACCCGATCCGTCCTCACCGCTCTCTTCCTCGTCCTCGGCGCCCTGTTCGCACCGGGCTTCGGCGTACTGACCGGCGCGGCGCAGGCCCAGGCCGCGACCAAGATCACGCACGCGACGGCGACCTCGATGTTCCGTCAGGCCGGCATCTCGTGGTCCTCGTCGGGCAACTGCTCGGACCGCAACAACCCGACGTGCACGTCGTTCGAGCAGCTCAACCTCGCCACGGCCCAGGGCGCCCAGACCCTCCGCGGCGCCAGCGGCTGCGCCCTCACCATCACCGGCGGCACCGAGACCGGGCACGCGAGCGGGACGTACTCCCACTGGAACGGCTACAAGCTCGACTTCGCGAAGGCCACCTGCCTGACCGCCTACGTCAAGAACACGTTCTCCTACATCGGCGTGCGCGGCGACGGCGCCCCCATGTGGCAGTCGGGCTCCGGCAACGTCTACGCGGACGAGGGCAACCACTGGGACGTCCTCTACTACAACTGCGGGGGCTGCTGAGCCGGCCGGCCGGCCCGCCCTCCGGGCACCGCGCTTGACCTTGACACGGTGACAAGGTCTTCAGTGGTCGCCGAGGAGGTGGTCGCGGTGATCACGGAAGAGGAAGCGGAGCCGGCGCGGGCGCTGGAGGCGCTGGGGCACCCCAGCGCGTCGGTACGGCTGCGGGCCGCGCTGGAGGTCGGGACGGCCGCGCGGGACGGCAGCGTGGACGTGCTGGTCGAGCGGTGCGCGGTCGAACCCGAGTTCTTCGTACGGGACATGCTGACGTGGGCGCTGGTCCGTCACCCGGCCGCGGTGACGGTACCGAGGCTGGTGGAGGCACTGGGCTCGGAACGCGCTCAGGCCCGGAGCCAGGCCCTGCACACCCTGTCCAAGATCGGGGACCGCGGGGCCTGGCCGGCGATCACCCCGGAGCTGCTCGCCGACGCCGACGACACGGTGGCGCGCAGCGCCTGGCGGGCGGCCGTGGTCCTGGTACCGCAGGACGGGCGGCGGGAGCTTGCCCGGCTGCTGGCCGGGCAGTTCGGGCGCGGCGGGCACGAGACGCGGCTGAGCCTGAGCCGGGCGTTCGTCGCGCTGGGCGAGGAGGCCCTGCCGGCCGTGCGCACGGCGATGACGGCGCCGGCCCCGGCGGTACGGGAGCACGCGATCGCCACGGAACGGCTGGTTCTCGACCCCGACACGGGCTTCGAGTTCGCCCTGGGGGAAGCGAAGCGGATCATGGCCGGGGGGTAGGCCGGGTCGGGTGTGTGAGGAGTGGAGCGGGCCGTGTTGATCGGTGAGGTGGCGCGGAGGTCCGGGGTCAGCGCCCGCATGCTCCGGCACTACGAGTCCCTCGGCCTGCTGCGGCCGGCCGGGCGGAGCGGGACGGGGTACCGGGAGTATTCCGCGGAGGACATCCGGCGGATCTTCCACATCGAGAGCCTGCGGTCGCTGGGGCTCGGGCTGCGTGACGTGGCGCGGGCGCTCGACGATCCCGGGTTCACGCCGTCCGGGCTGATCGAGGACCTGGTGCGGCAGGTACGGGAGCGCGTCGCCGCCGAGACGCGGCTGCTGACGCGGCTGGAACGGATCGGTGCCGCGGAGCCGGCCGACTGGGAGGAGGTGCTGCGGACCGTCGCCCTCCTGCAGGCGCTCAGGTCGCCGAGCGCCGGGGAGCGCCAGCGCGCCGCCCTGTCGGCGGCCGAGGGGGGCGCCGCGCCGGTGGAGGCCCTGGCCGAGGCGGTGCTGGGTGAGAGCGACCCGAACGTCGCCGGAGCCCTGCGGTGGGCGCTGGCCCGGGCCGGCGACGCCGGGATCGGTCCGCTCGCGCGGGGGCTGCGTTCGCCCGTGGCCGAGGTCAGGAGGCGCGCCGTGCTCGCCCTGGCGGAAATCCCGCTGCCCGGGGCGACCGCGCTGCTGGAGGACGTACTCGGGGACGGGGACGCGGGGGTCCGCGGGTGCGCGGCGCTGGCGCTCGGGGCGCGGGGGGTGGCGGCGGCGGTCCCGGCGCTCACCGAGGTGGTCGTCGCGGGGGCCAACGACGTGGACGCGGCCGACGCGCTCAGTGCGCTGGCCGCGGATCCGCCGCTGGCGGAGCGCATCGCCGCCGGGTTCCTGGACCGCCTGGACCGGGGCGGCCTCGGGGCGCCCGCCCGGCTGCGGCTGGTGCAGGCGCTGGCCGACATCCCGGGGGACACGGCGGCACGGGCCCTCGCCCGCCTCTCGCGGGACGAGGATCCGGCCGTCGCCCGTACCGCGGCCTACCTGACCGGCCGGCGCGCCGCCCGCTGACGCCGGCCACCGGGCGGCGTGCGGGGGATGCGCGGGCGCCCTAGCCTGAAACCGGTGGCGGACCCGTGCTCCGTCCGCCTCTCCTCGCCCGGAGGAAGGAGCAGGCCATGCCTTCGATCCCGCGCGCGACGGGCTTCGCCCGGCACACGACCGTCGCGGCGGCCGCCGCTGCGGTGCTCCTCACCGCCGCCCCCGGCGTGGTGGCGACGGCCCGGGCCCCGGCCCCGCAGGCGGACGCGGTGGCCGGCGCGACCGCGACACCCGGTGGGGCGGCGATGCCCGGCTTCGTGGTCGCGCCCGGCGAGGCCTCGTACGGGCAGCCGGCTCTCGACGCGCTCGGCGAGGTGGTGCGCGGGGACTTCGCCGCCGTCTCGGCGCGGTTCGCCCCGGCCCTGCGGAGCCAGGCGTCCCCGCAGGTACTGGAGGAGTCCTGGAAGGCGTACGTGGCGGAGTTCGGGCGCTATCTGTCGCACGGGGAACCCCGCCAGACCGGTTCCGCGGCGGGCACGGTGGTGGGGGTGCCGCTCCGGATGGAGAAGGGGCCCGGGGAGTTCCGCGTCACGTTCGACGGGAACGGCCTGCTGGTCGGGCTCTACTTCCTGCGCGCGGGCGTGCCGGTCCCGTAGGCCGCCCCGCACGGGGACCGCCGTCCACGGCGGTCCGGACCCGGCGCGGCGGAACCGCTGAACGGCCGTACCGTCTCAGCGGCGGGCCGCGCGGCGCAGGGCGCGGTGGAAGCGGGTGCCGGTCTCGTGGCGGAGGCGGGAGTGGCGGTCCAGTTCCTCCATGAGGCGCTGGGAGCGCTTGTCCACGTCGAGTTCGTCCAGCACCCGGTCGACGTCGGCGAGCAGGGCGCCGTGCAGCTGCCAGTGCGCGGGTGAGGTGTGCAGCTGCTCCAGCAGCAGGCGGGCCAGCAGGTCGCGGGAGTCCCGTGCCATGCCCAGCTCCCGGGTGAGCCGGTCCTCCTGCTCCTCGGCGTTGGTGGTGACCTGGGCGGTGATCAGCCGGGAGAAGCTGTGGACGGCGAGCGCCATGTGCCCGAACAGGTCCTGCAGGGCACGGGTCACCGCCGGGGTGAACAGCGGCTCGTCGCTGCGGGCCTTCGCCAGGTCGGTGAGCGCCCGCGCCGAGACGCGCAGCACGACCGCGCAGATCTCCAGGGTGTCCAGGCCCGTGCGCAGGACCAGCCGGAACATCAGCCCCTCACGGACGCGGGGGTTCATGCGCAGGCTGTCCTCCGCCTGGCGCAGGGCGGCGTCGACCCCGGCGATGTCGTTGTCGAGCCGGCGTGCCTCGTGCAGCCGGGTGGCGGCCTCGGCGACCGTGGTGCGTCCGGTGAGCTCGTCGGCCATGCCGGTCATCAGCGCGGCCATCCGGGCAGCGAGGTCGTCGATGGCCCGGCTGGCGGGCTCCACCCAGACGGGCGGGGCGAACAGGAGGTTGAAGGCCAGCCCGACGACGGCGCCGATCAGGGTCTCCAGCACCCTGTCCCAGGCCGTGTCGGCCACCCGGGTGACGCCGAGGACCAGCATCGCGCTGATGGCCACCTCGGGGATGAACTCGTCCACCCGCACCAGGTGCCCGACCACCAGCGAGGCCAGAATAACCAGCCCGAGGCTCCACCAGGTCAGGCCCACGAGCACGCTGAACCCGATCGCGACCAGCACCCCGGCCACGACGGAGTTCACGCGGCGCACCCCGGTGGTGAGCGTGGAGTACAGGGTGACCTGGACGACGAGCAGGGCGGTCAGCGGGGCCGTCAGCGGCGCGGGCTCGTTGCTGAGGCGCAGGGCGACGACGTACGAGATCACCGCGGCGCCGGTGGACCGTGCGCTCTGCACCACCACGGGGTCACGCCGCCTGGCCGCCAGGCGGCGCGGGATGTGACGGAGGGGACGGAAGGGACGTGCGAGGTCGTACATACCTTCGCCTCTTCCCCGTCGGCCACGATGATCACGCGACGGGCGGCATTTCGGCCCCGAGCGGGTACGAACGGATGCCGTGAACGCCGGTCAGCTCGCTGCGCTCGCGTAGAGGGGGCGGCGTTCCTCCTCGGTCAGGCCGCCCCAGACGCCGTAGGGCTCCTGGACGCGCAGGGCGTGGCGCAGGCACTCGGACTGGACGGGGCAGAGCGCGCATATCTCGCGGGCCGCCTCGTCGCGTTCGGCGCGGTCCTCGCCGCGCTCGCCCGCCGGGTGGAAGAACCTGTCCGGGCCGAGGTTGCGGCAGGCGGCGCGTTCCTGCCACTCCCAGTGGTGTTCCGCTCGGCCCGGCAGCCGTGACACGTTGGACATGGGTCGGTTCCTTTCCCGCGTGGTCGCGTGGTCGCGTCATCGCGTGGTGGCGGTGGATCGGGTCGCTGAGTGCGTCAGTCCCGCGTCTGGCCCCGTCGGGCGCCGCGAAACCTGTCCGTCCCGCCGGGCTCCACGGGCAGGTGGGGGGCGGGGGCGGCCGGGGAGGTGGAGACGCGCGGGAGGGCGTAGGGGTGCTTCTCGGCGAGCCAGGCGACGAGTTCCTCGCGCACGGTGCAGCGGGCGGTCCACAGGTCGTCGGGGTCCTTGGCGGTGACGATGGCCCGCAGGACGACGGTGGTGGGGGTGGTGTCGGTGACCGCGAGGTTCCAGCCTCGGCCGTCCCACGCCGGGCAGCGGTCGAGGATCTCCTTGAGGCGTTCGCGGATCAGGGAGACGGGCGCGCTGTGGTCGCAGTGCAGGAAGACGGTGCCGGTCATCTGGATCCCGCCGCGGGACCAGTTCTCGAAGGGTTTGCCGGTGAAGTAGGAGACGGGCATGGTGATGCGGCGCTCGTCCCAGGTGCGCACGGCGAGGAAGGTCAGCGTGACCTCCTCGACGACGCCCCACTCGCCGTCGACGACGACGGTGTCGCCGATGCGCACGAGGTCGCCGAAGGCGATCTGGAAGCCGGCGAAGAGGTTGCCCAGCGTGGACTGGGCGGCCACGCCGGCGACGATGCCGATGATCCCGGCGGAGGCCAGCACCGAGGTGCCGACGGCGCGGAAGTCGGGGAAGGTGAGCAGCATCGCCGCCGCGGCGAGCAGTGCGACGAGGGCGGTGACGATCCTCATGATGAGGGTCACCTGGGTGCGGACGCGGCGGAGCCGGGACGGGTCGCGGGTGCCGGCGGCGTAGCGGGCGTACGAGGACTCCACCACGGCCGAGGTGATGTGGACGACGCACCAGGCGCCCGCGCCGATCGTCACCAGGGAGAGGGCCCTGCCCACTCCCGCCTCGTGTTCCAGCAGGGGCCGCCAGGTGATCTGCCGGTACGAGCCGCGCAGCAGGGCGGCCAGCATGAGCAGGCGCAGGGGGAGCCCGCAGCGGCGCAGCAGGCTCCACAGGGGGGTCTCGGGGTGGCGGGCGTCCACACGCCTGAGCAGCAGGTCGGCGAGCCAGCCGACCGCGGAGGTGAGCAGGACGGAGCCGCCCAGGACGGCCAGCAGTCTCAGTACGCCGTTCATGGCTCCTCGGGAGGTGTCGGGGGAAGGTAACGGGTCCGCACGTGCCCTCCCGTTCCCCCGGCAAACGGCGAACCGGCGGCGGTCGGGGCGGGCCGGGGCCCCGGGGGTCCGGCCGGGCGGCCGGGGCGGCGGTCTTCACGGGGGGGGCGGTCGTCCGTCGGCCACGGGGTGGCGGTTTCCGGCCGTTTCGGGGCGCTCCGGGGCCCGACGCCGGGAGGGGGCCGGGATGCGGGGCAGCAGCGGCGGTGGCGGCCGGCGTGCCGCCGTCGCCGCGGCCGGCCCCCGGCGGGGGTGGCGCGGCGGGAGACCCGACCAGGAAGGAGAGGACCGTGCTGATCACCGTCACCCGTTCCGGCGGCTTCGCCGGAGGCGAGAAGGAGCGCGAGCTCGACACCACGGGCCGCCGGGACGCCCCCCGGTGGGAGGAACTGGCGCACCGGGCCGTCACGTCCACGGCGGACGGCTACCACTACCGCATCACCGTCGACGGCCGGGCGGTCGACGTCCAGGACCCCTATCTGTCCGAGGAGCAGCGGGAGTTGATCCGCGGCGTGCTCGGCGAGGGCGCCTGACCGCACGGCGCGCGGAGGGCCGGGCCGTCCCCGTGGACGACCCGGCCCTCCGCTCGTGCGGGGCGGTCAGCTCTGCTGTCGGCGCACGGTGTCGCCCCAGTAGCCGCCGACCTCCCGGTGGTAGTCGGCGTCGCCGAGGTGCCTGTCCCGGACGAAGTCCGGTGAGTCCTTGACCTGTTCCCTGGTCCGGTCGACGTAGACCTTCTCCTCGGTGGTGTCCACCCGGGTGATCGTGCCGGCGGGCAGGAGCACCTCCCTGCCGAAGATCCAGGGGCCGGTGTCGACGACGATCCAGGAGGCGTCGGTGTCGTAGGAGTGCTTGTCGACCTTGCCGATGGTGCCGTCCAGGGCCTCCACCTTGTAGCCGGTGAGGTCCCGGTCCTCGAAGTGGGCGACGGTCAGGTGGTAGGCCCAGATGTTCTCGTTCACGGGTGCGGGTTCCCTTCTCGGTGGCGGGTCAGCACGCGGGCGCCCAGACCGAGCAGGCCGGCCGCGGCGGCCGGCAGGGCGGACCGTCGGGGCGCCGCCGTACGGGCGCGGGGGCCAGGTTTCGGGCGTGCCGCGTCGTGGGCGACCGCGGTGGCCCCCCGGCGGTCCGGGCCGGTCGGCCGGGGCAACTCGGGCAGGAGTCGGCGCAGTTGGCTCGGAATCGTGCCGGATGCGGACGGGTACCGTCGGCGGTTCGCGCCGGGAGGGAGGGTCGCCATGCGGCTCGCCTGCCCACGATCGGCGGATCGACGCACACCGGTTTCCCGCGGCCCCCGCCTGCACCGGTTCCCGCGCGGCGGGCGGTGTGCCGCCCTGCCGCTACGCGGTGGCCTGGGGCTCGCGGTCGGCGGGGCCGGCGGCCGGCGGTCCGTCCTCGTGCGACAGGGGCACCGTCAGCGGGCCGGCGAGGTACGCCAGCAGGCCGGCGATCTCGTGGTCGGCCTCCGCCGGGTGGCGGAAGCGCGCGCCGGGGGCGATGACGTAGCGGTTGCGCCGGCCGTCGCGGGTGCGGGTGAGGTACCCGTCCGCCTGGAGGTCGGTGACGATCGCCTGCACGGTGCGTTCGGTGAGCCCGCAGACCGCGGCGATGTCGCGCAGGCGGACTCCCGGGTCCCGTGCGATGGCGATCAGGACCCGTGCGTGGTTGGTCAGGAAGGTCCAGCGGTTCCGGCGGGACCCCAGGTGCTCGCTCTCCACGCCGCTATTTTTCCGGAGCTCACCCGCGAAAGGCAAATCCAGAAATACTTTTCCTGTATCGCTTGACGTGTGTCCGTTCGCCGGGCAGGGTGCATGGTGAGCGGAATCGGACTTCCGTTTGATCGGAACGATCGAGCCACGCACCGCAAGCACCCGTGCCCAAGGAGCGGAGACCATGACCTTTTCGGCAACTGCCGAGGTAACGGCCCCCACGACCCCGGCCACGGCGGCCACCCCCGCCGCGGCCACCCCCGCGCTCGACGGCCTTCCGGACGTCCCCTGCCCGCGGGAGGTGGACCCGGGAGACGCCCGTCAGCTGACGCGGGTGTTCTTCGAGCGGCTGAGGAGCCTGGAAGAGGGCACCCCCGAGTACCAGTACGTCCGCAACACGCTGATCGAGATGAACATCTCGCTGGTGAACTTCGCCGCCCGCCCGTTCCGGGACCGTCCCGGCGGGCCGGAGAACGAGGACATCGTGCAGGTCGGCATCATCGGCCTGATCAAGGCGATCGACCGCTACGAACTGGACCGCAACACCCAGTTCTCCACCCTCGCCCTGCCGTACATCACGGGCGAGATCAAGCGGCACTTCCGTGACACCACCTGGGCCGTACGCGTCCCCCGGCGCCTCCAGGAGCTGCGTTCCCTGCTGGCCAGGTCCACGGAGGACCTGACCTCGGCGACGGGCCGCGCGCCCACCCCCGCCGAGCTCGCCGCACACCTGGACCTCGACGAGGAGGAGGTCCGCCAGGGCCTCGTCGCGGCGAACGGCTACACCACGCAGTCCATCGACGCCCCCGTCGGCTCCGCCGAGGGCCGCGAGGCGGCTCCCGGGGGCGCCGGACCGGCGCAGACGCTCGCCGAGACCCTGGGCGGCACCGACCACGCCCTGGAGGCGGTCGAGGACCTGCACGCCCTCGCGCCCCTGCTGTCCGGGCTGGACGAACGCACCACGCGCATCCTGGAGTTGCGCTTCGGCCAGGAGATGACGCAGCGGCAGATCGGCGAGGAGATCGGCATGTCGCAGATGCACGTCTCGCGCCTGCTCACGCGCACCCTCGGCGCCCTGCGCGAGGAGCTGCTGCGGGACTGAGAGCCCCCCTCCTCCCCCGCATCGCGGACGGCCCGCCTCACGGCGGGCCGTCGCGGCGTGCCGTGCCGCCTGGCGGCCGGAAGCAGGCGGTGATCGTCTTGCGGTGATCACCGGGGTGCACGTCCCAGGTGTCGGCGAGCGCCGCGACGATCGCGAGGCCCCGCCCGGACGTCGCCCGCCCGTCGGGCTGCCGGGGCCTCGGCAGATGGGGGTCGGCGTCCGCCACGCTGACGTGCAGGCAGGCGCCGTCCCAGGTAAGGACGAGGTGCGCGGTGCTCGCGGCGTGCACATGGGCGTTCGTCACCAGTTCGGACACGGCGAGCAGTACGGAGTGCACCGTGTCCGGGGCGTCCCGGGCCCAGTCGAGGGACTCCAGGTGCCCGGCGGTCCACACCCGGGCCGCGCGGGCCCCCGCGGCCACCGGAAAGGAATGGGCCCAGCCCACCGCTCGCAGTTCCAACACCCTCACCATCCGAGTTCCGACGTCGTGCACGTCCGCGCCTACCCGGCGCTCCCGCCGGTACTCACCTCGTCCCGGACCCCGCTCCGGAGCCCCGCTGGTGGCGCAGCCAGGCCGTCAGGGCGGCCTGGAGTTCGGCCACTTCGCGGTGGGAGAGGGTCTCGCCGACCCGGCCGACGTTCAGGCGTACGCCCGCACCCGTGACGGTCCAGCCCGCTCCGCGCCGGGGCCGGGAGGCGAGGGTGCGCCCCTCGGCGAGGCCGCGCAGGGCCTCGCGGACCGCCGGGGGCACACCGGCCGAGCCGGGCGGGAGGGCGGCCCGGGCGCGGGGGGTGAGGCCGATCGAGGTGTAGAAGCCGGCCAGGGCGTCCTCCAGCGATCCGGGGCCCGCAGGGGCCGCGCCGGTGAACTCGGCGATGAGCTCCGGATGGGCCCGCGGGGCGTGCTCGCCCCACGGGCGGGAGTGGAGGGGGTGCTCGTCGGTGTCGAGGCGGACGCAGGCCGGCGCGATCAACTCGCGGGTGTAGCCCTGGTGGTGGAGGTCGGCGTACAGCTTGCGCAGCGTCGCGGCCTGGCGCGGCACGGGGTGCGGGTCCGGGCCGACCGGTGCGTGCGGCCGGGTGGGCCGCACCGCCAGTCCGAGGAGGCCGCTGCTGTGGTGGAGGACGCCCGCCTGGGTGAGCACCACCGTCGCCTGCCGGCCCTTCCTGTCCCAGCCGAGCCTGAACCCCACCACCATGGTCCCCATCGGACCCGCTCCTCCCCGGCCGCCGTGTGGCCCGGCCGTGCGCACACGGTAGTCGGGGCGGTCGCCGGCACGGGCCGACATCACGGAGGCCGCCACCCGACCGGGCCGGATGTGCTACAGCACATGCGGTCGCGACCGACGGGATCCGGCCCTTGCCCTCAACCGCGGTCGAGGTCCTACGGTTGCCCCGTTCCCGCACCTCGCGCGGGCCGCACACACGCACACGCACCGACAGGAGGGGCCGCACCATGACGGACCAGCAGCTCTCGGACGCCGAACTCGCGGGCCAGCCCGCCGCCTACTGGACCGGGGTCGCCTACGAGGCGCTCATCGCCTTCACCCGGGCCCGCCAGGCGGAGAAGGGCTACAGCCAGCCCCAGTTCTGGCTGCTGCGCAACCTGTCGGAGAACGACATCTCGCCCGACGGCGAGGGGATGACGCTGTCCGAGCTGCGCAAGGCGATGGCCTCCTACATCCGGCCCGAGGACGACCTGGCCGCCGAGGCCGAGGTGCTCCTGGAGCGCGGATGGCTGACCCGGGACGCCGAGGACCGGCTGTGGCTCACCGCGGAGGGCGAGCGGGCGCGCGTCGACCTCGCGCGCAACGCACCCGCGATCCGCGCCGCCCTCCACGAGGGCATCGACGACGCGGACTACGTCACCACGGTGAAGGTGCTCCGGCAGCTGATCCGCAACGCCGGCGGGGTCACGGGGTGACGGCGTCGCCGTGGCGGTGGGCCACCCCGCCACTGGCCGTCTCCCTGCTCATGCACCCGGGGCAGCCGGGGCGGCGGAGTCCGCGGCCGAGGCGATGAGGGCCTCGGCGAGGTTCTCCTTGCGCATGCGCTGGTCGACGTAGAGCAGGGACAGGACCAGCTGGATGTAGCCGAGCTGGAGCACGGAGCCGATGACCGAGCCGAGCAGGACGCAGGCCATGTAGCCCAGGAACCCGAACACCAGCGTGTCCGGCCGCGCCCCGTCGCCCGTCGCCGTCATGGCGGGGATCAGCGCGAAGAGGCCGACGATGGTGAACGGCAGCTGGACGACGTAGCCGACCACCGCCGCCAGGAGGTAGGCGAGCGCTCCGATGCCGAACGTGCGCCACCAGCCGCCCTCGACCAGCCGCGAGGAGCGCCGCATGGCCGCGACCGGGCCGAGCCCCTCGCACACCGCGACGGCGGGGGCCAGGCTGAAGCGGATGGTGAGCCACACCGCGAAGGGCATCCAGAGCAACATACCCAGCGGCAGCAGGAACAGGCCGATCGGCGGGGCGGCGTCCTGTGCGGCGGCCGTGAGGACCGGCACGATGCAGGCCGCGTAGAGGAGCAGCAGCGGTCCGCCCGTGAGCAGCCCGACGCACAGCACGACGCCGAGGACGGCGGGCAGCCGCGACCAGGAGCGCCGCCACAGCGCCGAGAAGGTCACGGGGCGGCCGAGCACCGCCTGTTGGATCAAGGCCGGGCACAGAGCGCCGATCATCCCGGTGAGCAGCAGCATGGTGACCGTGAACAGCACGACGACCGGTGCCAGGGACAGGATCAGGGCCGCCACGTCGTCGCCGGCGGGGCTTTCGCCGGCCGGCAGGTCGAAGAGCGCGGCGAGCTTGCTCCGCATCCCGATGACGGCGAGCCCGATCGCCGCGGCCACCAGCAGGATGCCGATGCCCTGGACCAGGAGGACGGCTCCGGTCAGGGGCTTCCAGTGGCGGCGGAACGCGGTGAAGGCCCCGCCGAGCACTTCGCCCGTCCGCAGCGGCCTGAGCGGGATGACGCCCGGCTGCGGCGGAGGCGGCGCCCACCCTCCCCACGGCGGTGCGGGCTGCCCGGGAGGTCCCGGATGGGGCTGTCCCCACCCCGAGTTGTACGACATCGCTGTGTCCCCCTCGAAAAGGGACACCGTAATCCGGCGTCGCGCGCCACGGGACGGCGCCCCCGCCCGCGCGGCGTTGCGCCCGGACCGCGGCGGGTCCAGGCTCGGAAGGAGCGGAGCGGCCCGCGCGCCCCGCCGGAGGGACGGGAGCCAGCGCATGACCGGTGACGGACGAAGCCCCGGGGGTGCCGGCCGTGACGGGTGACCTGTGCCTGGTCACCGGCGCCACCGGCTACATCGGCGGCCGGCTGGTGCCCGAGCTCCTGGACGCCGGCCACCGGGTCCGGGCGCTCGCCCGTTCCCCCGAACGGCTGCGCGACCACCCCTGGGCGGGACGCGTCGAGGTGGCGCGCGGCGACGTCACCGACGGGGACTCGCTGGACGCGGCCCTGCGCGGGGTGGACGTCGCCTACTACCTGGTGCACGCCCTCGGTGGCGGTCCCGGCTTCGAGGAGCGCGACCGGGCCGCCGCCCGCCTGTTCGCCGAGCGGGCACGGCTGGCCGGGGTCCGGCGCATCGTCTACCTGGGGGGTCTCACCCCGGCCGGACGGTCCCCGGAGGGGCTCTCCCCGCACCTGCGCTCCCGGGCCGAGGTGGGCCGCATCCTGCTGGCCTCCGGGGTCCCCTGCACGGTACTGCGGGCGGCCGTCGTCATCGGCTCGGGCTCGGCCTCGTTCGAGATGCTGCGCTACCTGACGGAACGGCTGCCCGTCATGATCACGCCGAGCTGGGTGGGCACCCGGGTGCAGCCCATCGCGGTGCGCGACGTGCTCCGCTACCTCGTCGGGAGCGCCGCGATGCCGCCCGAGGTCAACCGGACCTTCGACATCGGCGGTCCGGACGTCCTCACGTACGAGCAGATGATGCACCGCTACGCGGAGGTGGCCGAGCTTCCGCACCGGCGGATCCTGCGCGTCCCCATGCTCAGCCCGGGCCTGTCCAGCCTGTGGATCGGCCTGGTCACGCCGGTGCCCCGGGCGCTGGCCCGGCCGCTCGCCGAGTCGCTGCGGCACGAGGTGGTGTGCGCCGAGCACGACATCACCCGCTGGGTGCCCGATCCGCCGGGCGCCCCGCTGGGCTTCGACCGGGCGCTGGCCCTGGCCCTGGAACGGGTCCGCGAGGCCCAGGTGAGCACCCGGTGGTCCTCCGCGTCCCTGCCCGGCGCGCCCAGCGACCCCCTGCCCACCGACCCGGACTGGGCGGGCGGCAGCCTCTACACCGACCACCGCAGCACGGGGGTGGCGGCTCCGCCGGGGGCGCTGTGGCGGGTGGTGGAGGGCATCGGCGGCGAGAACGGCTGGTACTCCCTCCCGCTGGCCTGGGCCGTACGGGGCTGGCTGGACCGGCTGGCGGGCGGCGCCGGCATCCGCCGGGGCCGCCGCGACGCCAGCCGGCTGCGGGTGGGCGACGCCCTCGACTTCTGGCGCGTCGAGGAGATCGAACCGGGCCGGCTGCTGCGGCTGCGCGCCGAGATGCGGGTGCCGGGGCTGGCCTGGCTGGAGATGTACGCCGAACCCGACCCGGTGCACGAGGGCCGCTCGCGCTACCGGCAGCGCGCCCTCTTCCACCCGCGCGGTCTGCTCGGCCACCTGTACTGGTGGGCCGTCAGCCCGTTCCACGCGGCGGTCTTCGGCGGCATGGCCCGCAACATCGCCCACGCGGCCGAACAGCTCGCCGCCGCCCCCGGCTCCCCCGCCCGGCCCACCGCGTCCGGCCCGCGTCCCCGTCCCTGAGGCCGTCGGCAGGGTCCCGGCGCGGCAGGAGGAGCGGGGTGGCCAGCAGGAGCAGGCCGGCGAGGACGAGCGCCGGACGGGGTCCGAGGAGGGTGCCCAGGACCCCCCAGACCGCGGTGAGGAGCGCGGTGGCGGCCTTCGTCGTCACCGACCACGCGCAGAGCGTACGGGCGACGCGCTCGGACGGGGTGCGCCGGAGGCGGTAGGCGGCGCTGACGGGGTTGAAGACCCCGCAGCAGAGGATGAGCCCGCTTTCGACGGCCATGACCAGCAGCAGCCCGCCGGTGCCCGGCCCCACGAAGGCCAGACCCACGGACCAGAGCGCCCTCAGCGATCCGGATACGGTCAGGACCCGGTGCTCCCCGTACCGGGTGACCAGCGGACGGGCCAGCCGTGAGCCGAGGAGCCCGCCGAGCGAGGGCGCGGCGAAGGCGAGGCCGTACTGCCAGGGTTCGAACCCGAGCCGGCCGAGCATCAGGACGGCCAGCAGCGGCGAGGTGGCCATCACCAGGCCGTTGAAGAGGGCGGCGTTGAGGAACAGCGGGCGCAGGGCGGCGTCGGCGAGCAGGTGGCGCCAGCCGTCGAGGAGGTCCGTGGCCCTCGGGCGCCCGCCCTGCCGGGACGGGGGCGGCGGTTCGTGGGCGCCCATCGCGCGCAGGCCCAGGGCGGAGAGGAGGTAGCTCGCCGCGTCGGCCACCACCGTCGCCACGGGGCCGAGGAGCCCGATCGCGACGCCGCCGAGCGGCGGGCCGACGATCGTGGTCGTCCAGGCGGTCGATTCCAGCCGGGCGTTGGCAACGAGCAGGTCCCCGGCCGGGAGGAGGTTCTTCAGGTAGGCGCCGGAGGCGGTGCGGAAGGTGATGTCGGCCGCCGCGACGACCACGGAGACCAGCAGGAGCTGGAGGAAGGTGAGCGCGCCGAGCGCGTACGCGGCCGGGACCGTCAGCAGGGCCGCGCACCGCACCAGGTCCGTCGCGATCAGCACCGGCCGCTTGCGCCGGAACTCCACCCACGGCCCGAGCGGCACCGCCGCGGCCGCGCCCACCGCGGCCCCGGCGCAGGAGAGCGCGGCGACCTCGGCCGGCCCGGCGTGCAGCACCCGGACGGCGATCAGGGGGAAGGAGCCGAAGGCGAGCCAGGTGCCGAGCGCGCTGGTCCCGTACGCTCCCCAGAGCCACCCGAACGGGCGTCCCAGCCGCTGGCGGCTCCGGCCTTCCGGCCACTGCCACCGCCCCCACCCGCGCCGCCGCCCGCCCGCCGTGTCCGTCACCGCACCCGCCCCGTTCCCGTCCGCACAACCGATCGGCGTGCGACAGCATCAAAGCGGGAGACGCGGACCGGGATCAAACAACCGAAGGGCACCTCACCACAACTCCTGGTTGTGCCCCAAGGGTGGCGGTATGGACCTCGACACCGTGCGGACCTTCGTCGTCGCCGCCGACGCGGGGCGGTTCCAGGACGCGGCCGCCGAACTGGCGGTCACCCAGCAGGCCGTCTCCAAGCGCGTCGCCGCGCTGGAGCGGGCCCTCGGGGTGCGGCTGTTCACCCGCACCCCGCGGGGCGCCGAACTGACCATCGACGGGCAGGCCTTCCTGCCCCACGCCCGCGAACTGCTGCGCACCGTCGAGCGGGCGGTCACGGCCGTCCGGGCGGACCGCCGTCCGCTGCGCGTCGACGTGATCAACTCGCGCGGCGCGGCGACGGGCCTGATGCGCGGGTTCCACCGGGCGCACCCCGAGGTCGAGCTCGACGTGGTGATGCTGGTCGAGATCGACGCGGCCATGGCCGCCCTCCGCTCCGGCGCGATCGACGCCACCTTCCGCGCCGTCACCGCGCCCGGCCGTCCGCTCCCCGAGGACGTGGAGGCCGTACGGGTGCTCGACGAGCCGCTCCAGCTCCTGACCGGTCCCGCCCACGCCCTGGCGGGCGCCCGGTCGGTCACCCTCGCCGGACTGGCCGGGCACCGGATCTGGATGCCCGGCGTCGTGCCCGGCACCGAGTGGACCGCCTACTACGACGACCTGGTCGCCCGGTTCGGGCTCACCCTGGAGGCGACGGGGCCCAACTTCGGCTCCGACGCGCTCCTCGACACCATCGCCGACACCCCGGCCCTGGCCACCTTCATGGGCGGGGGAACCCGGCTCGTCTGGCCGGCCGGCCACGGCCTGCGCCGGATCCCGGTGACCGGTCCGACACCGGTCTACCCGCACGCGCTGCTCTGGCGCCGCGACAACCCGCACCCGGGGCTGGCGGCCCTGCGCGCCCATCTCGCCACGGTGTCGGCGGGCGGAGCGGACCCGGACGGGACCTGGACGCCGGACTGGGTGATCCCGCGCTGACGCGGACGCGCGCCGGGCCCACGCGGAGGCCGCCCGGGCCGGCGCCCCCGCGGGGGCGCGGCCGGGCGGCCCGGGGAGGAGGTCAGCAGGGGCGGATGTGGTAGACCGGGGTCCAGGAGGCCGTCCCGCTGTCCTTGGCCACGTTGGACCAGCGCTCGCTGCCGTTCTGGTTGTAGAAGCGGGCCCGGGTGCCCGAGCTCTGGTTGTTGTTGAACGTGCCGTCGCCGACGCCGCCGAAGTCGTAGTAGCCGCAGTAGTAGTAGTCGTAGTTGTTGCCGAGGCCGTCCCTGATGCACAGGTGCCCGTTGGCGCAGTCCAGCGCCCGGCCGGGGGCGGCCAGGTCCCGCGTCTCGCTCTGGCCGGGGGCCCTGAGGACCAGGTCGCCGCCGGCGATGGAGAGCTTGTTCGCGGAGATCAGGCGGGCCTGCGGGTCGGCCGCGAGGACGGCGTCGACCCGCTGCCGGAGCTCGGCCGCCTGGGCGGCGGTCAGTCCTGCGGCGCGGGTCTGCTGGGTGAAGGTGCTCTGGGGTGAGGTCGAGGCCTGGGCGGTCAGTACCGGCCCCGCGATCAGTGCCGCGGTAGCGGTCATCATCGCCAGGATCCTGCGCGGTGACATGCGTGTTCCCCTCTTGTTTCGGCAGCCGGGAAGCCGACCGCTCGTGGCGGTGGCCCGGGAGTCGCGGAACTCATCCTTCCCAAGCGGGGCGGGGGGCTGAAGAGCGGAATCAGCCGGATCGCGGCTCTTGTACGGATACCTCGGGTGCTCCCCCGTCCCAGCGGGCACGGGAGTATCCGATCAGATGTGTGGTCCATGCATCATTGCGCCTGGCGGGGTCGGGTTTCCTCCCGCGCGGCGGGCCGGCCCGGAGCGGGTGGCGCGATGGGACGGGCCGCGTCGCCGCCACGCGGGTGGCCCGGGTGGCGGCGACGCGGGGGAAAGGTTTCGCTGGCGGCACGCACCTGTTCCGTTCCTCTCCGCCGGAGTCACCATGACCCCACCCCGGGACGCGCCTCGGCCGCGCCGCTCCAGGACGTCGCTCCTGCCCGTCCTGATCCCCCTCGCGGTCCTGATCGTGGCCGCGGTGGGCGTCGGGTCGTGGCTGCAGTACGCGGAGCGGCAGGCGGGCGACACCGTCCACACCGTCGGGTCCACCGCCGCCGACCGGGTGGACGTGGTGGCCACCGTCCAGCGGGTCGACGCCTCCGCCCGGGAACTGGTGCTCCGGGTCCGCGTCGTCCCGCGCGGCGGCCTCGGCGAGGAGGACGCGAGCGCCCCGGTGGCCGACCTGAGCCTCCAGACCTCCGCGGCGACCCTCGGCGACCTGGCGTTCACGGCGCACGAACGGCTCACGACCAGGGACGTGCAGGTCGCCCTCAGCGGCGGGTCGATCGCCGACTACCCGTTCGACACCTACGAGACCGACGTGGAGTTCCGGGCCGTGCTGGGCGGCCGACAGGTGCCGGTGCGGATGCTGTTCTCCAACAACGACCCGCTCTTCTCGGTCACCGCCGACCCCCTCTCCTCCCGCCAGGAGGCCGTCTTCGGGCTGTCGGTGGCCCGGTCCGGCAGCCTGCTCGTCTTCGCGGGGTTCATGATGGTGGTGATGTGGGCGCTGGCCGCGTCCGTGATCCTCGGGACCTGGTACCTGATGACGCGGGGCGAGGGGCTGGTCTGGCCGGCCCTGGCCTGGATGGCCGCCACCCTGTTCGCCCTCTCGGCCTTCCGCAACACCGCTCCCGGCACGCCGCCGATCGGCTGCGTGGTGGACTGGTTCGCCTTCCTGTGGGCCGAGACCGTCATCGCGCTCTGCCTGATCGCCGTGGTCGTCACCGGCGTCCGCTCCGCCCTCCGCCCGGACGACACCGGACGCCCCGGGTAGACGGGGTGCCCGGCCCGTCCGCCGCCCCGCTGCTGCCGGGGGCGGCGGACGGCGTCCCACCGGTCCCGGTGGGGCCGGCTCAGCAGAGGTTCAGGCCGGTGCGCCAGGAGTTCGAGTTGTCCACGTAGGGCGCGTACACCCAGCCCGAGGCGTTCCCGTACCAGCCGCCCCCGGTGTGGTACTCGTTGTCGATGTAATACCAGACGTTGCCCTGGTTGGAGATGTTCTCGCCGCGCTGCCAGCACACGATGTCGACGTAGTCCCCGGGGGCGAGGTCCGCGGCGACCTTCCCTGACGACGAGGTGTGGTCGGAGTACACGCCCACGCCGTGCGAGGTGCTCAGGCGGGTCCACCCGCTGGTGGCGGAGGCGGTGGTGATCCCCGTGGCCAGCGCACCGGCCGTGAGGGCCGCGACCGTCGCGGCCATGGCGCCGCGGCGCCCGAGAGCGAGCTTCATGGATGTCTCCTGTCGGAAGTCGGCTGCCGGGCCCTTCCGCGGGTCCGGCGACGGGGCCAACCATCGGCAGCCGCGCCGGTGTCCGACAAGGCCCTTCGACGTCCTGGGACAAGTTCGGACGGCCTCGGACGGGACGGTCCGCGGAGGGGGCCGGAGTTGGCCGGTCGCACCGCTGCGGGGCCGGGCCGGGCCCTCGTAGGATCCGGCGGGGCCGGCCGCGCGGGACACCTCGGGACGGGCCGGTCCAGGGGGACGGGACGGGGGAAGGCATGACGGTGCAGGAAGAGCGGGTTCCGCGACGGCCGGAGTCGGTCGCGGAGTTCATCGGGGAGTTACGGGCGCTCAAGATGGTGGAGGGCCTGTCCCTGCGGGAGTTGCAGCGGCGTACGGGGCTGCCCCGGTCCACGATCGCGCACGCGCTGCGCACGGACCGGCCGGCCCTCCCGCCCTGGGACCGGGTCGCCGGGCTGCTCGGGGCGCTGGGGGTGACGGAGGCGGAGCTGCCGGGCTGGAAGGCGACCTGGACCCGCCTCCGCCTGGCCCCGGCGGGCGCCCACCCGGAACGGCCCCCGGAACAGCCCCCGGAACAGCCGGGAGGGCCCGGGACGGCGCCCGGGGCGGGGGCCGGGACGGCGCCCGGGGCGGGGGCCGGGACGGCGCCCGGGGCGGGGGCCGGTGCCGGAGAGTCGGGTCGCGTGGCGGGGGCGGGGTGGCGGCCGGTGCGGCAGCGGCTCGCCGCGCACGTGGCGATCCTGGCGCTCGGGGCCTGCCTCGGGGCCGGCGCGGTGCTGGCACTGGCCGGGGGCGCCCCCGCCGGCGCCAAGGCCGGGTTCCCCGTGGAGGAACGGCCCTGCCCGTCCCCCACCGCGGACCCGCACCCCTCACCGCGGGCGCCGGCGGCGGGAACGGCCCGTACGGCGAAGGCGAAGGAGCCGCCCTCCCTGGCGGGCCGGGCCACCTCCGGACAGGAGGTCCTCGCCGGCACCGACGTGGTGCTGCCCGTACTGAACCCGGTGACCGAGGGGGACGCGCTGCTGGTCGCCATCATGCTGACGAGTTCCTGCCCCGGCCCGGTCGCGGTCACCGACACGCAGGGGGACACGTTCCGCGTCGTGGGCGACGAGACCGACGCCGCCCGGCACCGGACCCTGGTCCTGGCCGCCTTCGGGGCTCACCCGCTCGGCACGGCCGACTCGCTGCGCGCCACGTTCCCGCACGCGAGCAAGTACCACATCGCCGTCGACGAGTTCCGCGGCATCAGCGCGGCCGTCGGAACCGCGCCGCAGGCCCACGGCGAGACCGGCGGGACGGCCCCGTCGGCGGGCCTCCGCAGCCGGGCGAGGGACAGCTCGGCCGGGCCCGTGCCGAAGAGGACCGCGCTGACCCGCGCGTCGTCGGAGCCGGGCGGCCGGCCCACCCGGGAAGACGTCCCGCCGGGGCGGGACAGACAACCCTCCCCGCACCCCATAACCGGGGCTGCTGGGCGGCAGCAGGAACGTCTATTGGATGTGCGGCCGCCCGCCCGGCAGGCTTGATCCCATGCACCGGACAACGGAACACACGGGCGGCCAGGGCGACTTCGCGGCGGACGGCACCGGCATCGGTACCGGCGTCAGGGCCGCCATCGCGGCCGAGCGGCGGGAGCTGGCCGATCTCTTCGAGGGCCTGCGGGCCGACGCGTGGGACGCGCCCAGCCTGTGCGCGGGCTGGCGGGTCCGCGAGGTCGTCGCCCACATGTCGCAGGGGTTCCGGCTGTCGCTCCCCGCCACCCTCGGCGAGCTGGTCAGGGCCCGGGGGAGCCTGCACCGCATGACCGACCGCCTCGCCCGCAGGGACGCCGCCGCCCATACGGCGGGCGAGCTCTGCGCGTTCCTGCGGGACAACGCCGGCCATCCGTGGAAGCCGCCGGTCGGCGGGTTCCGCGCCGCGCTCGGACACGACGTGGTCCACGGGCTGGACATCACCGCCGCCCTCGGGATCGGCCGGCGCGTCCCCGAGGAGCGGCTGCGCGTCCTGCTGGAGGACGTGCGGCCCGGCGGGCTGAGGTTCTTCGGCGTCGACCTGCGCGGGGTGCGGCTGTGCGCCGAGGACGTGGACTGGTCCTACGGAACCGGGACGCCCCTGTACGGAGCCGCCCAGGACCTGGTCCTCGTCGCCTTCGGCCGGCGGGTGCCGCCCGGACGCCTGCGCGGCGAACCGGCCGGCCGCTTCACCGGACGGTGAGCGCGACGGCCTCCGTACCGACCCGCCCCCCTCCTGGCGCCGGCGCTGTTTCTCGGCGCCGAGTTCGCTCGCCCTGGCGGCGGCGGTACGCGGCCGGGCCCGGCTGACGGCCGGCGCCGCGGGGCTCCTGACCGTGGTCTCCTTCCTCGGGGACCGCCGCGCGCGCGGGGTGGCCTACTCGTGGCGGCTGCCGTAGGCGCCGAGGCGGACGCACGTGGCGCGGTCCACCGTCACCGGACGCTCGCGCAGGATCCCCCGGGCGCGGTGCTCGCCGAGGCTGGTCGCGTACCAGGGCGCGCCGCCGCGGCCGAGATCGTCGCGGATCCCCATCAGGGCGCAGGAGCGCAGGGGTTCGGGCAGCCGGTCCAGGGCGGGGGCGGCGTCCGCCGACAGGCCGCGCAGGTAGGCCAGGTCGATGCCGCCGTGCTGCTGGTGGCGGCGGACGCTGCTCTCGGCGACGATCCCGTCGGGTGAGGCCAGTCCGAAGGCGAGGACGGTCGCGGCCGCGGCGGCGACCACCGCGCGGGCCAGCCAGCGTCCGCCGGCCACGCCGGCCGCCATCAGCAGCACGATCACCAGTCCCAGCCACAGTTCCATCGTGACCACGGACAGCCGCAGCCTGGTCAGCCCGTACGCGTGGACGTAGAGGTCCATGCGGCGCACCGCGGAGGCGACGACGACCAGGGTCAGCAGGCACAGCGTGCCCAGCACCGCCCGGACCAGGCGCCGGTCGCCCGCCGTGTCGCGGGGGGCCCAGCGCAGGGCGAGGGCGATGACCGCGAGGACGAAGACGGTGGCCCACAGCAGCTGCCAGAAGCCCTGGCGCGCGTACTCGGCGTGCGTGAGCCCCGTGCTCTCCAGCACCTTGTCGTAGCCGCCGAAGAGCACGGCCAGCTGTACCGCGTTGAAGCCGGCGAAGAGCAGGTTCAGCAGGATCAGCGGCAGGCTCCACTCCAGTCGCGAACGGGCCGTGCCCGGCCCCGACCTGATCCTGTCCCAGCGGTGCGGGGCCGCCGCGCTGCGGGCGGCCGCGAGCGCCATGACCGTGCCGGAGAGGAAGAGCAGGATCCGCAACGGCCCCTCCCCCACGGGGACGTCGGGGACCAGACCGCCCAACAGGTCGGCGAAGGCCGCGTCGGCGGAGGCGAACAGCGACCCGAACAGCAGGAGCAGGGCCGCCGCCACCACGATGCCCTTGACCAGGGGCAGCCAGCGGTCCCGGCCCACTCCGCCGCCGCGCGCCCGGACGCCGGCCCAGGCCCAGCCGACACCGCTGACGGCACTGTCGACGAAGCCGAGCGGGCTGAGCAGCACCCCGGGCCAGCGGCGCGTGCCGTGCAGGGCCAGGGCGGCCAGGAGGACGGCGGCGAGGACCGCCAGGGTGGACGGCCAGGCGGAGTCGCGCAGCGCCGGCACCACGAGCAGCGCCACGCAGCCCGCGGCCCACACCAGGCTCCAGGGGCGGGCCCTGCGGCCGGCCGCACGGGCCGAGACGTACGCGGCCACCATGGCGGGAAGCGCGGCGAGCGGCAGCCCGGGGCCCACGCCGTCCCCGAGGACGACGGCGGCGGTGAGCCCGGCGGCGAGCGCGGCCACCAGGGTGGCGGTGCGGATCGGAGCGGCCGCGGCGGGCCGGATCCGGCGCCGGTCGGTGGCGGCCGCCCGCGCGGCGGCCGCTTCCTGGGCCTGGCGGCGCCTCAGGTGGTGCTGGTACGCCTGCCAGTCGGCCGGGTCGTGGCCCGGCAGCCCGGGCGCGGGTGGCGCGAACGGAGCCCGGGCGGGCCCTCCCGGGTCCGCCTGCTGGGCGTGTTCCGCCTGCTCGGCGTTGTCGGTGGCCTTCTCGGACATCGGTCCCTCCCCTGTTGCGGAGGGGACAGGTTAGGCCTGCGCCACAAGGTTTTGAACACATTCAACTGGGCCTTGTGGCAGGACCGTGACAAACCGCGACCGGGCGGAGGGGGCTCGGGAAACACCGCGGGGGCGGACCGACGACAGGGTCGGCCCGCCCCCGTGGCACGGGGCCGTCCCGGGATCAGGCGCCCAGGTGGCTGCCCTTGAGCCACTCCTTGTCGCCCTCCTTGGTGCAGTTGGAGCTGTAGACCGGGCCGGCGAACGACGGGAGGTTGTGCGGCACCGCGGCGAACGAGGAGCAGTTCGACGAGTAGGCCTTGTGACCGCCGGAGAAGTAGTCGATGTCGACCCCTTCGTTGGCCAGGGCGGCACCGGCCCCGCCCAGGAGGATGCCGGCGGCCAGGACGGAAGCGGTGACTGCGGAACGAATGCGCATGACTCCCCTAAGGATCGCTGAAACGACGCGCGGTCGGTATGCGCGTCGGCCGGTCCAACCGCCCAGCGCCCGGCGGGGGAACGGCCGTTCACTCCGATGCCACAGACGTATCGTTTCGCCTCCCTCCGGTCGCGCGGGGCCGATTGTCAGTGGCGGGTGCGAGGATCTGTTCATCGGTTCGGAAAAAGGGGGAGCGGACATGTCCGGAAACCAGAACTACATCAATCACGTCGCCCTTGTACTGGACGCCAGTTCGTCCATGTCGCACCTCAGCGGCAAGGTCGTCGAGGTCGCCGACCAGCAGATCGCCTATCTGGCCCGCCGTTCGCAGGAACTCGACCAGGAAACCCGCGTCACGGTGTACGTCTTCGCCAACTCGGTGGAATGCGTCATCTACGACAAGGACGTGCTGCGCATGCCGTCCCTGAAGCAGATGTACCGGGCCGGCGGAATGACGGCCCTGCTGGCGGCCACGCTGAAGTCGCAGCGGGAGCTGGCGCAGACGGCCCAGCTGTACGGGGACCACAGCTTCCTGACGTTCGTGCTGACGGACGGCCAGGAGAACGCCAGCCACCGCTGCCCGGACGCCCCGTCCCGGGACCCGAAGGCCCTGGTCGAGGCGCTGGCGACGATGATCCGGACGCAGCAGGACAACTGGACCCTGGCCGTGCTGGTGCCCGACCAGATGGGCAGGCGGGAGGCCATGCGGTGCGGTTTCCCGAAGGACAACATCGCCATCTGGGACGCCACCAGCACGCAGGGCCTGGAGGAGGCCGGACAGGTCATCCAGGAGGCCACCGAGAAGTTCATGGTGGGCCGCACGAAGGGCATCCGGGGGTCGCGGGCGGTGTTCTCCGCCGGCGCCGACGCGGTCAACGAGGCGACCATCAAGGCCGCGGGCCTCACCCCCGTGGACCGGACGGAGTACGAGCTGATCCCGGTGGCCCGCGATGCGGCGATCCGGGAATGGATCGTCGAATGCGGGCACACTTATCGCACCGGCGCCGCCTATTACCAGTTGAGCAAGTCGGAGAAGGTCCAGGCGCGAAAGCGGATCGCGGTTCTGGAGAAGAAGACGGACCGCGTGTACACGGGGCCCGAGGCGCGCGCCCTGCTCGGTCTGCCGGACGCGGAAGTGCGCGTCAAGCCGGACCACAACGACGAATTCACGATTTTCGTGCAGAGCACCAGCGTGAACCGGAAACTGGTGCCGAACACCCGGCTGCTGCTGATGGGCTGAGGCCGCCCGGGCCCGGGCCCGGCCCCGGCCCGGCCGCGCCCCGCCGGCCGGACCGGCGGGGCGTGGGCCGTGACGGCCCTGCCCGCTACGCCGCCTGGAGGGCCAGGGTCGGCGAGAGCCGGGCCGCCCGGACCGCCGGGTAGAGGCCGGCCAGGGTGCCGATGGCCAGGGTGGCCGCGAAGCCGCCGGTGACCGCCCACAGGGGGACCACCCAGGGGAGGTCGCCGGTGCGGGCGTACACCCCGGTGGCCGCGGCACCCAGGGCGATGCCCGCCAGCCCGCCGAGCCCGGACAGCAGCAGGGATTCCGTCACGAACTGGATGCGGACCTGGCCCCTGGTCGCTCCCAGCGAGCGACGCAGGCCGATCTCGTGGCGGCGCTCCAGCACCGAGATGATCATCGTGTTGGCGACTCCCACCCCGCCGACGAGGAGGGCGATCCCGCCCAGCCCGAGGAGGAGCGTGCTGAACGCGCCCTCGGTGGCGGCCTTTGCCTGCAGGGCGGCGGAGGGGTCGGTCACCGACACCGTGGTCGGGCTCTGCGGGTTGGCGGTCCGCGCGATCAGGGCGCGCACCTGTGCGACGCGGTCGTCCGAGGAGCGCTCGTACACGGCCGTGGGATGGCCGTCGAAGCCGAGCAGCTCCTCGGCCGCCTGCCAGCCGATCAGCGCCGAGCGTTCGATCTCGGGCGCGAGCGGGACCGGGTCCAGGACGCCGATGACGGTGAAGTACCGGCCGCCGATGAAGACCTGGCCGCCCGGGCCGCCGATGCCGAGCCGCTCCGCCGTGACGTGCCCCAACACCACGGAGGGGTAGCGGGAGGTGGCGTCGTTGAGCCACGTACCGGAGCGCATGCGGGCCCGCAGCACCCCCGGCAGGTCGTCCTTGACCGCCTTCACGGCGATGCCGCCGGTCTCCTCCTTGGGGATCTTCTCCGAGCGGCGGACCGACTCGGGTATGTCCCCCGTCGTCCCCACCGAGCGCACCCCCTCGATCCGGGAGACCATGCCGGGCGCCTCCTTGGGCAGTTTCGTGTCCTGGCCCGCGAACATGGACTGGCCGGGCGTGACGACCAGCATGTTCGTGCCCAGCTTCTCCAGCTCCGCCAGCAGCTTGGCCTGGCTGGAAGAGGACACGCCGACCACCGCGATCATCGTCGCGATGCCGATCGCGATCCCGAGGGCGGAGAGGAACACCCGCATCGGGCGCGAGCGGAGCCCGGCCGAGCCGACGTGCAGGACGTCGCGGGGGCCGAGACGGGACGGCCGGAGCCGGGCCGGGGCCGGTGCCGGTGCCGGTGCCGGTGCCTGACGGTTCACGACGGCTCCCCGTGCGGCTCTGCGTGCGGCTCCCCGTGCGGCTCGGGCGGCGGGTCCCCGTGCCGCTCGTCGGAGACGATCTCCCCGTCCCGGATCCGGACGGACCGGGGCAGGTTCGCCGCGATCTCCTGGTCGTGGGTGATCACGGCGATGGTGGCCCCGTCCCGGTTCAATTCGTGCAGCAGTTCCATCACCGACCGGCCGGACGCCGTGTCGAGCGCACCCGTCGGCTCGTCCGCGAGCAGCAGGTCGGGCTCCCCGGCCACCGCCCGGGCGATGGCCACCCGCTGCTTCTGCCCGCCCGACAGCTCGTGCGGCCGGTGTTCCATCCGGTCGCCGAGGCCCACCCGTTCCAGCGCGGCCGCCGCGCGGCGGCCGCGCTCGGCGCGGGAGAGGCCGGAGTAGAGCAGCCCCTCGGCGACGTTGGCCCGGGCGCTGATGCCCGGGACGAGGTGGAAGGACTGGAAGACGAAGCCGACGTGCCGGGAGCGCAGGGCGGACAGGGCCCGGTCCGACAGGGCCGCCACGTCGTGTCCGGCGATCGCGACCCGGCCGGCGGTCGGCCGGTCCAGGGTGCCGACGATGTGCAGGAGGGTGGACTTCCCCGAGCCGGACGGGCCGACGAGGGCGAGGAGTTCCCCGTCCAGGACGGTCAGGTCCACCCCGCGCAGCGCCTTGACGCCGCCCGGGTACTCCTTGGTGACGCCGGTCAGCTCCACGACCGGGCGGGCGTGAGGGGTGCGGCGGGGGTGCGGTGGGGTGGTCATGCGCTCGGCACCCCCACCCGCACGCCCTCCTTGAGGGCGTCTCCCTTGACCTCGACCCGGCCCTGGCCGAACATGCCGAGCTCCACCGGCACCTCCCTGACCCGGCCGTCCTCGACGACCTGGACGCCGAAGCCGCCGCCGGCGAGGGCGAGCAGGGCGTTGACGGGGACGGAGAGCACGTCCTTGCGGGTCTCGCCGGTCAGCCGGACCGACACCGGGGAACGGTCGGGGCCCACGACCGCGCCGGCGTCGTCGAGGGTCACGGTGACCTGGACCTTCGGCTTGCCGTTCCCGCCGCCCCCGCCCCCGCCCCCGCCGCCGGACCCGCCGGAACCGTTGCCCTCGCCGTCCGGGTCGGCGGTGGTGCCCACCGAGTCGATCTTCCCGGTGGCCGCTCCGCCGCCGGGCAGGGTCACGGTCACCGGGTCGCCGCTCTTCACCGTGCCCGCCTTGGCGGCGTCCAGCTGGAAGCGGACCATCCGCTCGGTGCCGGTCAGGGTGAGCACGGGCTTGCCCGGGCCGGGTTCGTCGCCGACCTGCGCGTCCCCCCGCTGGACCCGCTGCGGGCCGGAGGCGAAGGCGACGTCCTCCTTGCCGACCTCCCCGGTCTCGGGCGCCTTGTGGGCCTTCTGCCAGCGTTTGACGGCGGTGGCGGTGCCGGCCGTGAAGGCGGCGTCGGCCGGGTCGAGCCCGGTCCCGTACCCGAGGGCGACGAGGTTGCGCTTGAGCTGCTTGACGTCCTCGCCCTTGTCGCCCGTCTTCAGCTGCCGGTACATGGGCGTGGTCCCGTACATCAGGCGGACCGGCCGGCCGGCCACCTCGTACAGCCTGCCGTCCCGCTCGACGGCCGTGCCGGCGTCCGCGGCCCAGGTGAGGATGCCGGGGCCGGGCGCGTTCAGCCGGCGCTCCCGGGCGTAGCCGAGGGTGCCCTCGACGGTGAGGCCCGAGCCGAGGTCGCCGCGCCGGACCGGTTCGGTCCGCTGCGGCAGGCCGTCGCCCCGCGGGTCCTTCCGCGCCGCCGCGTCATCCCGGGGCTGGGCGGTCACGGCGTAGCCGCCGCCCGTGGCGGCGACGACGACGACGAGCGAGCCCAGCAGCCACTTGCCGCGCCGGTTCACGCGGCCCGGCACTTCTTCTGGGCCTCCTCGAAGGCCTGCTCCTGTCCTTCGGGGATCTTGGTGGCGCCCATCGCGTTGCCCTTGAAGTCCGGGTCCGGGACGTCGACGCCGTTGTCGCGCATGCACTTCGCCCACTTCAGGGCCTTGTCCTTGTCCGCCTGCGGCATCTCGCCGGTGCCGGGGGCCTGCATTCCGCAGGCCTCGAAGGCCTTCTTGACCGCCTCGGGGTCCTCGCTGCCGGTGCCGAGGGTCATCCCGCGCGGGTCCTGCCCGGGCTGGGGGTCGGGGGCCTCCATGCCGTGTTCGCGCAGGCACTTGCGTACCCGCAGGGCCTTGTCCGCGTCCTGGCCGCCGGAGCCGGACGCGGCGCTGCCCTTGCCGGAGGCTCCGGCGTTCTGCTGCGCGGAGCCGTCCTTCCCGCCGCCCGAGGGGCTGGCGCCGGTGCCCGTGCACGCGGTGACGAGGAGGGCCAGGCCGGTCACGACGGCGGCCGCGGTCATGTTCATGGTCGAGGATCGGTTCATGGGGCGGAGCCTGCCGGGGAGGTCGGTTTCGCTTCCTTCACCGGTCCTGTTTACGACGAGGAAACGCGGCCTTCGAGTAGAGAGGGCACATGCGAGTTCTGGTGGTGGAGGACGAGGAATTCCTCCGGGAGATGATCGCGGAGGGGCTGCGGCGTGACGCGCTGGCCGTCGACGAGGCCGGCGACGGGCCGGAGGCCCTGCGGCGGCTGCGGCTGGGCGAGTACGACGTGCTCGTCCTGGACCGCGACCTGCCCGGGCTGCACGGCGACGAGGTCTGCCGGCAGGTCGTGCGGGAACGCCTGCTGACGCGGGTGCTGATGCTGACGGCCTCGGGGACCGTGCGCGACCGGGTGGAGGGGCTGGGGCTGGGCGCCGACGACTACCTCACCAAGCCGTTCTCCTACGACGAGCTGCTGGCGCGGGTGCTGGCCCTGGGGCGGCGGGCGCATCCGGCGCTGCCGCCGGTGCTGGAGCGGTGCGGGGTCGCCGTGGACACGGCGCGGCGGACGGCGACCCGGGACGGGCGGCGGCTCGCGCTGTCGCGCAAGGAGTTCGCGGTGCTGGAGGCGCTGCTGCGGGCCGAGGGGGCGGTGCTGGGCAACGACGACCTGATCGAGCAGGTGTGGGAGCAGGACACCTCGTACCGGACGAACGCCGTCCGGGTCACGCTCAGCAAGCTGCGGGCGAAGCTGGGCGAACCGCCGCTGATCGAGACCGTGCCGGGGGCCGGCTACCGGATCGCCGATCCGTTGTGAGAGCGGTGCTCCGTTCCGAGCGCGCCCGTCTCACCGCGCTGTACGGGTCGCTGCTGGTCCTCGCCGGGGGCGGCCTGATCGCCCTGGTGAACGTCCTGCTGCGGGGCGGCCTGTACGCCCGGATCAGCGGCGCCGTCACCACGGCCGTGCCGCGCGGCGACTTCGAGAAGGCCCTGGCCGACGCGGGCAGGACGCCGGTCCCCGCCCAGTCGCTCCCGGCCGGCCAGGTCTTCGGCACCGAGCGGATCCAGGGGTACGCGGTCACCCGCAACCTCTCCACCGCCGTCGAGCAGGCCACCCTGCACGAGGTCCTGCTGGTCTCGCTGGTCGCCCTGGCCGTCTTCGCCGTGCTGTCGGTCTGGCTGGCGTGGTGGATGGCGGGCCGGGTGCTGCGGCCGGTGGGGGTGATCACCGAGACGGCACGCCGCCTGTCGGGGGCGAACCTGCACGAGCGGATCGGCCTCCGGGCCCCGCCCGGCGAGCTCAAGCGGCTGGCGGACACCTTCGACGGGATGCTCGACCGGATGGAGAGCCTGGTGGGCGCGCAGCGGCGGTTCGCCGCGAACGCCGCCCACGAGCTGCGCACGCCGCTGGCCGTGCAGCGGGCGGCGGCGGAGATCGGGCTGGCCGGGAACCCGTCGCCCGAGAAGGTGGCCCGGATCCGGGAGCGGCTCATCGGCGTCGCGGAATCCAGCGAGCACATGATCGAGTCGCTGCTGCTGCTCGCGGTGTCGGAGGAGGGCCTGGAGAGCACCGGGCCGGTGGACCTCGCGGAGCTGGCGGCGGCGGAGCTGGCCGCGGCGGAGGCGACGGCGGCCCACGAGGAGCCGGCGGTCGTCTCCCGTCTCGCACCGCTGACGGTCCGGGGCGACCGGGCCCTGCTGGAGCACCTGGTCCGCAACCTGCTGACCAATGCCGTCCGCCACAACCGGCCGGGCGGCCGGATCGAGGTGACGACGGCGCCGGACCCGACGGGCGGGGTCCTGAAGGTCTCCAACACCGGGCCGGTGATCGATCCGCAGGACGTGCCCCGGCTGCTGGAGCCGTTCCGCCGCCGGGCCGAACGCCGCCACACGGCGGGTGAGGGCGCCGGCCTCGGCCTCTCCCTCGTCGCCTCGATCGCCCGCGCGCACGGCGCCCGGCTGCGGGCGGAGGCGAATCCGGCGCCGGACGGGGGCATGACCGTCCGGGTCCGCTTCGGGGCGGCCGACGCGGGGGGCGAAACCTCCCTTTCGTCCCGTTCGCCCGGTGTGAGCCCTCCCACCCTTCCTTGACCGGGGCGGGCCGGGCTCCCTAGCGTCGAAAGGGCGACCGCAGACTCCCCCGGCGCGACCGCCTCGGCGGCCCCGGCCCCGGTGTCCCGTATGCGGACCGGAGCGGCACCGCGAGATCCGGCGACCGAACGCACCCGCAGAGGAAGAGCACGTCCATGGGCATGAGCAGCAGTTCCGCGCGCCGTCGGCGGACGGGCGCCGCGGTGGCGGCCACCGTCCTCGGCCTGCTGGCGGCGGCCGGCGGCCCGGCCCGCGCCGCGACGGACGCCTCCTCCCCCGGCCGGTCCCCGGCGGCGTCCTCCTCCCGGCCGGTCCACACCGCCGCCGTCCCGCAGGGCATATCCCGGCTGGCCAAGGGCACGGGACGGGACATCGCGATCACCGTCGACGACGGTCCCGACCCGACCTGGACCCCGCAGGTCCTGCGGGTGCTCCGGCAGAACCACGTCAAGGCCACCTTCTGCCTCGTCGGCACGCGGGCGCGGAAGTACCCGGAGCTGGTGCGGGAGATCGCGGCCGACGGGCACCAGCTGTGCGACCACTCCGCCGACCACGACGAGACGATGGACCACAAGCCGGTCGCCTACCAGCGGCAGCAGGTCCTGGACGGCAAGGCCATGATCGAAGCGGCCGTTCCGGGCGTCGCGGTGACCTACTACCGCGCTCCGGGCGGCGCCTTCACCCCCGAGAGCCGGGCCATCGCCGCGGCGCACGGGATGCGCCCGCTGGGCTGGAGCGTGGACCCCAGGGACTGGAGCCGTCCGGGTTTGCCCGCCATCCTCTCCGCGGTGGAGGACAAGCTGCCCGAGCGGCCCACGGTCCTGTTCCACGACGGCGGCGGCGACCGCAGCCAGACCGTGGCCGCCCTGGAGCAGTACCTCCCCTGGCTCAGGTCCCGGTCCTACACGTTCGCCTTCCCCACGCGGACGGCCCCCTGACCCACGCCCGTCAGCCCCGTCGGAACCACCGGCGCACTCCCGACGGCCCGGCGGTCGGCGCGGGCGGCGCGGTCGGTGCGGTCGGTGCGGGGGCGCCGAACGGCGGCAGCGTCCTGAAGCCGTCGTGAAGGGTCACGGTCGGAGTGATCCGGTGCAGCGCGGCCCGTACGAGGGTCAGCGGATGGTCGGGGAAATGCGCGTCCCACTCCTCGCGGTCGGCGACGTGGCAGGGCAGGCCTCCCTCGGCGCCGGGGCCGTACGGATGCGGGACGAAGTACCCCTCGGGGCCCGTCCGGGCCATGACCGCCGCCTCGCGCGTCCCGGTGACCGCCCCTTCGGCCGCCTGCACCTTGACCACGGCGCTGCATCCGGCGCGCGGGATCGTCCACGAGGCGAGGAAGACCTGGCCGCGGCCCCCCGGCCGGGGCACCTTGACCAGCTGCCGGACGGCGGGAACGGTGTCCACCTCGCCCAGCCCGGCCTCGATCAGCGCTCCTCCGGCCGAGGCGACGGACCGGGCCAGCCCGTGGCGCAGCCTGTCGGGCTCGCTCAGCGGCGCCGGCAGGTCGGGGGCGAGCCCGAAGAAGTGGACCGACAGGACGCGGCCCCGCTCGTCGGTCCACACTCCCGGCTCCTGTTCGGTGAAGCCGGTGAGATCCAGGCCTGTGATGGGTGTCATGCCCGCATCATCCCAGCCGGCCGGCCGCCCTCGTCGGGGACGGCCGCCGGGGCCGGGGCATACTGGGGCGCGGCCGATTCGAACATCATCCGCTCAACAGTCCCCGGCCCGGGGCCTCACCGCCCGGTCGGCGGTCATGTCCCAGCCTCCCGCGAGGAGTTTCACGCGCATGTCGACACCCCCTCAGCCGCCGCCGTACCCGCAGGAGCCGTACGGGCAGCCGGGTCCCTACGGCCAGCCCGGAGCGTACGGCCAGCCGGGGCAGCCGGGAACGCCCGGGCCGGCGACGCCGTACGGCGGTCCGCAGGGCTGGTACCCGCCGCAGCCGCAGAAGACCAACGCGCTGGCGATCGTGGCGTTCGTGATGTCGCTGGTCTGCGCGATACCGACGGTTCCGGTGATCCTCGGCATCGTCGCCCTCTCCCAGACCCGCAAGAACAACGAGAAGGGCCGGGGCCTGGCCATCGCGGCCATCGTCATCCACGGCCTGACCCTCGCGTTCTACGCGGTCTTCGTCGTCCTCGGCCTGTCGGGGGCGCTCGACGAGGCCCCCAAGCCGCACCGTGACACCCAGGGGCAGGTCACGACGCCGGGTTCCAGCAAGGTGGAGGACCTCCGCAAGGGGGACTGCTTCAACACCGATGACGACCTGGCGAAGACGGAGAAGGGCGACGGCACCCAGGCCCGCCTGTCGGTGCGGACCGTGCCCTGCAGCCAGCCCCACGAGGGCGAGGCCTACGCCGTCGTCACCCTGGACGGCACCGTGTTCCCCGGCGCGGACAAGGTCGTCAAGACCTCCGAGGAGAAGTGCGGAGGAACGGCACTGACCGACTACGTCGGCGACGCCGCGCAGCTGTCGAAGGGCCTGGAGGTCTTCTACTACTACCCGCAGCCCAGCAGTTGGGCCCTGGGCGACCGTACGGTCACCTGCTTCCTGGGCACCGCCAACGGCACGAGCACCGGCTCCGCCCGCGCCGCCGGCTCCTGACCCTCCGCGGGACTTCGGCCGAGGCGGGTCGCCGTCGCAGCGGCGACTTCGACCCCCCGGAGGCACCACGGCCGCCGTCCTCGCGCGGCGCGCCTCGGGGCTGCGGGCGGCCGGGGGTGGAGGATCTGGCCATGAGACCGTCCGACGCCCCGCCGTTCCCGTCCCCGCGCCGCGCCCGGGCGGCGGCACCGTGAGCGCCGGGCCGCCGGGAGGCCGCTACGGCGAGGCCGTCTTCCCTCCCGGAGAGGCGGGCGAGGGCGAGCGGATCGACTTCGGCGCCCTCGCCTACGACGACGTCACCATGGCCCGGCTGCGCGCGCTCGGCGTGGGTCCGGGGTGGCGGTGCCTGGACGTGGGGGCCGGCACGGGTACCGTCTCGCGGCGGCTGCTGGAGGACGCCGGGGTGGCGGGTGTACTCGCCGTCGACCGTGACGTGCGGTTCCTCCGCGAGCGGCCCGGGCTGGAGGTGCTGCGGGCGGACGTCACCGGTCCGGACTTCGCCCCCGGCCGCCGATTCCGGCTGGTGCACGCGCGGTTCGTCCTGATGCACCTGCCCGAGCGGGAGCGGGTCGTCGCGGCCCTGGCCGAGCACGTCGAGCCCGGCGGTGTGCTGGTGCTCAGCGACGCGGTCGACCTGACGAGCGACCTCGCGCCCCGCACCCCGTACACGGACGCGATGCGGGCGATGTGGCAGGGGCTGCGGGCCACGATCGGGACGGACGTGTCAGGGGTGCCGTCCTACCCGCAGCTGCTGCGCGCGGCGGGGCTCGGGTCCGTCGCCGCCGAGATGTACGTGCCGCCGCTGGAGCCGGGCAGTCCCATCAGCCGCTTCTGGGCGGACACCTGGGAGCGCAGCCGCGCCGCGATGCTCGGCACCGGGCTGGTGGACGCGGCCGCCGTCGACGCGGCGGTCCGTTACCTGGACTCCGGGGAGTGCGCCGCGCTGTCGGCCGGCATGCTCACGGCGTGGGGCCGCAAGCCGCAGGCCGCCGCCCCGGGCTGACCCCCTCCGTCCACTCCGGGCGGCGGAGACGTGGGGGGGGGAAGGAGGAGGCGTGCAGCATGTGCCCCCCACAGCCGGAGGCTGTTCACGGGTTGTGTTGTTGGGCTTCCTCCCCCCCCCCTCCCCTCCCCCCCTTTGCC
>NZ_JBVILR010000021.1:0-105327 GCF_055580265.1 Streptomyces sp. NPDC032091 | reverse complement strand
CCCGCTCCCTCTTCTTTTCTCTTTTTGGGGGAGAGGGGGGTGGGGGGGGGCCCCCCCCCCCCCCCCCCCCCCCCCCCCCCCAGGGCCGGAGCCGGTCAGCGGTTCGCGTCGTGGATCTTCCTCATCCGCGCCGCCGCGTCCTCCTTGGACTCCTCCATGCGTCCTTCGGCCTTCTCGGCCGCGCCCTTCATCTCCGTGCCCTTGTCGTCGGCCATGGATCCGAGCTGTTCCTTCGTCTTGCCCTTGAGCTGCTCGGCCTTGCCCTTCATCTTGCCCATGACGGCCTCCCGGCTGGGGTAGCGAGTGCCTGGCGGCTACCCCGGATACGGGGCCTCATGCTCCGCCGGGCCATCAGGCGCCGCTCCGGACGCATGAACTCGCGCGGCGGTGGTAGACGCGGGGGGTCCCCCGTCCGACAGGGACCAGGAGGTACTCATGATTATCCTGGGCGTCATTCTGCTGATCATCGGCTTCGTCACCGGGATCTCGATCCTCTGGACGATCGGCGTGATCCTCGTCGTCATCGGCCTCGTTCTGTGGCTGCTGGGCGCCGTCGGGCACGCGGTGGGAGGCCGTAGGCACTACTGGTGACCGGGCACCGAGCGAGGCATCCCGTGCACGGTCACGGCACTCCCGCCCCCAGCCTCCCCGACGGCCCGGCGCCGTCGGGGGGCGCGGGACCGGACGGGCCGCCGGACGAGGAGGTGCTGCCCAAGGACCACACCCAGGCGATCCTGGAGACCACCAAACGGGTGGCGGCGCTGCTCAAACGGTCCGGCCGTCCCTTTCGCCCTGGCCGGCAGCGTCGCCGCGTTCGCCCACGGGCTCCCCGCCAGCTTCCAGCACGACACCGATTTCTGCGTCCGCCCCGAGGACGCCGACGAGGCCGTCAAGGCCCTGGAGGGCGGCGGCATCGCCATGCGCCGCGCCCCCGAGGACTGGCTGGTCAAGGGGCGCTCGGGCGGCGAGGAGATCGACCTGATCTTCGAGCTGGCCCGCCGCCCGGTGAGCACCGCGCTGCTGGAGCGGGCGACCGTCAAGGCCGTGGACTCGGTGTGGATGCCGGTCCTGTCCCCCACCGACCTCATGGACAGCCGGATGGCCGCGCTGTGCGAGCACTACTGCGACTTCGGCGACCTGCTGCCGATGGCCCGCATGCTGCGCGAGCAGATCGACTGGGTGCGCCTGGAACGCGACCACCGGCACTCGCCGCTGGCCGACGCCTTCCTGCACCTGCTCGGCACCCTCCACGTCATCGACCGCCCGGGCGGGCCCGCCGGCCCGGACAGCACGGAGGACGGCCCGTGAACACGGACACGATCATCGAATACCGCATCGGGCACCTGCGCGACCGCCTCGCGCGCGAGGACGCCGCCGAGCTCGGGGTGCTGGTCGAGGCGCACGGCACGCGCGCCGTGCTGCGCGGCCGGGTGGCCGACGAGGAGGCGCGGGAGGCCGTGCTGCGCGCCGCCGGGGAGGAACTGGCGGGCCTCGACTGGTACGCGGACCTCACCGTGTGCCAGGCCCGGCCGCCCGGCCCCGGGGAGGCCGAGGAGGTGGTGACGTGACCCGCGTGGCGGCCGTGGGGGACATCCACCTCGGCCCCGACAGCGCGGGGCTGCTGCGGCCCGCCTTCGACACCCTCGGCGACTGCGCGGACCTGCTGCTCCTGGCCGGCGACCTGACCCGGCACGGGACGCGCCGCGAGGCGGGGGTGGTGGCGCGGGAGGTGGCCGGGCTGCCGGTGCCGGTGGTCGCGGTGCTCGGCAACCACGACTACGAGAGCGGCGAGGAGGACGCCGTCACCGAGGAGCTCCGTACGGCGGGGGTACGGGTCCTGGAGGGCGAGGGGGTCCTGCTCGACCTCGACGGGACACAGGTGGGGGTGGCGGGGACCAAGGGCTTCGGCGGGGGCTTCGCCGGACGCAGCGGCAGCGAGTTCGGGGAAGAGGAGATGAAGGCGTTCATCCGCTACAGCCGGTCCTGCGCGGACGGGCTCGGACGGGGGCTGCGGGGGCTGCGGCCGCCGTCCGGGGACGGGCTGTCCATCGCGTTGACGCATTACGCGCCGGTGCCGGACACCCTCGCGGGCGAGCCGGCGGAGATCTTCCCATTCCTCGGCAGCTACCTGCTGGCGGAGGCCATGGACGCCGCGGGCGCCGACCTCGCGGTGCACGGGCATGCCCATCTCGGGGCGGAGCACGGAATGACCGCCGGCGGCATCCCGGTGCGCAACGTCGCGATGCCGGTCATCGGCCGGGCCTTCGCGGTGTACCGCCTGACACCCCGGCCGGACAGGGCCTAGAGCTGCCTAGAGTTCCCGCAGGGCGGGCAGCAGGTCGGTCTCCGCCCAGGCCAGGAACGGCCGCTGGTGGTCCCCGCCGATCTGCACGAGGGCGACCTCCGTGAACCCCGCGTCCGCGTAGGCCCGTACCGCTTCCACGACGGCCTCGGGGTCGTCCCCGCAGGGGATGGTGTCGGTGAGGTCCTCGGGACGGGTGTGGCGGGTGGCCGCCGCGAATCCGGCCGGGCCGGGGAGCTCCGCGTTGACCTCCCAGCCGCCGACGGCCCAGCGGAACTGGTCGTGGGCGCGGGCCACCGCCGCGTCGCGGTCGGTGTCGTAGCACAGGGGCAGCTGGCCGACGCACGGCTTGCCGGCGCCGCCGTTCGCGTGGAAGGAGGCCACGAGGTCGCGGTCCGGTTCGACGGCGACGAGGAGGTCGCCGTGGCGTCCGGCGATCTCGCACGAGCGGGGCCCGGAGGCGGCGATGCCGATCGGCGGCGGTGCGTCGGGCAGGTCCCAGAGCCGGGCGTCCTCGACGTCGAAGTGCGCCCCGTGGTGGCTGACGCGCTCTCCGGCGAGGAGGGCGCGGACGATGCCGGCGGCCTCCTCGAACATCTCCAGCCGGACGCGCGCGGACGGCCAGCCGGCGCCGACCACGTGCTCGTTGAGGTTCTCGCCGGACCCCAGGCCCAGCCGGAACCGGCCGCCGGACAGGAGCTGCATCGTGGCGGCCTTCTGCGCGACGACGGCGGGGTGGTAGCGGAAGGTCGGGCAGGTCACGTACGTCATGAGCGGGATCCGGGTGGTGGCCTGCGCGGCGGCGCCCAGGACGCTCCAGGCGTAGGGCGCGTGTCCCTGCGTGTCCAGCCAGGGCTGGTAGTGGTCCGAGACGACGGAGAAGTCGAACCCGGCCCGCTCCGCCCCGACGACGTGGTCGACGAGGTCCCGGGGGCCGGCCTGCTCGGTCATCATCGTGTATCCGATCTGCACCATGCCGGGCGCCTTGCCGCTGCCGCACGGTCCAAACCGGCGGACCGCCGGCCCGGGGCGCCGTCTTCCGGGCGGGGCGGGGGTCCGGCAGGATGGCGCGGCGGGACGGGGTCCGGTGTCGGGTGGTCCGGAGGGGCGTGTGGGGGCAGGGCGGGAGCAGGAGCGGCGGGACGCGTGGTACCGGGATCCGTACCCGCTGTACGAGCGGGCGCGGCGGACGGCGGGGCTGACGTACGTGCCCGAGGCCGACGCGTGGCTGGTGGCGCGGGACGAGGACGTGCGGGAGGTGCTGCGGCGGGCGGAGGACTTCTCCTCCGCCAACGCGCTGCTGCCCGACATCGAGGTGTCGGAGGCGGCCCTCGGGGTGCTGGCGCGCGGGTTCGGGCCGCGGCCGACCGTGGTCTCCTCCGACGGGGCCGTCCACCGGCGCCACCGTGCCCCGCTCAACCGGGCGCTGTCCACCGCGCGGTCGGCGGCGCTGCTACCGTACGCGCGCCGGTGCGCGCGGGAGCTGGTGGACGCGGTCGCCGCGGCCGGTTCCGCCGAGCTGGTGGGGGCGTACGCGCGGAAGCTGCCCGGACTGGTGGTGGGGCGGCTGATCGGGCTGGACCCGGCGGACGTGCCGGCCGCCGTGCACGGCGGGTACCGGGCCGAGGAGCTGCTGTTCCGCCCGCTGTCGCCGCCGGAGCAGGTGGCGGCGGCCGAGGACGTCGTCGCCCTCCAGGAGCTGCTGGACGGGTACGTCCGCGAGCGCAGGGCGCGGCCCCGCGAGGACCTGTGCTCGGACCTGGCGGCGGCCGCCGCCCCGCCCGGGGCCGCGCTCGGCGTCGAACAGCGCCACGAGCTGGTGGCGCACCTGCAGAACCTGCTGATCGCGGGCTTCCTGACGACCAGCGCGCTGATCGCCACCACCCTGACGCACCTGCTCGCCGACCGGCGCCAGTGGGAACTGCTCCGCTCCGATCCCGGGCTCGTCCCGGCGGCGGTGGAGGAGGGGCTGCGGTTCGACACGGCGGTGCAGGCCTTCCGCCGGGTCACGACCCGTCCGGTGGAGCTCGCCGGGACGGAGCTGCCCGCCGGCACCGCGCTGCTCGTGGCGTACGCGTCGGCCAACCGGGACGGGCGGCGGTACGAGGACGCCGGCGTCTTCGACATCCGGCGGCCCGCGAGCCGGCCGCACCTGGCGTTCGGGCACGGCCCGCACGCCTGCCCGGGTTCCCACCTGGCGCGCGGTCAGCTCCGGCTCACCCTGGAACTGTTCGCCGAGACCCTGCCGGGCCTGCGGCTGGACGCGAGCCGGCCGGCTCCGCAGATGCGCCCCACGCTCATCCACCGCTCGCCGGAGGCCCTGTACGTGACCTGGTGAGTCCGGCCGGGTGCGAAAATGCTGCTGTCGGGGCGGATGGACGGGCAGTGGAGGGCGGCGAGCGGTGGCGGACGGCCGGACGGAGCGGGGTCGGCGGACCCGGGAGAAGATCGCGGACGCCCTGCTCGAACTGCTCGACGAGGGTGTCGTGGAGTTCCCCGCGGAGCGCGTGGCCGAACGGGCCGGGGTCTCGCGCCGGCTGGTGTTCCACCACTTCGCCGACATGTCCGAGCTCGTCGACCTCGCCATCACCCGGCGGCTGGAGCAGCTGGCCGAGCAGATCCGGCCGCTGCCCGTGACGGGGCCGCGCGGGGTCCGGGTGGCGGCCCTGGCCGAGCAGCGGGCCCGGATCCTGGAGTGGATCACCCCGGCCCGGCTGACGCTGATGCGGATCGAGCACCCGTCGCCGCGCATCCGCCAGGTCACGGACGAGGCGTTCGCGGACGCCCGGCGCCGGGTCGCGGAGATCTTCGCGGAGGAGCTCGGCCGGCTCGACGGGGAGCGGGCGGCCGAACTGCTGGAGGGGCTGGACGCCGTCACCACCTGGGGGGCCTGGCACCACTGGCGCTCCGGCGGGAAGAGCCCGGAGCAGGCGCGGGCGGCGATGGAGGCCACCGTGCTGAACCTGCTGGTCTCGGCCGACCACCCGCGGGGCTGACGGCCGAGGGCGGCGGCCGAGGGCGGCGGCCGAGGGTCAGCCCAGGGCGACGTCCTGGGCCCGGGCGGTCACGGTCACCCCGGCCTCGCCGGCCGAGACGCCCGTGGGCCGCAGGCCGAGCGGCAGTGCGGGCAGGGTGCGGGTCCGGCCGGCGAGCGCCCGGGTGATCAGCGGGCTGTCGGGGTCCAGGGGCCGGCCGGCCAGTGTGGCGGAGGCCGCGTGGAGGGACAGGACCCCGTGGTCGAGCCGGACGTCCGCCGTCAGCGTCAGGGTCGCGCCGAGGACGCTGCGCCGGATGAGCAGCCGGCCGCCGCCCGCGTCGGAGAGCGTGGTGGTCCCATCGGTCCCGTCGGTCCCGTCGCTCCCGTCGCCGAGCGAGGCGTATGGGGCGGTGAACCGGGCCGACGCCGAGGCCGCCCGGTATCCCCCGGCCGCGCGGGTGACATCGTCGACCGTGACCTCCGCCGTGACGGGACGGCCCCGGCCGGTCGTGCCGTCGGCGCGCACGCGGACCTCGGGGTAGCGGTCGCGGGCCGCGCCGAGGAGGAAGGGCCGGCCCTCGATGGAGACCTCCGGCCGTGCGGTCAGGCCCGGTTGGCGCCGGGCGATCCGGTCGGCGAGCCGGCTCTCCGTCAGGCCCCGGGCGGTGGCGTCGGCGACGGGCAGCGCGAGCAGCAGCGCGGCGGCGGCCGCGGCGAGCACCGTACGGCGGCGCGGGCCGAGGGGGCGCGGGCCGAGGGGGCGCGGGCCGAGGGGGCGCGGGCCGAGGGGGCGCGGGGTGGGCGTGCGGAACCTCATCGGGGACCTCGTCGGGGGCTTCACCGGGTGGGAAGGGCGGGCGGGGCGGGGGCTGCCGGATGGGGCGCGGGGCCGGGCGCGGGCGGGCCGTCCGGGGCGGCTCCCCCGGGGGCGGGCCGTCCGTCGGCGCCGGCGGTCGCGGGGAGGGTGTGGGCGGCGCCCTCGATGTCCAGGTCGGGGAGGATCCGGTCGAGCCACCGCGGGATCCACCAGCCGCGGTCCCCCAGCAGGGTCATCGTGGTGGGGACGAGCAGTGCGCGGACCACGGTGACGTCCAGGGCCACGGCCGCGGCCAGCCCCGTCCCGAACATCTTCACCACGGGGTCGTCCGAGAGCAGGTAGGCGAGGAAGACGCTCACCATGATCAGCGCGGCGGAGGTGATGATCCCGCCGGTCGAGGCGAGTCCGAGGACCACCGCCCGGCGGGCGTCACGGCCTTCGAGGAAGCGCTCGCGGACCGCGGTGAGCAGGAAGACCTCGTAGTCCATGGAGAGGCCGAACAGGACGGCGAACATCAGCAGCGGGACGTACCCGGGCACCGGCACCGGCCCCTCCAGCCCGATGGCCCGCGCGCCCCAGCCCCACTGGAACACCGCGGTGAGGACCCCGTACGCGGCGGCCACCGACAGGAGGTTGAGCACGGCGGCCTTGAGGGCGAGCAGGGGTGAGCGGAAGGCCGCGAGGAGCAGCAGCGCGGCCACGGCGACGACGACGCCGATGACGGCGGGCAGCCGGTCCGCGAGGCGGCCGTTGAGGTCGGCCACGGCGGCCGGGGCGCCGCCCACGTGCGCGGTGCCCGCGCCGTCGGCGGTGGCGGCTGGCAGCACGTCCCGGCGCAGGGTGTCGACGAGCCGTGCGGTGGCCGGGTCCCCGGGGGCGGTCGTGGGGGTGACCTGCCAGCGCACGGTGCGGGTGCCCGGCGCGGTCTGCGGCGGGCTCACGGCCGCCACGCCCGGGGTGTGGGCCAGGGCCGCGGAGACCTCGGCGATCCGGGGGTCCTGCGGGCCGCCGGGGGCGGTGGGGAGGGTGTCCGTCACCTGGAGGGGGCCGGTCACGCCCGGTCCGAAGGCGGCCGACAGCCGCTCGTACGCGGTGCGGCTGGCGGAGCCGGCCGGTTTGTCGCCGGCGTCGAGCTGGCCGAACGTGAGGCCGGCGGCGGGGGCGGCGAGCAGGAAAAGCAGGGCGAGGCCGGCGAGGAGGTGGCGCCAGGGCCGGGCGGCGACGCGTTCGGCCAGCCGCTGCCAGCCGCCCGCGGCCGGTGCGCCGGGGGTGCGGACACCTTCGGGAGCGCCGTCGGGAGCGGCCGTGGGAGTGTCGGCCGGGGCGGTGGCGCCGAGGAAGCGGGACAACAGGCTCAGCAGCGCGGGCAGCAGGGTGAGGGTGGCCGCGACGGCGACCAGGACCGCCAGCGCGGGGGCCAGCGCGAGGGCGTGCAGCAGCGGCAGCCCGCCGAGGGCGAGCCCGGCCAGGGCGGCGATCACGGCGCAGCCGGCGAAGGCGGCGGCCTTGCCGGCGGTGGCCGTGGCGAGGGCGGCCGCCTCCTCGGCGGCGGCGCCGAGGCCGCGCAGTGCGCGGAAGCGGGTGAGGCTGAACAGGGTGTAGTCGATGCCGACGCCCAGGCCGATCATGGCGGCGATGGTGGTGCCGGAGGACGGCATGTCCATGAGGTGCCCGGCCAGGCCGACCGCGGCCAGGGACACGGCGAGCCCGGCGATGCCGAGGGCGAGCGGGAGCCCCGCCGCGGCGGCCTTGCGGAAGCCGAGGAGGAGGACCACCGCGGCGGCGGCCAGGCCGATCAGCTCGCTGTGGCCGGTGTCGGGCCGGTCCACGGCGGCGGCCAGGTCCCCGCCCGGGGTGACCTCGATGCCGGCGGCGCGGGCCGGGGCGGCGGCGTCGGTGATCCGGTGGGTGAGGGCGGGGGTGATGTCGCGGCCGGTGACGTCGAGGCCGAGGGTGAGGTAGGCGGTGTGGCCGCCGGCGCCGACCGCCGGCCCGCCCGCGCGGTCGTAGGGGGAGGTGACGGCGACGACGTGCGGCACCCGGGCGATGGCTTGGGCGGCGCGTTCCACGGCGTCCCGGGCGGCCTCCCCCGTCAGGACCTCTCCGTCGGCGGGGGTGTGCAGGACGAGCGGCTGGTTGCCGGAGGCGGGGCCGGGGAAGGCCGTGGCGGCGGTGTCGAGGGCGGCCTGGCTGTCGCTGCCGGGTATCTTCACGGCCTCGCTGGTGACCCGGCCGTAGGCCAGGACGGCTCCGCCGAGCGCCAGGAGCAGCAGGAGCCATGCCGCGACCACGCGTTTCGGCCGGTGGGCGCACCAGCGCCCCAGGGCGAGGAACATCCGGGCACTCCCCTTCCGTCCGGCGACGGCGCGCGCCCCGGAGTCGATCCACCTTCATTGCACTGTCAGTGCAGCAGTAAAGCTGCACTGACAGTGCAAGAATGTCAATCGCGGACGGTCGCGGCGGGCTCCGGGGGGCCCTGCCTCAGCGCAGGGTCCAGTGGAACTTGCCGCCGCTGACCCACCGGACCTCGTCCAGGTCGTCAAGGTCGTGGATGGTGGCCCCGGCCTGGGCGGCGATCAGCAGGACGTCCGTCATCGACGTCGCCCGTCCGACGACCTCTCCGTCGAGCTCGACGATCCGGAACGGCGGATCGCCCGGCTGGACGCCGAGAACGGTGATGCGCGCCGGGGAGATGTGGGGAGTCGATCCTTCAGTCATGGGAAAACGGTTCCACGAGGTGGCCGGTGACGGGCGCGGCGACACGTTTCACGGGGCCGATCCGCCGCGCGCGGCTCCCGGCGGGCCGTCACCGGCCGCGGGCGACGCCTTCGACGGCGCGCAGCACCCGAGCCGCTCCGTCCTCGGTCCGCATGTGCCGCGCGGCCTCCCGGGCGGCACGGGCGTACCCCTCCTGCGTCACCGCCCGGCCGAGGGCGTCGGCGAGCGCTTCCGCGGTGAGGACGCCGAAGCGGACGGGGGCGGTGGCGGCGCCGAGCGCGGCGAGGCGGCGCGCCCAGAACGGCTGGTCCGCCGCCACGGGGACGGTCACCGCCGGGATCCCGGCGCGCAGCGCGGCCGCCGAGGTACCGGCCCCGGCGTGGTGGACGACGGCGGCGAGCCGGGGGAAGAGGAGGGCGTGCGGAACGTCTCCGACGGTCAGGACGTCCGGGCCGGCGTCCGCCCTCAGCCCGGCACTCCCGCCCTGAAGGATGCCGCGCAGCCCCGCGCGGCGCAGGGCCCGTACGGCGAGTTCACCGAGCCGCTCGCCCTCCCCGGCGGCCATGCTGCCGAAGCCGATGAGGACGGGCGGGGGCCCGGCGCCGAGGAAGTCCTCCAGCTCGGGGGGAAGCGTTTCGGCCGGGTCGACGTGCGGCCACCAGTTGCCCACGACGTCCAGGCCCGGCCGCCAGTCGGACGGGGCCGGTACGAGCGCCGTGCTGCAGCCGTGCAGGACGGGCCACCGCGCCCGCTCCTGCCGCCGGCGCATGGCGGACGCCGTGAGCGGCGCCAGCCCGAGGCGGTCGCGCAGCCGGGCGACGCCCTCCTCGCTGATCCGGTCGGCCATGCGCAGCGCGAACCGTCCCGCCGCGCGGTTGCCGAGGCGGCCCAGTGAGCGTGCGCCGGTGACGACGGGCGGGAAGTCCCCGGTGGGGGCGGTGGGCTGGAGGTAGACGCCGAGGCCGGGCGTTCCGGTGGCCTCGGTGAGGTGCCAGCCGAGCGGGGCGGTGGTGGTGGACAGCAGGAGCAGGTCCGTGCCCTCGTCCACGGCGTCCGCGAAGCCCTGGCCCAGCCCGGCGAGGAACGCGGAGGCGGTGCGCATCAGCGCGCGCCGGTCGCCGACGTCGCCGTGCGGCCGGCTGTCGGCGGGGAGGCACCGGAACTCCAGGCCCGCGGCGCGCACGAGGGGGGCGAAGGGCTCGGTGGTGGCCAGGGCGACCTCATGGCCCGCGGCGCGCAGGGCGGCGCCCAGGCCCGTGTAGGGGTCGACGTCCCCGCGCGATCCGGCGGCGGCGATCAGTATCCTCATCGTTCCTCTTCGGTGTCGGTGCGGCCGTCCGTGCGGCGGGCCGCGTTGGCGTGTACGGCCTTGCACAGGTAGGCGGCGAGGCCCGGGCGCTGCTGTGCGTGCGGTACGACGAGGGCGAAGGCGCGGGGATCGGCGAGGAAGTCGTCCGCGATGCGCCGGTGCATGCCGGGCGTGCAGGAGGTGAACCACCGCGAGACGTGCAGCCGGTGCTCCTCGGCGAGGTCCATGGCGCGCGCGCCGTCGGCCGGCTCCCCCTCGTCGAAGGCGCCGAGCAGTTCGGCGCGCCAGGCGGTGGCCTCGCGCATGAGCCGGCGCCAGTCGTCCTTGGTGTGGGCGGCGGCGCGGGCCATCGCCTCGCGGCCGCCCTCCGAGGCGGTCCACTTGCGCTCCGCCTCCGTGGCGTAGCTCAGGTCGAAGGCGATCTCCCCGAACACCTCGAAGCGTTCCCGCGGGGTGAGTTCGACCCCGGTCCGCTGGACCTCGATGGCCCGGGAGGCCACCTCCGCGAGCCGCTGCAGCCGGGCGATCTCCTCGCCGAGCTGCCGCTGCCGGGCCTCCAGCTGCTCCAGGACGTTCGCCTGCGGGTCCTGGAGGATCGCGGCCGTCTCGTCGAGGCTGAAGCCGAGCTCGCGGTAGAAGAGGATCTGCTGGAGGCGGGCCAGGTCCGCGTCGTCGTAGAGCCGGTATCCGGCGGCGCTGCGGCTGCCGGGCGAGAGCAGCCCGGCCCTGTCGTAGTGGTGCAGCGTACGCACCGTCACCCCGGCGAAAGCCGCGACCTGTCCCACGGAGTAACTCATCCACCTGCCCTTTCGTCGGCGTTCAGCCTGAAGCCTGACGTGGGGGGAGGGTCAAATCCGGTCTGCTCCGCAGGACTAGGCGGGCCTGCAGCCGTCGGCGACCGTGTCGGCGAAGGCACGGGCGAGGGGGGTGAGGGCGTCCCAGCGGCGGACCGCCCAGCCGACCGCGAGCGGGGGCAGGGCCGGTACGGGAACGAGGCGCAGCGTGCCGTCGGCCGGTGCCCGCAGCCCGGGGACGGCCGGTACGACGGTGTGGCCGAGGCCGAGTTCGGCGAGCAGCAGCGCGGTGTCCCAGTCGGCGACGCTGGTGTCGGAGCCGACGCGGACGCCGAGTTCGGTGAAGGCCGCGTCCAGGCGGGCGCCGGAGAGGGAGTTGGGCGGGAGGCGGACGAGGCGCAGGCCGGTGAGGTCGGCGGGGTCGATGACCGGACGGGCCGCGAGCGGGTGCCCGGCGCGGACGGCGAGGACCCAGGGGAGGTCGACCACGGGGCGCTGCTCGATGCCGGGTACCGGCGGGCCGATGGTGACCCAGGCGAGGTCGAGGGTGCCGGCCAGCAGGGCGTCGAAGCAGCGGCGGCTGGAGGTCTCGGTGCGGAACTCCAGGCTGACGCGGGCGTGGCGCCGCCGGAAGCCGGCGATGGCCTCGGCCATGAAGTGGCGGACGGTGGCCCCGCCGGTGCCGACGCGGACGGAGCCGCCCTCCCCGTCGGCCAGTTCGCCGATCCGGCGCAGCGCCCGGTCCAGCGCGCCGATCCCCTCGGCGGCGGCCTCGTGGAGGATGCGTCCGGCCGCGGTGGGCACGACGCCGCGCGGCCGGCGCTCCAGGAGGCCGACGCCCGTCTCCCGTTCGAGCCGCTTCACGTGCTGGCTCACCGCGGACTGCGTGCGGCCCAGCTCCCGCGCCACGCCGCTCAGGCTTCCGGCCCGGCAGACGGCGACGAACACCCGTAGGTCGTCCAAGGTCATGGCACCCAAGCTAGGGCTTGGGTCCGGGCAAGGAAACCCCAGGATTGACTGGGCTCCCGGCGGAGCGGCAGGATCGGGGTGGGCCCAGGCGGCAACCCGTCCGGTGCCCGCGACCGGTTCCGGAGCCGGGTGCGGGCGCCGGCGGGTGCCGACCACTCCACCGCACAACACCGCACCGCGCCGCACCACCGCGCCCCGCACCACCGGCGGCGCTCAGCGCCTGAGTTCGGGAGCCAGGAGGTCCATCAGGAGGCCGTCGTGCCAGGTGCCGTCGGATCCGCGCTCGTACTGGCGCATGGTGCCGACCGGCCGGAAGCCGACCTTTTCGTAGCAGCGGATCGCCGCGGCGTTGTCGGCCGCCGGGTCGATGACGAGGCGGTGGTAGCCGCGGTCGTCGACGAGGTGGCGGGCCAGGGTGCGTACGGCGTCGGTGCCCAGCCCGATGCCGTGGACGGCGGGGTCGAGGAAGAGGTCGATGCCGGCGTGCCGGTAGTCCGGCTCCTCCTCCGCGTACCACTGGATCATGCCGACGATCCGCTCCTCGTGGCTGATGGTGAGGCAGATCGTGCCGGAGTCCTCCAGATCGCCGGCGATCTCCGCTTCGAGGTCGTCCTCGCCGCGCCACCGCGCGCGGACCTCGGGGGTGGCGCGGATGGCGGCCAGGGCGGGGATGTCCTCGGTGAGGGTGGGGCGGAGGACGACGGAGGCACCTTGAAGGACGGTCATGAGCAGGCAGGATAGGCGACGGTGCCGCCGTCACCAGCCGATCAACGGGGCCACGTCGAAGACCGGGGGGAGGGTCCCTCCGGGGTCGAGGTTGACGAACGTCCGCCCGGACAGGGCCGTCCGCTCGCCCACCGGGAGGCCCCGCAGCACCGCCGGCTCTCCCCCGGCCCTGCCGGTGCGCGGGTCCAGGGCCCACAGGTGGTCGTAGGCGCCCCGGGAGACCACCGCGAGGCCGCCGTCGGAGGTGACGCCCAGGGTGCGGACCCAGCAGTCGTCGCCGAGGGGCCGGGACCACAGGAGGTGCCCGTCCGTCAGCGCGTAGGCGGCCAGGACCTCCCGCTCCTCGCGCTCCGGGACCGCCACGACGAGGACGTCGCCGATACGGATCCGGCGGCCGGGCGCCGACGGGACGTAGGGGGAATCCGCGTCCTGGTGCGGCCGGCCCTCCGCGTCGAGGACGAGGAGGCGGTCGCCCGCGATGACGGCGGCCGCCGGGGCGGCCGCGACGAGGCGCGGCGGTTCGATCCCGGCGGGCAGGGGGGTCTGCCGGATCCGGGCGCCGGTGCCGGCGTCCAGGGTGAGGAGTCCGCCGCCTGACGCGGAGCGGGTGACGGCCAGGACGCGGTCCGGTCCGGCCAGCAGGTCGGTGACGGCGGCCCCCGCCGGGAGCGGGGAGCTCCAGCGGTCGGCGCCCGTGCGGAGGTCGCGGGCCACGACGGCGCCGCCCGTCGCCGTGACGGCGAGCGAGCCGCCCGCGGACACCGCGGGCGACGGCTCAGCGAGGGTCCTCAGCCACAGCTCCCGGCCGCTGGACAGGTCCACCGCCCTGACGCGGGCGCCGCACGCGCCGTCCCACGCGTACAGCAGGAGGCCGGTGCCGGAAGGGGTGCCCGCGCTCATGCCGCAGATCTCCGACCCGTCCGGGGACGCGCCGAGGCGCCAGCCGTGGCGGCCCTCGCCGTCGTACGCGGTCACCCCGTCCGTACGGACCCGGATCACGGCGGCGGCGCCCGGTTCCGTCGTCCAGGCGCCCAGCGGCGCGCCCGCGGCCGGGCCCTCCGGGAGCTGGTGGCCGAAGAGGGCCAGGTGCGGGCCCCGCAGCCACTCGAACCCCTGCCAGGCGGGCGGCAGCGCGGCGACGGCCACCAGGGAGCCGGCCACCCAGCCGGCGGCCGACCGGCGGGAGCGGCCCCGCAGCACCGCCCACCACAGCAGCCCTGCGCCGGCCCCGGCGCCGGACGCCCACAGCAGCAGCCACCCGAGCCCGCGCGGGCAGCCGCCGGCGGCGCAGACGGTCTCCGTCATGTCGACGAGGATCGATTTCCCGCACAGGACGGCGTACAGCGCCGCGACGGCGGTGGCGGCGCAGGCCGCCACGAGCGCCGCCGCTCCCCACCACCGCGTGCCCGGCGACGGCCGGTCTTCCATACTTCTCCTCGCCGGAACGCGCGTCGTGCGCGCGTCCGCCGGCCGTTGTGGTTTCGGTTTGTCTCCGACCCTGAAAGTAGTTGACGTGCTCATCGTTCGCTCCGTCGCCCTGTTCGCCGTCGCCGCCCTGTTCGAGATCGGCGGGGCCTGGCTGGTCTGGCAGGGGGTGCGGGAGCACCGCGGGTGGGCGTGGATCGGTGCGGGGGTGATCGCCCTCGGCGTCTACGGCTTCGTCGCGACCCTGCAGGAGGACGCGAACTTCGGCAGGATCCTGGCCGCCTACGGCGGGGTGTTCGTGGCCGGTTCCCTCGCCTGGGCCATGGTCCTCGACGGGTACCGTCCCGACCGGGCGGACGTCGTCGGGGCGTTGATCTGCCTCGCCGGCGTGGGGGTGATCATGTATGGGCCGCGCGGGTAGCGCGGGAGGCCGGCCGGGGCCGGCTGGGGGCCGGCCGCGACCGGCTGCGACCGGCTGGGGGCCTCCCCGGACCGCCGCCTGAGCGGGGGCCAGGGGGGCCGTCCGGTCAGGAGGGGGCGGCCGGGTCCGGGCCCGCTCCGGTGAGGGAGCGGAAGCGCTCCGGCAGGGCTCGGAGCCAGGCCGCGCGGTCGGCGGCGATCTCCCTCAGCCGGGCGTCGTCGTTGCGGGCGACGAGATGGCCCATGTAGCGCTCGTCGAACCGGGTGTACTCCCGGTGCAGTGCCCGCAGTGCGCGCGCCACCCGCCGCTCGTCGGCCTGTGCGAGGTGGGCCAGCTGTGCGACGTGGGCCTTCCAGCGCCCCTCGACGGCCTGGCGCAGCAGGCCGACGAGTTCACCGTCCCGGTCGAGTACGTCGAGCAGTTCCTCCGTGGGCAGGCCGAGGGCGTCCGCCAGCAGCAGGGTCTGGCGGTCGGTGCCGGGCCAGCGGTGTTCGGCCTCGGCCCTGGCGTAGGCGTAAGGGTCCATGCCGATGCGCAGGGCGAGGCGTTCGGCGGTGAACCCCCGCGCCAGGCGGTGCTCCCGCAGGGCGGCGGGCCGTACGGCCATGAGGACGGCGACCGGGCACCACAGGGCGTCGGCGAGGGCGAGGAGCTCGGGTTCGGACGGGGGGACCGTCCCGGCTTCCCAGGCGTGGACGGCTTCGGGTGGCCGGTGGACACCCAACTGGGACATGGCGGCCACGACCTGATCGGGCGTCATGCCGAGGCGCTGCCGCGCGGCCCGGGCCTCGACGGGGGAGAACGGGGGTGTGGACACGGCCCGGTCACCTCGCCGGCCTGGTGTCGGCGAAGGCGTCCCAGTCGATCTCCTCCCGTACGGTGCGGGCGGCCGGGCTGTGGAAGAACAGGTTCAGCGCGACGGCGGTGAGGCTGCCGAGGGTGATGCCGCTGCCGAGCACGGCCCGCATCTCCGTGGGCATGCGGTCGAAGAACGGGCCGACGACGGCCGGCAGCATGGCCGCGCCCAGGCTGAGCGCCAGGATCAGGGCGTTGCGCTCCTCCCGCAGGTCGACCTTGGCCAGGATCTGGATCCCGACGGTGGCGACCATGCCGAACATCGCGACGGCGGCGCCGCCGAGGACCGGGTGGGGGACGGAGGCGACGACCGCGCCCGCCTTGGGCACCAGACCCAGGAGGATCATGAAGAACCCGGCGGCGACCACGACGAACCGGCTGGTGACGCGGGAGATCCGGACCAGGCCGATGTTCTCGGCGAAGGCCACGTAGGGGAAGGAGTTGAACACGCCGCCGAGGACGGTCGCCAGGCCGTCGGCGCGCAGCGCACGGCCGACCGTCTCGCCGTCCACCTCCCGGCCGGTGATCTCGCCCATGGCGTACACGTCTCCGGTGGTCTCGACCATGGTGATCACCATGACGACGACCATCGCGAGCATCGGGAAGAGGTGGAACTGCGGTACGCCGTAGTGGAACGGGGCGCTCACGCCGACCCAGTCGGCCTGCTCCACGGCGGTGAGGTCGGCGTCGCCGAGCAGCCAGGCGGCGACGGTGCCGCCGACGAGGCCGAGCAGGATCGCCACGCTGCGCAGGAACGGTCCGCCGAAGCGGGAGAGGAGCAGGATGAGCAGGAGCGTGCCGCCGGCGTAGGCCAGGTGCTCCGGGGCGCCGTAGCCGGGCTTGCCGATCAGGTCCGAGCCGCCGCCCACGTCCTGGAGGGCCACGGGGATGAGCACGATGCCGATGACCGTCAGGAGGGTGCCGGTGACGATCGGGGGGAAGTACTTGGCGAGCCGTCCGACGAACGGCGCGAGCAGGAACGTCGCGATGCCGCCGGTGATGACGGCTCCGTAGACCACGAGGAGGCCGGCCGTCCCGCCGCCCGCGCCTTGGCCTATGGCGATCATCGGGGAGACGGCGGTGAACGTCGCGCCCTGGACGAGCGGGAGGCGGGCGCCGATCCGCCAGAAGCCCCAGGCCTGGATGATGGTGGCGATGCCGGCCGTGACCAGGTCGGCGTTGATCAGGTAGACGAGTTCGTGGGGGGAGAGTCCCAGGCTGTTGCCCAGGATGATCGGTACGAGGACCGCGCCGGCGTAGAACGCCAGGACGTGCTGGAAGCCGTACAGCGACAGCTGGGAGAACGGGGGGACCGCGTCCACGGGGTGCCGGTCGGCTGCCTGGGTACGTCGGCGCGAGGCCAGTGGTGCCATCTCTGCCTTGCCTTCGAGGGTAGGTAATGAGAGGGGGAGGGGAGCGGCGGGACGCCGCGAAAAAGGGGGATGTGCCTCGGAGGTGGGCGCGTACGGGCGACCGCTCGGATCGGGCGGCTCGCGGGGCGTGGGACGGCACGGGGTTGCCGGTGCTCGTCCGGGCGCGGTGAGGCGGAACGGGGCCGATACTGTCGGAGGCCAGGGGGTTACGCAAGTCGTTGGCCATGTTTTTGTTAGCGAAACCCGCAGGTAACTTGCGAATCAATGGCGAAGCGGCTTCTTCGCTTCGGATTCCGTTGCGCAGGGCGTCTTTCCGCAACTGTCTTTCGGGCGGCGTGACTTCACGGCTCCGGACGGTGCCGGGCTGCCGCCAGGACGGTGCCGAGGCCGAGGAGGAGGACGGCGGTCAAGGCCGCCTTCCAGGGAGAGGCCTCGCCCGCCCGGGCCGGGGACACCCGGCGCCGGGGGTCGTAGGCCACGCGGACCTCGGCGCCCCGGGGGACGGCGGACGGAGCGTCCTTGAGCTCGGCGGGGTAGCCGCCGGGGCAGTCCAGTGCGAGGCGGTACACCGTCCTCTCCGCACCGCCCTCGCCGAACGAGGGCTCCACCTCGGCCCGGGCCTCGCGGGCGACGCAGGTGGCGACCGCGCCGCGCGCCGCGCTCTGCTCGGTGGCCACCACCGTCGAGAGCAGTCCCAGCGCGAGGAAGAGCGCGCCGAAGAGGCCGCCGGCGCCGCGGGCGAGCAGGAAGTACGCCACCGACGCGCCGAGGACGAGGACCGCCCCGCCCACCACCGCGACGGCGGGTGACGGGGGCGCCGACCCGGCGAAGCACCAGCGGGCCCCGGCGTACACGAGCGCTGCGGCGAGGGCGGGCAGCACCACGGCGCCGAGCCGCCTCCCCTGCGTCTCCTCCCCCACCACGTCGACCACCCCCGCCCTTCGGACGCCGGACGGGCCCCGGGCGGTTGCGCCGCGTCCGGGGCCTGCGCAGGGGTGCTGCCGGCCACAGGGCCGATGCCGAAAATGGCGCCGGCCGGTCCGACCGCGCGCCGGGGTGGCGGGGTCGGACCGGCCGGGCCCCGGGGTCAGGACTTGGTGGTCAGCGCCAGGGACTGTGGGGCCGCGGCCTCCGGGGCCGTGGGCTGCGGGGACGTGGTCTGCTGGGCCGCCGGCTGCGGGGCGGTCCGTGAAGGAGCGGCGCGCCGTGCGGGGGCGGGCTGCCGGGCCGTCGACTGCCCGGCGGCCGCTGGCTCCTCCTCGTCCCACAGGCTCAGGTAGCGCTCGCCCGTGTCGGGCAGCAGGGTGACGATCGACGCGCCGACGTAGTCCGGGTGGGCGGCCAGCCGCGCGGCGGCGTGGGCGACGGCGCCGGAGGAGACCCCGGCGAAGATGCCCTGGGAGCGGGCGAGTTGCCGGGCGGCGGCCAGCGCCTCCTCGTCGGTGACGGTCACCACGTTGTCGATGAGGGAGACGTCGGTGGTGGGCGCCACGAAGCCGCCGTTGAGGCCGGGGATGCGGTGCAGGCCACCGACGCCCTGGGAGAGGACCGGGGAGTTCTCCGGCTCGACCGCGACGACGCGTATCTCCGGGTTCTGCTCCTTGAGGTACGCGGCGATGCCGCTCAGGGTGCCGCCGGTGCCCACGCCGCAGACCAGGACGTCGACGCGGCCCTCCGTGTCGGCCCAGATCTCCGGGCCGGTGGTCTCGTAGTGGGCCCGGACGTTGTCGGCGTTCTCGTGCTGGCGGGGGAACCAGGAGCCCGGCGTCGCCGCGTGCAGCTCCTCCGCCTTGGCGATCGCGCCGGAGTAGCCCTGCTCGCGCGGGGTCCGCACGACCTCCGCGCCGAGCGCCCTGAGCAGGGCGATCCGCTCGCGGGTGGCGCTGTCGGGGAGCACGATGACGCAGCGGTAGCCGCGGGACGCGCAGAGGGCGGCCAGGGAGATCCCGGTGTTCCCGGAGGTCGCCTCGATCACCGTGCCGCTGCCGGGGGTGAGTTCGCCGCGCTGCTCGGCGGCCCGCAGCATGTAGAGGGCGGCGCGGTCCTTGCTGGTGGACATCGGGTTGGCGGTTTCCAGCTTGGCCAGCACCCGCGTGCCCGGGGCGGTGTCCTCGAAGTGCAGGCGGATCAGCGGGGTCGCACCGATCAGGTCCTCGATGCTGTCGGCGATGGGGCGCGTCTTACGGCTTTCCACGTGTGGTTCCTCACAAGTCGGGTGGTGCGGCTGCGAGTCGGGGGTGTCCGTACGGTCGCCCGTACGCCGGCGCAGTCTTCGTGGGGGGCTGGTGCGAGGCGGGGAGGGCGGGTGTTCCCTCCTACCAGGAGCCGGCCGAGGCCGTCACCGCGTAGAGGTCCTCCATCGGCTGCGGCTGCTCGCCGACCGCTTTGATCACGGCGGTGGCGGCGAGGACGCGGGCTCCCGGGGGGACGTCCTTGTTGACGAGGGCCTGGGCGCCGATGACGGCGTGCGAGCCGATGGTGACGGGGCCGAGGACCGTCGCGTTCGTGCCGAGGACCACGTGGTGGCCGACCACGGGGTGACGGCGTTCGCCGGCCGGCCGCTTGTTGTCGCTCCACCAGCCCACGGCCCCCAGGGTCACCTGGTGGTAGATGGTGACGTCGTCGCCGACGACCGCCGTCTCGCCGATCACGACGGCCGCGCCGTGGTCGATGAACACCCGCCGGCCGAGGACCGCGCCGGGGTGGATCTCCACGGAGGTCTTGCGGCGGGCCTGCCAGGCGATCAGGCCGGCAGTCATGCGCATGCCTCGCCGGTGCAGCCGGTGGGCGACGCGGTGCGCCCACAGGGCGGGCAGGGCCGCGTGCAGCAGGGCCTCGCGGCGATTGCGCATGGAGGGGTCCTGGGCGACGACGACGTCCAGGTCCTCCTTCATGATCGCCAGCAGGCCGGGCTCCTTGTCGCGCGCCATCAGACCAGCACCTCCGTGCGTGCCTCGACGGCGGCGAGCGCCGTGCGGATCAGGCTCTCCAGCCGGGCCACGAGCTCCGGGTCCGTGTAGCGGCCGTCCTCGACGGCCAGCGTGGCGGCGCGGGCGACGCCGACGGGCTCGTGCTCGACCACGTGCGCCCCGCAGCGGCCGAGCAGGGTGACCAGCCCGGCCTGCGCGTCGAGGCCGCCGCGCGCCCCCGGGGAGGCACTGGCCACGGCCGTCACCGTGCCGGCCAGCGGGCTGGGGCGCGCGCCGTCCGCCCGGGACAGCCAGTCGAGCGCGTTCTTCAGCGCGCCGGGCATCGCACCGTTGTAGGAGGGGGTGCTGATGAACAGCAGGTCGGCGCCGGCGACCAGTTCCTTGGCCGCGCGCACCGCCGCCGAGCCGTCGGCGAGCTCCAGCTCCGCCTCGTAGTACGGCAGGTGCGCGACGGGGAGGCCCACCGTCTCGTGCGCGCCGGGAAGGCCCGCCAGGACGTGGCGCACGGTCTCCAGGACGGTCGTGTTCAGCGAGTCCCGTCGGGTACTGCCCGACATCAGAACGATCTTCACCAGGGGAACTCCTTTGTTTCTCGGCCTCCCTGTCGGCAGGCTTCGTGCACGCGCGGGAGGGGTGGCCCCGGCAGGAGCGCCGCACCCGCGTCGGAGCGGCGATGGAGTGCGGACGCCATCCGCCCCGTGTCTCCGTCGATACGGTGCCAGCGCCGACCGCAGCCGGACTCGACCGTGACTCGCGCCCCGCCGGAGGACCACTGCAGAACCGGGCCAGGCCGGCGGGCGTGCGGGGCCGGGGCGTTGTCAGTGGCGTGTGCGAGGCTTCGAGGAGAAGCAGGGACCGAATACGGGGGGCAGTGGGATGAGCAGCAGCGCGCGCGGGACGTTCGAGGTCACGTCGTTCGAGCCCGAGGTGGTGGAGCAGGGCGGTCCGGGCGCCGGGCTGGGCCGGGTGCGCCTGGCCAAGACCTTCCAGGGCGGCCTGGCCGGGAGCAGCACGGTGCACATGCTGTCGGTTTCCGACACGGCGGGCGGGCCGGCGGCCTATGTCGCCGTCGAGCTGTTCGAGGGGGAACTGGAGGGCCGCGCCGGCTCCTTCGTCCTCCAGCACAGCGCGCCGGGCAGCCAGGGCGAGCGGCTCGCGATCCGGGTGGTCGAGGGGACGGGCTCGGGTGAGCTCAAGGGGCTCTCGGGCACCTTCTGGATACTCGGGTCCGAGGACGGCGGGCACTCCTACGTGCTCGACTACGACCTGTAGGCCGACACCCCCCCGCCGGTGGATGCGCGCGTCCCGGTCGGCGCGTACCGGTCGGCGGCGGCGTCGCGCGCCTGTCCGGGTCGGGGCGGCGGGTGGGGTTACCGTCGGCGGCATGGACGGTGATCGCCGAGGGTGGCGCCAGTGTTTGCTCAGCGGGGCGGTCTTCGCCGTGTGCATGACCGGCACCACGCTGCCGACTCCGCTCTACGGCCTGTACCAGGAGAAGTTCTCCTTCTCCGAGCTGACGGTGACGGTCGTCTACGCGGTGTACGCCTTCGCGGTCATCGGTGTGCTGCTGCTGGCCGGCAACGCCTCGGACTCGCTCGGGCGGCGGCCGGTCCTGCTGGCCGGTCTGGGGTGTGCGGCGGGGAGCGCCGTCTGCTTCCTGGCGGCCACCGGTCTGCCCTGGCTGTACGCGGGCCGGCTGCTGTCGGGGCTGTCCGCCGGACTGTTCACCGGCGCCGCCACGGCCTACGTCCTCGAACTGGCCCCGGAGGGCGCGACGGCCCGGGCCACGTTCGTCGCGACGGCCGCGAACATGGGCGGCCTGGGCTGCGGTCCGCTGCTCGCCGGGGTGCTCGCGCAGTTCGCGCCCTGGCCGCTGTACCTGCCGTTCGCCGTGCACCTCGCCCTGGTGGCCGGTTCGGCCGCCGTGCTGTGGAGGCTGCCGGAGACCGTCCGGGAACGGGGTCCCCTGAGCGCCGTGCGGCCGCAGCGGCCCGGCCTGCCGCCCCCGGTGCGCCCGGTGTTCGCGCCGGCGGCGATCGCCGCGTTCGTGGGGTTCGCGCTGTTCGGGGTGTTCACCTCGGTGAGCCCGGCGTTCCTGTCGGAGTCGCTCGGGGTCCGCGACCACGCCGTGAGCGGGCTGGTCGTCGCGCTGGCCTTCTTCTGCTCCACCGCCGGCCAGCTGGCCGTCGGCCGGCTGGGGGTGGCGCGTTCGCTGCCGCTGGGCTGCGCCGGGCTGCTGGGCGGGCTGGCACTGCTCGCGGGCGCGCTGCGGTGGGACCTGCTGGTGCTGGTGGTGCTGAGCGCGGTGGTCGGCGGCTGCGGTCAGGGGCTGGCGTTCCGCGGGGCGCTGTCCGCGGTGGCCGGGGCCTCGCCGGACGAGCACCGCGCCGCGGTGATCTCGACGCTGTTCGTGGTGGCGTACTTCGGTATCTCGGTGCCGGTGATCGGTGTGGGGCTGCTGGTGGGTCCGGTCGGGCTGGAGGGCGCGGGGCTCGTGTTCATCGCGTGCATGGCCGTCCTCGTGTCGGCCGCGGGCGCCTACCTGCTGCGCAGGCCGGTGCGGACGGGCTGAGCGGCGGGGCGGTGCCCGGTCAGCCGCCCGCCGGGGCGTCGGGCCGCCCGCCCTCCCGGCCGCGGCCGCCGTCGTCCTCCTCCTCTGCTCCCGGTGCCCGCACGGCCGCCGGGTCCAGGACACGGTTGAGGAAGTCACGGGTCCGTTCCCGGGCCGGCCGGGTCACCACCTGCTCCGCCGGTCCCTGCTCGACGATGACACCGCCGTCCATGAACACGACCCGGTCGGCGACCTCGCGGGCGAAGCTCATCTCGTGCGTGACGACCATCATCGTCATCCCCTCCCCGGCGAGCACCCGCATCACCGACAGCACCTCGCCGACGAGTTCGGGGTCGAGCGCCGAGGTGGGCTCGTCGAAGAGCATCACCTCCGGCCCCATCGACAGCGCCCGGGCGATGGCCACGCGCTGCTGCTGCCCGCCGGACAGCTGGGCCGGATAGGCGTCCGCCTTCCCGGCGAGGCCGACGCGCTCCAGGTTCTCCCGGGCGACGGCGAGGGCCTCGGCCTTGTCGCGGCCCAGCACCCGCCGCTGCGGGAGGGTGAGGTTGCCGGTGACGCTCACGTGCGGGAAGAGGTTGAACTGCTGGAAGACCATGCCGATGCGGCGGCGGGCGGCGTCGATGTCGACGTCGGGGTCGGTGAGCTCCGTGCCGCCGACGAAGACCCGCCCCTCGCTCGGCTCCTCCAGCAGGTTCACGCACCGCAGCAGGGTGGACTTGCCGGAGCCCGAGGGCCCGATGACGCACACGACCTCGCCGCGGGCGACGTCGAGGTCGATGCCGCGCAGGACGTGGTTGTCGCCGAAGGACTTGTGCAGTCCCCGGATCTCGATCTCCGCGCGGTCCGCGCCCATGGTGTCCCCCGCCGTTCCCGTGGTCCCTGACATCGTGTCCTCCTCCTCACGTGGCCTTGTCCGCGCGGGCCTCCAGGCGGCGCACCACGAAGCTCAGCGGTACGGTCACCAGGAGGTAGCACAGGCCCGCGACCAGGATCGGGGTGGAGTTGGCGGTCTCGCTGGCGAGGTCCCGGCCGAACTTGGTCAGTTCCCGCTCCTCCAGGGTGACGCCCAGGAACAGCACGAGCGAGGAGTCCTTGAACAGCAGGACGAGTTCGTTGGTGAGCGGGGGGATGACGATGCGGAACGCCTGCGGGATGATCACCGACACCATGGCGCGGCCGTGGGAGAACCCGAGCGAGCGGGCCGCCTCCATCTGGCCCTTGGGCACGGCCTGGATGCCCGCCCGAATCGTTTCCGCCATGTAGGCGGCCGCGACCAGACCGAGGCCGAGCGCGACCTTCCCGTACGTTCCTCCGGGGATCGCGGTGCCGGGGAAGGCCAGGGGCACCGCGACCCCGACGAAGATGAAGATCAGCAGGGCGGGCAGGCCGCGGAAGAGCTCGATGTAGACGCTCGCGACCCAACGGTAGGGGGCCACCGACGACAGCCGCATCATGGCGATGACCAGCCCGAGCACCAGGCCGAAGGCGAACCCGGAGAAGGTGTACACCACCGTGTTGCGCAGGGCGGTGGTGATGATCTGCGGGAAGAGCCGCGCGACCAGGTCCTTCTGCGCGAACTGGTTCTGCAGCCGGTCCCAGTCGGCCAGGACGCCGACCAGGACCAGCACCGCCACGAAGACCGCGTACTGGACGCCCTGCCAGACGCGGCGCCGCTGGCGCCGGGTCAGCCGAGAGGTCACGACGCTGCCTGGGGCAGCGGGCCGATCCACTGTTCGTAGAGCTTCTTGTAGGTGCCGTCGGCCTTGGCGGTGGTGATGGCCTTGTCGATGGCGGCGAGGAGGGCGGAGTTGCCCTTCTTCACGGAGAAGCCGTACTTCTCCCCGGTCTCGATGTTCTGGCCGAGGACGAACTCGGCGGCGTTGGCCTTGTCCTTGAGCCAGCCCTGGACGACCGGGTAGTCGATGACGACCGCGTCGACCTGGCCGGTGCGCAGGCCGTTGAGGACGGCGTCCGAGCTCTCGAAGGCGACGGGGTTGAAGCCCTGGCTCTTGGCGTAGCTCTCGCCGGTGGTCTCGGCCTGGGCGCCGAGCTTGGCGGACTTGGCCTTGACGTCGGCGAGGGAGGTGATCCCGCTCTTCTTGGTCGCCAGGAGCGCCTGGGTGGCGTCGAAGTAGGGGACGGAGAAGTCGACGTTCTTCCTGCGCTCGTCGGTGATGGTCATGCCGGCCGCGGCGAGGTCGCACTGGCCCGAGTTGAGGAAGGCGCCGGTCTTGAAGTTCTCGAACGGAGTGTCGAGGATCTTCTGTTCGACCTTGAGGTTCTGGGCGACCAGGTCGATCAGGGCCACGTCGAACCCGACGACCTTGCCGTTCTGCTCGAACTGGAAGGGCGGGTAGGGCAGATGGGTGCAGGTGGTGAGCTTGCCCTTCTCGACCACGGGCACTCCGCCGGCCGCCTCCCCCGGTCCGCTCTCGCCGGAGGAGGAGCAGCCCGCGGTGAGGAACACGCCCGCCGCGGCGGCGGCGCAGGCCGCTCCCCGCAGGCGGGCGCGGCCGCGGTGGCCCGGGCTGCTGCTGGTGCGCTGACTGCGGTGTCCTTCGGCCGTGCGGAACACGGTTGACCTCCACGGGTGCAGGGCGGGCGGCGGTCGCGGGACGGGACCGTCCGATCGTGATCGTAAGCCCCGGCGGTGCGCGGCGGCGGAAGATTCGCGATGCGGCGGGTCCGGGGACGCGGCGGCGGCGTCCGGCGGCCGCGTCCCCGGCGGCCGCGTCAGCGCGAGGGCCGGTGGGGCTTTCCGGCCTGCGCCGGGACGGGCGAGCCACCGGGCTCCCCGTGGGATTCGGCTTCCTCCAGGTCCTCCAGGCCGGGGAACCGGTAGGGGTCGAGTGCCCAGCGGGGCATGCGGGACGACAGTGCGTACGTCGGTGCGGTGTCCATCGAACCTCCCGAATGTAGTTACTGGCTGTAATGAGTTATTACTCTGTGCGCTCGGTTGCGGATGGTTGCGACTCCCACCCGAACGCCCCCAATGACATTTCTTCACATGACGTACACATCGGTTCTCAGGCCAGGAGGCCGGCCACCGGGGAGACGGGGTCCCAGTGGGGGTCGCGGCCCGTGAGCCGGGCGGTGACCCGGCCCCAGGCGCCGGCGTCTGCCGCGAGACGGCCTTCGACGAGGGCGGCGAGTCCGGTCAGGGCGGCCCGCGCCTGCGGCGGGGCGTCCGCGCGGCGGGCCGCCGTGCCCAGGTACGCCAGGATCTGTGCCGCCGGGGCCGCCGCGTGCAGCAGGTCGTCCGCCGTCAGGTGGCCCGAGGCCAGCAGGCCGTCGAACTGGATGACGGGCGGGCTGTGGTAGAGGCCGGCCAGCCCGTGGCGGGCCCGGGCCCGGGTGGCTGCGGGGCCGTCGGGCAGGCCGTCCGGGCCGGGCTCGTGCAGCAGGGCGGCGTACCGGAGCCGTATCGCGGCCGGCGCGCCCGGGAGGTTGACGAGGAACTCCCAGTTGGGCAGCGGCTCCTCCTCGTGGGCGGCGGCCAGGGCCTCCCAGTCGACCTCGCCGGGGACGGACAGCACGGTGCCGGTCGTCCGCCAGTGCAGCGGGGCGCGCCGCAGCCGGCCGACGAGTCGGGCGGGGTCCAGTTCCCGGGCCACCCGGGCCCCGATCACGGCGGCCGGGTCGGGCGACGCCAGTGCCTTGGCGCACAGCTTGGCGGCGGCCTGGCCGAGCACCTCCTTCTCGGCGAGCGCGGCCAGCCGGGCCGGCCCGCCGTGCTCCACCAGGCCGAGGCAGCCGACCGCCTGCTCGGCGAAGCCCAGGTCGGCGCCCTGGCGGGCGAACACCTCCTCGATCAGGGCGGGTTCGCGCGAGTGCAGCCAGCGCGAGCCGCCGGGCAGGGGCGCGGACGGGTCGGCCCGCAGCTCCGCCAGGACCCGCGCGGCGGTGCGGGAGTGGGGGCGGGTGACGATACGGCGGGCCAGGCGGGCGGTGGTGCCGCAGCGCAGCAGGGTGAGGTCGACCTCGGGGTCGTCGAGGTCGGCCAGCCGTTCCTTCGCGACGTCGGGGAGCCGGCGCGACGCGGCGGCGAGCAGCCGCAGGGCCCGCGGGTCGCGCCCCTCCAGCAGGCGGTCGACGAGGACGCGCGGGGTCCGGTCGTGGCGCAGCAGGTACGCGGCGAGCAGCCAGGGCCCGTCGGGGCCGAGGCGGGGCAGGACCGCGTCGACGGCTTCGGCGTCGGCCAGGGACAGCAGGGTGCCCACCGGCCAGATCCACTGGCGGTTGCCCCGCTCCAGGAGCCGGAGCGCCTCGTCCGGGGTCGTCGGGGGGCTGCTCACCGAGCCCCACGGGCGGTGCTCCGGCAGCGGGTGGCCGGCGGGCGGCCCGGGGGCGTCGGGGGTGCGGGACAGCCGCAGGAGCTCCGTCCAGGTGGGCCCGTCCCCGTCGGCCCGGTTGTCCGGAAGGGCGGCGGCCGAGGCCGTCCCGGCCAGCCTGAGCCATGCGTCAGGGTCGGTGCCCAGTTCGGCGCGCAGCAGGCGGGCCACGGCGGCCCGCCACGCGCCCGCGAAGGCGAGGCGGCGCCAGTCGTGGGGCCGCACCAGGAGGTGGTGTGCCGGGAGCAGGGCGGGCAGCTCCTCGGCGGGGAGGACGCCCTGGGTGTAGGCCTGTTCGGTGAGCCGGACGCTGCTGCCCCAGGACCGGGGGCGCTCGGCGCGGACCTCGTCGGGGGCGGGGGCGGTGTACCAGGGGCCGCCGCCGGGCGGTTCGACACCGGCGTCCGCACAGGCCCGGGCGAGCCACCGGGGGGTGGCGAGGCCGGGGGCGTCCTCCTGGCGGTGGCCGGCCAGGAAGCGCAGGGTGCCGGGGTCGGCGGGCAGCGGGGCGCCGGCGGGCGCGAGGGAGTACAGGAGGTCCAACGCGGCGAGCGCCGCCCGCTCGTGGGCCGTGCGCGGAGTCTCCGGCCCCGTCCCGGCCTCCGCGGACACCCCGCCCCCGGCCGACGTGCCAGGACCGGCCGATGTGCCGGAACCGGTCGGTGTGCCGGAACCGGTCGGTGTGCCGGAACCGGTCGGTGTGCCGGAACCGGTCGGTGTGCCGGAACCGGTCGGCGTGGCGGGCTGGGGGGCCGGGGCGGGGGATGCGGCCGTGTCGGGGTGGGGGGCCGCTTCGGGGTGGGGTGGTGGGGTGGGGGCCGGGTGGGTCAGGAGGTCGGCCAGGGTGCCCTCGTGGGTGGGCAGTGCGGTGTCCACGGCGGCCCAGGCCTCGGGGCGGCCGGCCAGGTGGGTGTCGGTGAGGGCGCGCAGTTCGGCCAGGGCGGTGCCGGTGAGCAGGTTCCGTTCGGTGAGCCGGGCCAGGGCGGCCACCGCGTGCACCGCGGGGCGTGCCGTGCGGACCAGGTCGACCGGGTCCAGCAGGCCCGCCGCGGCCATGCCCTCCGCCCAGTCCGCGGCCGAACCGTCGAGCCGCTCCCGGGCCAGGCGCCGCCCGGGCGGCTCCGCGTTGCCGGCCCGTCGTCCCCCGGACCGCCAGGGCTCGTTGAGGACGCTGAGCCGGAACGCCAGGCGCTGCGCGTCGTCCGCCGCCTCGTGCCGGGCGAGCTCCTCGCAGGCCCTGGGCATGAACGGGGTCTTCGCGTGCGCCTCGGCGAGGGCCGCCATGTCGTGGGCGTACGGCTCCGACAGCAGGGCGCCGAGGCTGCTCGTGCCGCGGGTGGTGGCCAGCAGCGCGGGCAGCCGGGCCGGGTCCTCGTACGGCTCGCCGCCCTCGCGCAGGCGGCGCAGCCCCTCGCCCGAACCGTCCTCCGCGGCCAGGGCCTCGCGGACGGCCGTGCAGACGGGCACGGTCAGGTGCCGCAGGACGTCCGGGCCGTCGAGCAGGGCCTCGACCGCCTCCGGTCCGGCGCTCTCCCATATGCGCGCGAGCGCGTGCCGCTGGACGGCGCCCCGGGTCCGCAGGCTCCTCAGCGCGCGGACCGTGAGCTCCGGGTCCCCGGAGGTGAGCAGGGGCATGAGCCAGGTGTTCGGGACCGGACGGGTGGCGTCGGTCAGTTCGGCGCGCAGCGCCCCGTCCATCGGGACCCGCGCGAGGTCGCGCACGAGGGTGCGGCGCAGGGACGGGGTGCAGCGCGGGTTGCGGTAGACGGCGGCGGCGACCTCGGCGTCCCCGACGGCCGACAGCCGGGCCAGGACCCGGGCGTCGAGCCGCGGGTGCCGCGCGAGGGCGGCCCGGGCGGTCCGGTCCCCGTACTCGGTGACGGCGGTGAGCAGCGACGGGGCGGGGAGCGCGCCACCCGCGAGCAGTCCGTCACGGGTACGGGCCGGCAGGGCGGCCAGGGCCGCGGCGGCGTGCTCGGGCCGGGCGTGCTCCAGCAGCAGGACCAGCGTGGCGTGGACGCTGCGGGGAACGGGCGGACGGACCTCGCCGGGGGCGGCCGGCGGCGCGGGCGGCGGTACGTCGGCCAGCAGTTCGGGCAGGGTGCCGCGGTGGCGGGCGAGCGCGTCGTGCACGCCGAGCCACCGGTCGGGACGGTCGCCGAGCAGGTCGTCCGCCCAGCCGCGCAGCCGGTCCGCGGCCTCGCCGGCCGGCCCTCCGGCGGCCGCCACGCCCGCCGCGACGGTGCGCGCCGGCCGGGCGGACTCCACCACCCGGAGGGCGGCGCCCGCGACGACGGCCTCGCCGTCGCGGCGGGGGGAGGCCAGGGCGGCGCGCACCATCCCGGAAACCGAACTGCTCTGCGAATTGCTCATGGACGCCATGCTAGGCAGCGGGTACGACAACTCCCCCGCGGCCGGCACCCGTCCGCCGCGGGGCCCGGGTCAGCGCCGCTGGGGGCAGGCCTTCCAGGAGAAGTGGTACTTGGTGTTGATGCTGCCGTCGGTGGAGTCCATGGTGAGGAAGCTGGTGTCCCTGGCCGGGTCGGAGCTGCCGGCCTCGGTGAGCAGTTCGGTGTTGATGTTCAGGTTCCGCTTCGCCCCGCAGGGATGGAAGACGAGGGCTTCCACGGGGACGGTGTCGGAGACCTGCCAGCCGTCCCGCAAGGGGCCGCGCAGGGTGTGGCTGCGGCTGGTGGTCTGGGACATGCCCTGGAAGTAGTAGCTGGCCTTCTGGGTGGCGGCGGCGCCCTGCTGGAGGCTGGCGAAGCCGCGGTAGTCGGCCTGGGTGATGGCGAAGGTGTAGCCCTGCGGGACGTTGAGGCTCAGTCCCAGCTGGCAGTTCTTGCGGAAGTCGGTCGGTTTGGCGCCGGGGCCCACCTGGGCGAGGTACTCGCTGTACGTCACGGTGAAGGCCGTGTTGTCGGGGGCGACGGCCACGGCGGCACTGCCGGGGCGGCAGCCCGAACCGTTGACCTGGACCACGTCGATGGTGATCTGCTCGGGGGGCGCGAAGGACGGGCCCGCGCCGGTGGCGGCGCCCGCCGGGGGCGTGAGAGCCGCGGCGGCGAGGGCGACGGCCGCGCCGGCGGTGAACACCGTTCTGAACATGGGGGGTCCTTCCGATCGCTGCTGTGCGTGACCGGCTCGAACCGTTCCACACCGGCCGGGCCGGGCGGCGCAGGCGCGGCAGGCACCCCCCGCGGGTCCGCTGCGCGGCCACCCGCCCGGGCGAATCTTCCGCACGACCCGCCCGAAACCGCGTGTATCCGCCAGCGGTTCCGGCGTTTTGGCGCACAAGTGGCGGCCCGCGCGCGCGGGCGGCGGCAGACTGGGCGGGTCAGCGTCCCCCACCGGGAGGAACTGCCCGTGCCCGTCCCGATCGTCCTCGACTGCGACCCCGGACACGACGACGCCCTCGCCCTCATGCTGGCGGCCGCCGATCCCGCGGTCGACCTGCTCGCCGTCACCACGGTCGCCGGGAACCAGACGGTGGAGAAGACCACCCTCAACGCCCGCCGGGTGTGCACGGTCGCCGGGATCACGGGCGTGCCGATCGCCGCCGGGTGCGCGCGTCCGCTGCTCCAGCCGCTGGCGGTCGCCGCGGACGTGCACGGCGAGTCCGGGCTGGACGGGCCGCGGTTCCCGGCCCCCTCGGTCGACGTGGTGCCCGGGCACGCGGTGGAGCTGCTCCACCGGATCCTGACGACGCATCCGGAGCCGGTCACGCTGGTGCCCACGGCCCCGCTCACCAACATCGCCCTGCTGCTGACCCGCTACCCCGAGTGCGCCGGCCGGATCCGCGAGATCGTGCTGATGGGGGGCTCCACGGAGCGGGGCAACCGGACGCCGGCGGCCGAGTTCAACGTGTACACCGACCCGGAGGCCGCCGACATCGTCCTGCGCAGCGGCGTACCGGTGACCATGTGCGGGCTCAACGTCACCCACCAGGCCCTGGCCACCCCGGAGGTGGTGGCCCGTTTCGAGGCACTGGGCACGGAACTGGGCAGCGTGTGCGCCGAGTTGCTGACCTTCTTCGGCTCCGCCTACCGGCGGCTGTGGGGCATGCCCCACCCTCCGCTGCACGATCCCGTGGCGGTGGCGCGGGTCATCGATCCGGCGATCGTGGAGTGCGTGGACGCGTACGTCGCGGTGGAGCTGCGGGGCACGCACACGCGCGGGGCCACGGTCGTGGACCCGCACGGCTACCTGGGCCGGCCCGCGAACGCGCGCGTCGCCGTCGCCCTGGACCGCGAGGCGTTCTGGGACCGCATGGTCGGCGCCGTCGCGGCCCTCGGCACCCGCACCGGGTGACCCGGCACGCCGGGCTCCCTAGCCGGCGACGGGGTACATGAGTCCGCGGCGGCCCTCCGGCGAGGTCAACCACTCCAGCTTCTCGGCGGTGTCCGTGCCCGGCAGCGGGGTGTGCAGCACGATCGCCAGGTCGGGGCGGGCCGGTACGCGCAGCTGGGTGGACTCCACGTACAGGGTGCCGACGACGGGGTGTTCCATCTGTTTGCGGAGCTGGCCGCCGGGGCGGACCTCCTGCCGTTCCCACAACTCCGCGAAGCGGGGGCTGAGTTCCCGCGCCTGCTCCAGGACCGCCTGGAAGCCCTCGTCCTCGGGGTGTTCGGAGCAGGTGGCCCGGAACTGGGCCACGACGTCCACGGCGATCTCCTCCCAGTGCGGGGAGCGTGCCATGTAGACGGGGTCGGTGAAGAAGGCGATCAGGCAGTTCTGCACGATCTCCGGGCGCATCCCGAGGACCAGCGAGGCCGCGTCGTTGTACATCACGGTGTTCCAGTAGGCGTCCATGATGTGCGCGGGGAAGGGCATCCAGGCGTCGATCAGGCGCTGCAGGCCCTGGCACATGTCCCGGTCGCCGGGGGCTACTTCGAGGGCGGGCGGGTTCAGGCCGGCGAGCACGTACAGGTGCCGGCGTTCGGCGCTGGTCAGTCCGAGGACCCGGCTCACCGCGTCGAGGACCTGTCCGGACACCGTGATGTCGCGGCCCTGCTCCAGCCACTGGTACCAGGAGACGCCCACTCCGGCGAGGACGGCGACCTCCTCGCGGCGCAGTCCCGGGGTGCGGCGGCGGGCTCCGCCGCCGGGCAGGCCGGCCTCCGCCGGGGAGACCCTGGCACGCCGGCTCATGAGGAACTCGCGCAGTTCCCTCCGGCGGTTCCGGTCGATCGGTGTGGCCACGAATCCCCCTGTTCGGCTGCCTGGTGGTGGCACCAACAGGATAAGTTCCCACTCTTCACGGGCGTTCCCGGGCCGCGAGGGTGGGGGCATGACCACAGACATCCGCACCCCCGCCCCAACCGGCCCGCACCCGGCGGCCACCGAGGACGCCCGGCTCTCCGGACGGGCCCGGCTGGTCCTCTTCGTGCTGTGCGCCGCCCAGTTCATGGTGGCGCTCGACTTCTCCGTCCTCAACGTGGCCCTGCCGGCGCTGGGCAGGGACCTGGGCCTGTCTCCGTCCGCCCTCCAGTGGGCGGTGACCGCGTTCACCCTGCCCTCGGGCGGGTTCCTGCTCCTCTTCAGCCGGATCGGCGACCTGTACGGCCGCAAGAGGCTCTTCCTGGCCGGCCTCGCGCTCTTCGGCGCCGCCTCGCTGCTCGCCACCCTCGCCTGGAACCCGGCGGCCTTCCTGACCGGGCGCGCCCTCCAGGGCCTCGGGGCGGCCGCGATCGTGCCGGCCGGTATGTCCCTGCTGACCACCACCTTCCCCGAGGGCCCGCAGCGCGACCGGGCGCTCGGCATCTCCGGGACGCTGCTGTCGCTGGGCTTCACGGTCGGCATGGTCCTCGGCGGCGTCATGACCGACACCCTGGGCTGGCGGTCGACGATGGGGCTGCTCGCCCTCGCCGCGCTGGTGGTCCTGGTCCTCGCCCCGGCCCTGCTGGCCGAGTCCCGCACCCCGCAGCGGCCGCGCCTGGACGTGCCGGGCGCCGTCACGGTGACCGCGGGTCTGCTCGCGCTGATCTACGCCCTGTCGACGGCGGCCGACCGCGGGTTCGGCGGGGCGGACGTCCGGACGACGCTGGTGGCGGGGCTGGTGCTGCTGGCCCTGTTCGTGTGGGTGGAGTCGAAGTCCCCGGCGCCGCTGGTGTCGCTGCCGATGCTGGGGCGGCGCACGGTGGCCTGGGGCAACGTCGGCGGGCTGGTGACCTTCTCGATGATGTCCACGGTCATCTTCGTGCTGACCCTCTACCTCCAGGAGACGCTGCGGCTGTCCTCGTTCCTGACCGGTCTGGTCTTCGGCGTCCAGGGCGTCGCCTCGGCGCTCGCCGGTTCACTGGTCCCCCGGGTCGTCGGCCGCTTCGGCGCCCGCCGCACCCTGGTCGGATCCCTGGCCGGGCAGGGGCTGTTCACCGCGGCGCTGCTGCTGGTGGGCCCGGACTCGGGCGCGCTGGTGGCGACCGTCGCCGTGTCGCTGGGCAGCATGTGCCACCTGGGCGCGATCATCTCGTACGGGCTGACCGCCACGAGCGGGGTGCCCGACGGGGAGCAGGGCCTGGCCACCGGCCTGGTCACCACCACCCAGCAGGTGGGCCTCACCATCGGGATCCCGCTGCTGGGCGTCCTGGCCACGACGCAGGCCTCCCTCTTCGACGGGGTGCGCACGGTCCTGGCGGTGGACGCGGCCCTGGTGACCGGCGCGGCCCTGCTGGTGGCGGCCGGCCTGGGCCGGCGCAGGGCCTGAGCCGTACGAGCGGGGCCCGGTCCGGAACCTCCGGTCCGGGCCCGCTCGGCTGTGCGGAGGGTACGGGCCGGGCGGCCGCCTCCTAGGCCGTCGGGGACAGGATCGTGGTCTCCCGTCCGGGCGCCGCGACCAGTCCGGGCGCCGCGTCCGGTTCGGGCGGGTACCTCAGGCTCCCGCAGGGGTCGAACGCGGGCCGGGCCGGGCCGGGACGGGTGCTGCCCGCGACGATCAGTGCGAGTAAGACGGCGGCGGCCTCACTCTGCAGGATCCGGGCCGCCTGCCTGAGCCGGGCCGGGTCGGGGACGGGGATGGAGAGGGCCACGCACTCGGCGTTCGGGCCCGCGGTGATCGGTACGGCCGCGCAGACCGTGCCGACGGCGTACTCCTGGAAGTCGAGGAGCGGGGTGTTGGGCCGGCGGGTGTCGAGCTGGTGGAAGAGGGCCTCCTGGCTGGTCACGGTGTGGGAGGTGAAGCGGGACATCTCGTGCCGGGCGAGGTGGTCCTTGCGGTCGTCGTAGTCCAGCTGGGTCAGCAGGGCCTTGCCGACCGCGGAGGCGTGGGCGGCCGCGCGGAAGTCGACCCATTCGTCGACGGCGGGGGCGCCGGGGCCGTCGGCGTACTGGGTGATGGAGACCTCGCCGTCGGCGTAGCGGGCGACGTACACGGCGGCGCCGACGGCGTCCCGTACCCAGGCCAGGGTCTCGCGCAGGTGCCCGCGGCCCTCCCCGCAGGCCGCGTCGGCCAGCAGCAGGGCGTGGCCGGCGACGTAGGCGTCCGGTCCGGTGGGGGTGGCGAGGCCGGCCCGGACGAGCTGTTCCGTGGCCCGGGCGAGGACCAGTTGCGGGAGTTTCGTCTCGCGGGCGATCTGGGTGAGGCTGACGCCGCCCGAGTAGCGGTTGACGACCTCCAGGACGCGCAGCGCCTGGTGGACGGAGGCCAGCGCGGCGGGGGCCTGCGGCCCTTCGGTGGTCCGGCGGGCGGCGTGGGTCAGCTGCGGTTGTTTGAGGGCCTCCAGGGCCCAGGCGTTCGCCTCGTGCGTCAGGTGCGCGGGGTTGAGGCGGGCGTGCCGGGCGACGGCCACGGCGACGGGCGGGCTGGGAGTGACGATGTCGCCCAGCTCGGGGTGCTCCTTGCGGGGGCGTGCCGCCACGGCCTGGCGCAGGCGCGCCGGCAGCCGGTACGGGGGCCGTTCGGCCCGGCCGGGGCCGGCGGTGAGGGTGGTGAGGTCCTGGGTGCTGATGGGCGGGGAGGTCCAGATGACCGAGGCGCCCAGGGTCTCTTCGAGGTTGTCCGGGATCTGGGGCAGGGGCGGCAGGTGCTCCTCGGCGGGCAGGAGGCGGGCCTGCTGCTTCCAGTGGCGGGCCGTGCGGACCTCGGCGCGGGCCAGGTGGTGGAGGTAGAGGCACTGGGCGGCGGTCCGCGATCCCGCGCCGGCGGCGTACTGGAACCAGAACTGGGCGGCCTCCAGCCGGTCCGTCAGGTGCAGCAGGCAGCCGAACAGCAGGGCCGAGTCCACGCCGTGGGGCCAGGACCGGGCGTGCAGGGCGAGCTCCGCGAAGTCCCGGCTCTCGGCCAGGGACCAGGTCAGGTCGTCCAGGCAGCGCGCGGCCCGCACGTGGCAGGCGGCGTCCAGCACCAGGTCGTCCCAGGCGGTCGACGCGGCCCGGCCCCGGACCGTCTCGGCGGATGTGTCGGTGCCGATCGCCGAGCGGGCGCGGTCGGCGGCGATGCGTCGGGCGACCCGGCGCCGGGCGGCCCCCTCGTCGTAGCCGGCGTACTCCTCGGCGAGCACCGCCGCGTCGTCCAGGGCCGCGTCCAGTGCGCGCAGCGGCATGTCACGGTCAGCGGGCATGTCGCTCACTGCTCCTTCTCCTCTCCGGGGATCCAGTCCACCCCGAGCTTGCGGGACAGGGTTCGGCGTGCGCCGCGGACGTGCGACCGGACGGTCGCGGGGGAGATCCCCATCATCCGGGCGACCGTGTCGGAGTCGTTGCCCAGCAGGAAGGCCAGCAGCACCACGTCGTACTGCCGCTCGGACAGTTCGGCGATCGCGGCGTAGAGGCCGAGCTTCGACTCCAGCAGTTCGAGCCGCTCCCTGGAGGAGCGGCGCAGTGCCGAGAACCAGGCCGTTTCCACCATGGCGACCTGGCGGCCGAGGGCGCCCAGGCGCCGTTCCACGTGTTCGCGCAGCACCGCCCACGCGAAGCCGTGGAGGCTCGCTTCCTTCAGCGCCTGGCGCCACACCTTCAGCAGGAAGGTGAAGACGTCGTCGACGACTTCTTCGGCGTCCTTGGCGTTGCCCAGCTGGAGGTGGGCGTAGCGCAGGTAGGCGCGGTGCTGCTGGGAGTGGAACGCGGTGAACTCCACCGGGAGCACGCCCGCCAGTTCACTGGAGACCGTCTGGTCCCCGGCTGGGTCGAACTCGCCCTCGTTCATGCGTCCCCCCACCGTTGTTCTTCCGGGTCCTGACGGGCTGGGGTGAGGTCTATCAGCACGAGGGTGCCGTTCCGGGCAGCGTTCACGTCGACGTGGAACCTTCCGAGTGGCTTGTGAGTAGCGGGCCGCCTGCCCCCGTGTCCGGCAGCCGTGGAGCGACAAGCTCCCCCCATCACCACCCCATCGGAAAAGGCGCCCGATCGTGCACGCCGGGTCCGGAAATCTTCCGGAAGAGTCGCATCCGCCGTGGCGCGCGCCCCCCGTACAGCAGCGCACGCCCCGCTTCCGGGGGGAAGCGGGGCGTGCGTCGACGGCGGGGAGGCAGCGGTGGCCGGTGGGTCAGTCCTGGGCGCGGGCGGTGACGGGCGCGTCGGTCCGGTCGCCGAGGAACTCGTACCAGCGGCGCTGGAGGCACAGGTAGCGGGTGTCGGCCTCGGCGAGGTCCAGGAAGGCGCCGACGGTCGACGCCAGCCGCTCGCCGAGGCCGGCGTCGGCGAGGGCGCCGTCCTCGGTGAACTCCTGGTGGGCGGCCGCCAGGCTGAACATGTCGGGGTAGACCCGTGCGCCCAGGTGCTCCAGCGGGACGCGCAGCGCCCACAGGCCCCGGTTGCCGCCGACCATCGACGGGGAGGCCGACACCAGCAGGACCTGCTTGTCCTTGAAGGGCTGCGGGCGGACGCGGGAGACCCAGTCGACGGCGTTCTTGACCGGGCCGGGGACGGAGGCGTTGTACTCGGGCGAGGCGATGACCAGGGCCTGCGCCGCGTCGATCCGCTCGCGCAGCGCGAGCGCCCCGGCCGGCACGCCCTCGTCGGCCTCCGCGTCCCCGTCGTAGAGCGGCATCGGGAAGTCCCGGAGCAGCGCGGGCTCGGCGGTGGCCCCGGTGCGCACGACCAGTCCCGCGACGAGTGCCGCCAGGCGTGCGTTGACGGAGCCGGTACGGGAGGACCCGGAGAGCACGAACACGTGCATCGAGGCGCGGGCGGAGGGGTGCCCGTCGTGGGGGCGGGCCGGATCCGCGGGGAAGTGGGCCTGGTCGTTCGAGGTCACGCTGTCTCCCTTGCCGGTGCTCGCCCCCGGCGCCGGGGCGGGGGTCCCCAGCGGACTGTACGGGCGGGCGGTGCGCTCCGGCCGGGGCCGCGCGCGGGGCGGCCCGTACGTCACCCGGCTGCCCGGCAGGGGCGCGGGGCGGCCGCGGGTCCCCGCCGTCCGGGACCGTGCGTTCCCGGAGGACGGGCCGTCGGCGGGTCCGCTGCGCGGGGCGCCGCCCGCTCCCGGGGGCACCGGGAGCGGGCGGTTCAGGCCGCTACCACCAGATGACGACGTAGCCGTCCCCGCCGCCGTGGCCCGGGCCGCCGGGGCCCGGGCCCGCGCTGCCTCCGCCGCCGGGGCCGCCGTTGCCGCCGGTGGCGGTCAGCGGGGGGAGGCCGACGATGCCGTCGGGTACGGCGGTGGCACCCGTGAGGCCCGGGCCGCCGTTGCCGCCGGGCAGGTTCACGCCGCCCGTGGAGCAGGCGCCGGTGCCTCCCGTGCCGGGGGCGCCGGCGGGGCCCGAGGCCGTGGGGGTGGCTCCGCCGCCGCCTCCGCCGCCTCCGCCGCCGCCGGCCGTGAGCAGCGTGGTGCCGGTCGCGGACGCCGTGACCGTACTGGCCGCGCCGCCGGTGCCGGCCGTCCCGTTGACGCCGGTGACCCCCGACGCGCCCCCGCCGCCACCGCTGCCCGCCGCGCCGACGTCGACCCCGTAGTCGGTCAGCGGGGTCACCTTGAGGGCGCACCAGGTGAAGCCGCCGGCTCCCCCGCCGCCCCCGGCGCCGCCCGCGCCTCCCTGTGCGTTGGAGCCGCCCCCGCCGCCGCCACCGCCGCCCCCACCCCAGGCCTGGACGAAGACGGAGGTGACGCCCGCGGGCGGGGTGAAGGTGTTGTCGGAGGTGAACTGGCGCAGGCCGTGCGCGACCGGGGCCGTCCTCTGCTTCTGCCGGTGTTCGTCCTTGTCCTGCTCCCGGTCGCGGTCCCGGTCGTCGTCCCGGTCCCGGTCCGGGTCGCGGACCTGGCCCCCGGCCGGGGGCTGCTGCCGGGCCGGTGACGGGGGCTTGGCGGGGGTCCGCTGCTTGCCGGGGGCGGCGGGGGCGGGGTCCGAGGGCTTGGGGCCGGCCGCGGACGCGGCCGGTGCCGTCGCGACCAGCTGGCCGGTCAGGGCCGCCGCGGCGGCGAGGGAGGCGAGCAGGACCCGGGTGCGTGCCCGGGAGCGGCGGGTCCCCTTGTGCGCGTGGAGGTTCATGACTGCACATCCCACCGGGCCCCGCCGGGCCCGGTGGTCCGGCGGGGCCGGGGCTGTGGGCCGGGCAGGTGAGGAGTTCGCCGGGCCGGAGCAACTGCGGCGTGGTGGCAGGGGCCGGGGAGGGCGGACGTTCCGGCGCCCCGCTGTGGGGGGCGGCGGGGCATGCGGCAGGATGACAGTCCGTTCGGAATGCGTACGTCCGCTCGAACGGGCCCCGCACAACGCGACCTGACAGGTGACATGGTGACGACACGACACATACCGCGGCCGGACCTCGCCCGAGCGGAGGGCGTGCGGTGACCCGGGACCTCGTGCTGCACGACTGGGTGGTGGCCGCCATCGCGCTGGCCTCGGGCGGAGCGGCCGGGCTGCTGCTGCGGGCCCTGCTGAAGTGGCTGGCCAAGCACGCCGAGCGGACCAAGTGGACCGGCGACGACGTCATCGTCGACGCGCTGCGGACGCTCGCCCCGTGGGCGGCCGTCATCGCGGGCGCGGCGGCGGCGGCGACCGCGCTGCCGCTGACGGCGCGGATCGGGAACATCGTCAGCCAGTCCCTGACCGCCCTGCTGATCCTCTTCGCCACCTTCACGGCGGCCCGGGTGGTCGCGGGGCTCGTGCAGTCCGTGGCACAGTCCCGGACCGGGGTCGCGGCGTCCGCCACCATCTTCGTCAACATCACGCGGATCGTCGTCCTGACGATGGGCGTGCTGGTCGCCCTGGAGACCGTCGGGGTCTCCATCGCCCCGCTGGTCACCGCCCTGGGCGTCGGCGGTCTGGCGGTCGCGCTGGCCCTCCAGGACACCCTGGCCAACCTCTTCGCGGGGGTGCACATCCTCGCGTCGAAGACGGTGCAGCCGGGTGACTACATCCGGCTGAGCAGCGGCGAGGAGGGCTACGTCGTCGACATCAACTGGCGCAACAGCGTGGTGCGCAACCTGTCGAACAACCTGGTCATCATCCCCAACGGACGGCTCGCCCGGACGAACATGACCAACTTCACCCAGCCGGAGGCGAAGCTGTCGCTGCTGGTCCAGGCGGGGGTCGGCTACGACAGCGACCTGGAGCACGTGGAGCGGGTGACCCTCGACGTGGTGGACGGCGTGATGGCCGACATCGAGGGCGGGGTCCCCGACCACGAGGCGAAGGTCCGCTTCCACACCTTCGGGGACTCCCGGATCGACTTCACCGTGATCCTGGGCGTCGGCGAGTTCAGCGACCAGTACCGGATCAAGCACGAGTTCATCAAGCGCCTGCACCGGCGCTACCGGGAGGAGGGCATCTCCATTCCCGCCCCCACGCGCACGGTCTCCTTCCGCCCGGAGGAGCACGGCCCGGTCGTCTCCGCCCCGGTCCCCCACCAGCGCGACGGCTCCGCGCAGGCGCTTCTGACGGACCGGTAGCCCGCAGCCCCGGTCCCGGCGCCGGTCCCGGTCCCGGTCCCGGTGGTCACGATTGGGTGGAGGCCGCCGGCGAACCGGACACCCGTTCCTATGATGTTGCTCCTTTGATCAACTTCAGAGCGGCGACTCAAGGTGGGGGCACGGATGCGAAGCGCGGGCGGGAACAGAGGAACCGGGCACGGCCGTACGGGCGGACGGCGGGCGGGGCGGATACGGCTGGCCCTGGTCGGCCTGCTGGCGGCGGGGGTCGCCGTCGCCTGCGGGCCCGCCGACGGCGGCGGGCCGGCCGTGCCGCCCCCGCCGTCGGCCTCGGCGACGTCGGCACCGGCCGTCTCCCCGACGCCCTCGCCGTCCGCCACCCCGTCGGCCCTCCCGAGTCCCTCCCCCACCACCCCCGACGCCAAGGCCCCCGCGGCGCCCACCGCCACACGGACCGCCGCCGATCCGGCGCCGGAGCCGACGGCGAAGGCGAAGACGCCGGAACAGCCCGCCCGGGCGGACTGCGAGATCACCTCCAACGCGGGCAACTGCTACAACGCCGGCCAGTACTGCCGCAAGGCCGACGTGGGCCGTTCCACCCACGCCGGGAACGGCCGCATGATCACCTGCCGGCAGGACGGGTCGCAGCCGCGCTGGGGCTACTGAGCCCCGCGGGGCGGGGTGCCGGATCGCCCGGACGGCGTAATCTGGTCGGAAGGTGGCATACGGCGCGCTTCGGGCGCGCCGTACCGCTCCTCCTACCCCGCTGGGACCCGGTCCAGGGAGGCGGCGCGTGACCGATCCGTTCGGCTTCCTCAGGATCCCCCGCAGGGCCGTCCCGGCCCGCCCCGTCGAGGAGCGGCTCGGCGACTGGCGCGAGGTGTACGCGGGGCAGGCGCTGCTGCCGCTCGTCCGGGAACAGGCGAGCCGCTGCATGGACTGCGGGGTCCCGTTCTGCCACGCGGGCTGCCCGTTGGGGAACCTGATCCCCGAATGGAACGGCTACGCCGCGCACTCCGACTGGCACGCCGCGTACGAGCGGCTGCACGCGACGAACAACTTCCCCGAGTTCACCGGCCGGCTCTGCCCCGCACCCTGCGAGGACGCCTGTGTCCTCGCGATCAACGCCGATCCGGTGACCATCAAGAACGTCGAGCAGACCATCGCGGACGAGGGGCTGCGGCGCGGCTGGATGACCCCGCGCCCGCCCGAGCGGCGCGGGACGCGTTCCGTGGGCGTCATCGGCTCCGGCCCGGCCGGGCTCGCGGCGGCCCAGCAGCTGACCCGGGCCGGGCACCGCGTCGTCGTCCACGAGCGGGCCGACCGGCTCGGGGGCCTGCTGCGCTACGGCATCCCCGGGTTCAAGATGGAGAAGGACCTGCTCGACCGCCGGATCGAGCAGATGCGCGCCGAGGGGACCGACTTCGTGACGCGTTCGGACGTCGGCGGGGCCGAACCGGCGGACGGGCTGCGCGGCCGCTACGACGCCCTCGTGGTGGCGGTCGGCGCCGGGGAGCGCCGCGAGCTGCCGGTGCCGGGGCGCTCGCTGAGCGGGATCCATCAGGCCATGGAGTACCTGACCTGCGCCAACCGTGTCTGTGAGGGCGATCTCGCGGTGTCGCCCGTGAGCGCCGACGGGGTGCACGTGGTGGTCGTCGGCGGCGGCGACACCGGCTCGGACTGCCTCGGTACGGCCCTGCGGCAGGGCGCGCTGTCGGTGGTCCAACTGGACATCAACCCCGAGCCGGGACCGGACCGCCGTGAGGGCGAGCCCTGGCCGGTGCACCCGAAGGTGTACCGGATCTCCCACGCCCACGAGGAGGCCCGGGGGCGGGCGGGGCAGGACCCGAGGCTGTTCTCCAGCGCCACCCTGCGGTTCGAGGGGGACGCCGCCGGCCGGGTGCGGGCGCTGCGGCTGACCGAGGTCGAGCCCGGGGAGCGGCGGCCCCTGACGGGGACGGAGCGGGTGATACCGGCCGGGCTGGTGCTGCTGGCGCTGGGCTTCTCCGGCCCCGAGCGGGCCGGCGGGCTGTGCGGGCAGCTGGGGCTGGAGTACGACGCGCGCGGCAACTTCGCCCGGGACGCGCACTTCGCCGCCGCGGGCGGGCGGGCGCCGGGGGTGTTCGTGGCCGGGGACGCGGGGCGGGGCCAGTCACTGGTGGTGTGGGCCATCGCCGAGGGCCGGTCGGCGGCCTCGGCGGTGGACCGCTACCTGACCGGCTCCACCGTCCTGCCGGAGCCGGTGGCCGCGCACGACCGCCCCATGACGGCCCTCGGACGCCTCAGGTACGGGGCGGACCCGGCGGATGCCTAGGGGGTGTCCGCAAAGTCCCGCCTGCCCCACGACGCCCGGCACGCACTCTCGGTGCACCGGACGCCGCGGGGCCCGCCCTGCGGGCGGACGACGCTACTTTGCGGACACCCCCTAGGCGCCCTCGTTGTCAGTGGGCCTCCTCGTAGCGGACGTGGTGCCGGGCGGCGATGGGGTTGATCTTCGCCGGGTCCAGTTCGCCGTCGGTGAGGACGGCGGGCCCGGCTTCGATCAGGTCCTCGACGTAGCACTCCCAGCCTCCGGGCGCCGAGATCTGCAGGACCCGCGGGGGCGGGTCGGAGGCGCGGCGCAGGGCGTGTGGGACGCCCCGGGGCAGCAGTGCGAAGGTTCCGGCCGTGGCGCGGTGGGTCCGGTCGTCGAACTCGATGCCGAGGACCCCGTCGAGGACGTAGACGCACTCGTCGGCCAGGTGGTGGGTGTGGCGGGGGACGTCCTGCGCGACGGTGACCTCCAGCAGGGACAGCCGCCCCCCGGTGTCGGCCGTGGAGGCCTTGACGGCGAACGCCGGCGGCAGCGGGATCCGGCCCGGCCGGGCCGCCCCGGGCTCCAGCAGGATGAATCGGTCCTCTTCGGTGGTCATGACGCGGCCCCTTCCTCGCCTCGTACGGCATCGCATGGCATCATAGGAACCGGAATCCGATTCCGGTTCGTATCCAGGCCCAATGTAGGCGGAGGAGTGGTCGCCTTGTCAACGTCCCCGGCACCGAGCGGCGGACGCCGGCCGCGCGCCGACGCGGAGCGCAACCGCGCCCTCGTCCTGGCCGCGGCCCGCGCCCTGTTCGAGGAACGCGGCGAGGAGGTGCAGATGCCCGAGGTGGCCCGGGCGGCGGGCGTCGGCATCGGCACCCTGTACCGGCACTTCCCGTCCAAGCAGGCCCTCGTGGAGGCGGCGGCGGAACAGCGGTTCGCGGAGATCCTGCGGCACGCCCTGACGGACTGCCTGCGCGAACCCGAGGCCGGCCGGGGGCTGGCCCGCTACCTGGACCACGTCGGCGCGGCCCTCGCCGGGAGCCCGGGACTGACCGCCGCCGCCCTGTCCGCCACCGGCTCGACCGCGCCGGGCGGGGAGACGCTGGGGCGTCTGGAGAAGGCCGTCGCGGCGCTGATCGCACAGGGGCGGGCCGCCGGCACCCTCCGCGAGGACCTCGGCGTCGCGGACGTCTACATGCTCGTCGGCGGCCTGTCCGGGATCATCCGGACCGGCAGCGGCGACTGGCGCCGCTTCCTCGACCTGGCCTTCGACGGCCTGCGCCCGCGCGGCTCCGGCTGAGCGACGGGGGGACGGGGGCTCAGGGGGCGGCCGAGGGGGACCCCGGGGGCCCGGACTTCGAGTGGGCGCCGTCGCAGAGCAGGGTGATCACGACCGGCGCGGTGGGCTGCCCCGCCGCGGCGGATCCGCCGAGCCGGGTGGTCGCGGTCCAGTCGGCCTTGCGGAGGCTGAGCGTCCCCTCCGGCGGCCGGGGCGCGTCCTGCCAGCCGTGGCCGCCGCGGGCCCGGGCGAACCCGGCCCGCAGCGCCGCGTCCGCGCCCGCCGGGGGCGGTTCGGCCGTCAGGACCTCGTGGCAGTCGATCGGGCTCAGCTCCGGGGGCGACCGGCGTACGGTCACCCCCGCCTCGGCCATGGCCTCCGTCAGGTCGGCCACCACCCGGTCGGCGGGAAGCGGCGGACCCGCGTACCGCTCCGGCAGCGGGCCCAGGTCCTGGAAGGGGCCCCCGCAGGCCGTCGCCGTCGCCACCGCCAGCACCGCCAGGGCCCGGCGCCCCGCCCCCACCCGCATGTTCCCGCCCGCCCTTCGAGTCCCTGTCGTTCCAGGGGCAGTCTGGCAGCCCCCGGCCGGCGCGGCTCCGGGAGGGGGCCGCGCTCAGCCGGTCCGCCACTCCTGGTACGGGGAGCCGTCGGCCGGCTGCTGGGTGACGGGGGCTCCGTCGGCGGCGGAGGCGGTGGTCAGCAGCAGGCCGCTGTGCCCGTTGGCCAGGGTCCGCCCGCCGTCGCCGAGGACGGTGGGGCGCCAGCGCTGGCCGTCGCCCCCGTCGCAGACCTCCTGGACGACGGCCGCGCCGGCCGCCGTGGACCCGCCGGCGACGGCCGCGCACAGCCCCGAGGCGCCGTTGACCAGGGCGAGGCTGCCGTCGGCGGCCGGGGTGAGCCGCCACAGCTGGTTGGGGCCGCCGTGCGGGGTCCAGGTGATCAGTCCGGTGCCGGGGGTGGTGGAGCTCGCCGGGTCGTCCAGGGCCCGGCCCGCCGCGGTGAGGGTGCGGGGGGCGTCGGGCCGGGGACCGTAGACCTCGAACTCGTAGAGGGAGTAGCCGTATCCGGTCCCGCGCTGAGTGGCGTACACGCGGACGTAGCGGCCGGATCCGGTGAGGCCGGTGAGGTCCTGGACGCCACCGCCGCCGGTGGTGGTGGCGTAGGCGGTGCGCCAGCCGGCGCCGTCGTCGGAGAGCTGGACCTGGAAGGACTTCCCGTACGCCGCCTCCCAGCGCAGCACCACGCGGCCGACGTCGCGGACGGCGCCGAGGTCGACCTGGAGCCACTGCGGGTCCCGGTAGGCGCTGGACCAGCGGGTGCCGGGGTCGCCGTCGGTGGCCGCGGCCGCCGGGAAGGCGGCGGTCTCGGTGCTGGAGGCGGTGGTCGGGCGGCCCTGCGCCAGGTTGCCCTCCTGCCCCGTGGCCGGCCAGGCGGGGTTGTGGCCGACGCCCGCCGCGAGGGGGACGAAGTCGGCGTAGGAGGCGGCCGGCTTCGGGGAACCCCAGGTCTGCTGGGCCAGGGCCCGCAGCGGGTACGTGATGCCGGCCGCGATCTGCGCCTCGGTCTCGGCGGTGGGGTTGTCGCACCAGACGTGGAGCAGCGAACCGGGGTTCTTCGACGGGTCGGAGAGGGTGGCTCCGCCCTCGAAGCGGTCCGGGGTCCAGGTCTCGTACATCCACCGGGTGTCGGGCTTGGCGCCGCCGAGCACGTAGTAGGTGGGCGTCCAGGAGGCGTTGGCGACCGTGTGCCCGGCGGCGGCGAGCTGCTGCGGGGTGAGGCCGTAGGTGTACCAGTACTCGACGAGGATGCCGGGGTCCGGCCGCAGGGTCCCGTCGCCGGACTTGATGCCGTCGTTCCACATCCGGGTGGTCTTGCCGGCCGCCCGCACCAGCCGGTCCGACCAGTTGACGAACCCGTAGTAGGTGTCCTTGGCGGTGGCGTTCGCCCCGTAGTGGGCCCGGGCGTAGCTCAGCAGTTGCGGGTACTTGGCGTAGTCGGTGACGTACTCGTCCGCGCCGATGTGCCAGTACGGGGCGGGGAAGAGCGGCAGGTACTCCTTCAGCAGGTCCTCGACCAGGGTGTAGGAGGCCGGCAGTGAGAGGTCGATGAAGTCGGGGCTGACGGCGCCGCCGCTGCTCTTGAGCCGGAGTTCGGGGTGGGCGGCGAGGACGGCGTTCATGTGGCCGGGGGTGTCGATCTCGGGGACGATCGTGACGTGGTAGGCGCGGCCGAGGGCGACGAGGTCGGCGATGTCCTGCTTGGAGTAGTGCTCGGCGGAGACGATCTCGGGGTGGGTGGAGCTCTCCAGGCGGAAGCCGAAGGTGTCGGAGAGGTGGAAGTGGAAGTAGTTGAGCTTGAGGTAGGCGAGCTCCTTGATGTGCTGCTTGAGCCAGTCGACGGTGAAGAACTTCCGCCCCTGGTCGACCATGAGGCCGCGCTCGGCCTTGGCGGGCCAGTCCACGGCCGTGCCGGCCGGCACGGTGGCGGACCGGTGCAGGAGCTGGAGGACGGTGCGCGTGCCGTAGAAGGCCCCGGCGGGCGTGGCGGCGCGCACGGTGAGGGCGTCCGCGGCGGTCATCCGGTAGCCCTCGGCGGGCAGGGCGCTCTCGCCGAGGGCGAGGGCGATGTCGCCGGGGGCCGGGGTCCCGGTGGTGACGGCGACCTCGCGGCCGGCCAGGGCGCCGAGGTCCCGGGCGAAGGTGGCGGCGTCCTCGGCCAGCCGGTCCGCGGAGGCGGCGTCCAGGACGATCCGGGTGGCGGTGGTGAAGGCGTACGCGCCGGTGCCGGGGGTCCACTGGCGCAGTGCCGGGACCGTCTGTGGCGCCGTGGCGGCGGCCGCCCGGGCGGGAGGGGCCGCGACGCCGGGGAGGGCGAGGGCGAGGACCGCGCAGGCGGCGGCGATCAGGATCCTGAGCAGACGCATGGCGGCTCCAGCCGGCCGGGGGCGGGGGTGCGGAGCGGAACGCGGTGCGGTGGTGCGGGGGGTGGCAGGGGTGCGCGGACCAGTGCAGCGTGACACCGCGCGCATGTCAAGAGGTGCTCGAAACACCACCGTTGCGCGCAGAGTCGCGCAGGATCGGGGGTCCTCGCCCTCCCGTGGCCCCCGGCCCGGCCGCGGGACACGCGGCGGCCGGAGCGGCTCGGGGGGCGCCCCGGGCGTGTAGAACCGACGCATGACAGCGGTGAGTGAGCAGAAGGCCGTGGACGTGGGCCCGTCGGGCATCGAGGTCGCCTACGAGCGCTTCGGCGACCCGCAGGCGCCGCCCGTGCTGCTGGTGATGGGCCTCGCCCTCCAGATGCACGGCTGGCCGGACGGGTTCTGCGCGGAACTGACCGGGCGCGGGCTGCAGGTGATCCGGTTCGACAACCGTGACTGCGGCCTGTCGACGCACTTCCACGACGCGCCGGTGCCCGACCTGGCCGCGGTCCGGCGCGGCGACCCGTCGTCCGCGTCCTACGACGTGTCGGACATGGCGGCCGACTCGGTGGGCCTGCTGGACGCGCTGGGGCTGGCCGGCGCGCACGTCGTCGGCCTGTCGCTGGGCGGGGCGATCGCCCAGACGATGGCGATCGGGCATCCCGGCCGGGTGCGGTCGCTGACCTCCCTGATGTCCACGACGGGCGCCCCCGGCGTCGGGCAGCCGGACCCCGCCGTGCTGGGGGTGCTGGCGGGACCGCCGCCCACGGACCGCGAGGAGGTCATCGAGCGGACGGTCCGGGCGGTGCGGGTGATGGGCTCGCCCGGCTACGCCCCCGACGAGACCGCGCTGCGGGAGCGGGCCGCCCGCGCCTTCGACCGGGACTACGATCCGCTCGGTGTCGCCCGCCAGGCCGTGGCCGCTCTCGTCTCGGGCGACCGGACGGCCGCGCTGGCCTCGGTACGGGTGCCCACGCTGGTGGTCCACGGCGCCGAGGACCCCGTGTGCGACGTCAGCGGCGGGCGGGCCACGGCGGCGGCCGTCCCGGGCGCCGAACTCGTCGTCTTCGACGGCATGGGCCACGACCTGCCCGAGGCGCTGTGGCCGGAGATCGCCTCCCGGATCACCGCCCTGGTGCGGCGCGCCGAGCGGGCCCCGGTCAGCCGCTGACCCCGGCCGGTCCGGGGTGGGCGCGGAGGTGGTCGGTGTGCACCGTCGCGGCGGTCATCCGCGGGACCGCCCGGATCAGGGCGGCCTCCGCCGCCACCGCGAGGCGGTGCGCCTGGACGACGGTGAGGTGCGGGCCGACCACGATGTCGGCCTCGGCGCGCAGGGCGTGGCCGATCCAGCGCATGCGCAGCTGTCCGACGTCCAGGACGCCGTCCACCCCGCGCAGCGCGCCCTCGGCGGTGTCGACGAGCCCGGGGTCGACGGAGTCCATCAGGCGGCGGCAGACCTCGCGGGCGGCGTTCCCGAGGACCAGCAGGACGGGGAGGGTGATCAGCAGGCCGACGACGGGGTCGGCGGCCCGCCACCCGAGCGCGGAGCCGGCGGCGCCCGCCAGGACCGCCAGGGAGGCGAACCCGTCGGTGCGGGCGTGCAGTCCGTCGGCCACCAGGGCGGCGGAGCCGATCCTGCGGCCGGTGCGGACGCGGAGGCGGGCGACCCACTCGTTGCCGGCGAAACCGGTCACGGCCGCCGCGGCGACGGCCCACAGGTGGGTGACCTCGCGGGGGGCCAGGAGCCGGTCGACGGCCGCCCCGGCGGTGAGGACCGCGGACGCGGCGATGACCGCCACGACGAGGACGCCCGCGAGGTCCTCGGCGCGCCCGTAGCCGTAGGTGTAGCGGCGGTTCGCGGCCCGCCGGCCGAGGAGGAGGGCGATGCCCAGCGGTACGGCGGTCAGGGCGTCGGCGGCGTTGTGGACGGTGTCGCCGAGCAGGGCGACGGACCCGGAGGCGACGGCGATCAGGGCCTGGAGGGCGGCGGTCGCGCCCAGGACGGCCAGGGAGGCCCACAGGGTGCGCATGCCCTCGCGGGAGGTCTCCATCGCCGCGTCGACCCGGTCGGCGGCCTCGTGGCGGTGGGGGGTGAGCAGGTGCGCGAGCCGGTGGCGCAGGCGGGCCGCCGGGGTACCGGGGTGGTCGTGCGCCCGGTCGTCGTGGGGGTGGGGGGTGGCGTGGCCGTGGGTGCCGTGGGTGTTCGGGTTGCCCTCCATGGGTCCACCGTGGCACAGGGAACCGATTGCGGCTACGGCCGTCGTACCCGCCGTGACCAGGTGCGACGGGCTCGCAGGTGCGTTCGGGGCGCTTCCCCGTCCGGGTCTGCCCTGAAGTCGACTTGACGGCGGGCGGCCCCGCCCGAAACCCCCCGGGCGGCGGTCCGTACGGGTCACCATGGCGGTCCGGTACTCCCTGTACTCCCTGAACTCCCCGAGACGACAGGAGCGCGCCCGTGACCGGCCCCGGCGAATCCCCCGACCCCCCGGCCCCCGGCCGGCCCCTGGCCACCTCCGCTCCCCCGGTGCTGCACGACGTGATGTTCGGCCACGTCCACGCGGCGGCCCTGCGGGCGCTGGCCGTGCACCGGATCCCCGACCACCTCGCCGACGGCCCCCGCACGCCCGGGGAACTCGCCGTTCTCAGCGGCACGGACGCCGCCGCGCTGCGCCGCCTCCTGCGGCTGCTCGCGGCCCGGGGCCTCTTCCACGAGGACGAGCGGGGCAGGTTCCGGCTGGAGCCCGCGGGGCAGCCGCTGCGGACCGATGTGGCGCACTCCCAGCACGCCGGTGTGCTGATGATCACCGACCCGATGATCGTGCGGTCGGCCGCCGAGCTGCCGGCGACCCTGCGCGGCGGGCGGTCCTCCTTCGAGCTGGCCTACGGAGGCCCCTTCTTCGAGCACCTGCACAAGTCCCCCGAGGACCGCGCCGTCTTCGACGCGGGGATGGCGGCGTTCTCCGGTCCGGAGGACGAACTCGTCGCGCGGGCCTACCCGTTCCCCGAGCGGGGGCGGGTGGTCGATGTCGGTGGAGGCCGGGGCGGGCTGCTGCGGGCCGTGCTGAGGAGGGGGCCTGCGCTGGAGGGCGTGCTCTTCGACCGGCCCGGCACCGTCTCCGGACACGTGCTCGACGAGCCCGCGCTGACGGGCCGGTGGCGTACCGAGGGCGGGGACTTCTTCGAGGCGGTGCCGCCCGGCGGGGACTTCTACCTGCTCAAGCACATCCTGCACGACTGGGACGACGAGGACGCCCTGCGCGTCCTCGGCTCGGTCCGCCGCGCGGCGGCGGCCGGGACGCGGCTGCTGGTCGTCGACGCCGTGCTGCCCGGGGGCGGGGTGCCGCACCCGGCGGTGGAACTGGACATCGTGATGCTGATGGTCGTCGAGGGGCGTGAGCGGACCGCCGCCGAGTTCGAGGAGCTGCTGTCGCGCGCGGGGTTCCGGCTGCACCGGATCCTGCCGACGCCTTCGCTGCCGTCGGTCATCGAGGCGGTCGCGGTGTGACGGGGGCCCGGCCGCCCGGGGTCAGAGGACGGCGGTGGCGAGGGCGACGAGGAGCCCGGCGGCCACGCTGAGCACCGCCACGGCGGCCAGTGCGGCGAGCGCGGCGATCACATGGGTCTCCGCCTTGCCCGCCTTCCCGCGCCGGGCCCAGACGAGCAGCCAGGAGGCGAGGGTGAGCAGGGGGACCAGCAGGAACCCGGTGACGGCGCCGACGTGCCCCACCGCGGATCCGGACAGTTCGTACGCCTTCCCCCGGGCGATCCGGACCGGTACGGCGCTGCCCGGCCCGTACCGGGCGGCGGCGCCCTCCAGCAGGACCTCCCGGCGCGGCTCGCCGGTGCGGCGCGGGACGTAGGCGCCCTCGCACTCGGTGCCGCCCGGATAGCCTTCCGCGTCGGAGGCCTCGTAGCACGCGGACACGGTCAGGGTGCCGTCCACGGGCCGCAGTCCGAGGACGGCGACCAGCTGCGGTCCGGGGAGCAGCCAGACCAGCCACCCGGCGAGGGCGAGCACCGCCGCGGACCCGAGGAGGGCCAGGGCCCGGACCGACTTCCTTGCGCCAGCTGTCACGAATCCCCTCCCGGCAGTGAGCCATACCCCCGGTGGCGCCCGCTCTCACGTCGACCTCGCGCCGGACGGGGGTGGAACGAAACCGGACCGCCCGGTATCCGCCATATGCCGTAACGCGGAACGAACCGGCCGGTCCGGCTCCTAGGATGGGGCCGCCGCGGCCCCGGTGCGAGACAGCGGGGGCCCACATTCAGGGAGTTGAGCATGAAGCGGTTGCGTGTGCTGGTCGTCGCCGGGGTGCTGGCGCTGGGGACGGCGGGGGCGGGCACCGCCCAGGCGAGCCCCGTGGCGCCGGCGGTGGCTTCGCACTGCCCGGCCGGGGAGGTCTTCGCCACCGACAACACCGCCGTCATCACCGATCCCGACGATCCGCGGCTCTCCACACGCCTGATCCGCTTCGACCACGAGGTGCGCCGGATCATCGGGGCGAACGGCGCCGTGGCGGGGCGTTCGACCCTCCTGGACGGGGTGTTCTGGTCCGGGGACCTCCAGCAGACGACGTACGAGCGCTCACGGGAGTTCGACGTGAACGAGGTGAGCCGCGAGGGGCTGCACCACATCGCGGGCGTCATCGCCAAGCAGTACCACCAGGAGTCGGTGCTGACCTTCCGCTGCCTGCCGCGCGACCACCCGGAGACGGACGCCGTCGAGATCCGGGCCTCCGGCGTCAGCGCCACCCGGCTGCGCGAGGCGCTGGCCGCCGATCCCCGGGCCCGGGAGGAGCTCGGCGGCGGGTCCGTCACCCTCGGGGGGCAGCTGATCCTGGTCGCGCCGGTCGCCGACCTGCCCCTCGCGCGGCGGTTCACCGCAGGCCTGGGGGTCGACTGGAAGAAGGCCGAAGTCCGTTACGGCGACGAGGAATTCGTCGGCTAGCCGCGGACCGCACCGGCCGGGGGGTGGTGCTGGCACCACCCCGGATGCGGGCAGTGGGGGGATCGTCCGGCGGGGCGCGCTCCCGGAGGATCGGGGTTGTACCGAACCGCTCCTACGGGGGGAACACCCGGATGCACCTCTTCACGAAGCCCGCGCGCTGGGCCACGGCCGCCGCGTGCGGGCTGCTCGCCCTCGCCGCCCTGCCCGCGGCCCCGGCCGCCGCCGCCGAGGCGGGGGCCGGAGCGCCCGCGGCCGCCGTGCCGGCCCGCTACGCGCAGCAGCGGCTGGACTGGCAGCCGTGCCAGTCCGGCGCCCTGGAGTGCGCCTCCATGACGGTGCCGCGCGACTGGTACCACCCGGGCACGGGCGCGGACCTCACCGTCGCGGTGTCCCGGCACCGGGCCGCGGACCCGGCCGCGCGGCGCGGCGTGCTGATGATGGCGGCCGGCGGGCCGGGCGCCTCGGGTCTGGGCCGGCCCGCCGGGCTGGCGGCGTACTCGCAGCGGCTGGCGGCCGCGTACGACATCGTCGGCTTCGACCAGCGCGGGGTCGGGGCGAGCACGCAGGTGGTCTGCTCCGACCAGGACACGGTGGACGCCCTGTTCACCAGCGGCGACCTGCGCGACCGCGCGCCCGAGGCCGTGGACGCCACCGTGGAGCGGGCGCGGGGCTTCGTCCGGGACTGCGAGCGGCGGTCGGGCGGGCTGCTCCCGTACATCACCACCGACCAGGCCGTGCACGACATGGACCTGTTCCGGGCCCTGCTCGGCGAGGCGAAGGTGTCCTACTACGGTCCCTCGTACGCCACCTTCCTCGGCGCCTACTACGCCACGGAGTTCCCGCGCCGGGTCGACCGGGTGGTGCTCGACAGCAACATCGGCTTCACCGGCAGCTGGCAGGAGTTCCTGACGGGCCAGCCGATGAGCTTCCAGCGCCGGTTCGAGCAGGACTTCCTGCCCTGGCTCGCCGCGAACGACGCCACCTACCACCAGGGGCGGACCGCCGAGGAGGCGAAGGCCTCGTACGAGCGGCTGCGCGGCGCGCTGGGCGAGCACCCGCTCGATCTGGAGGGGACGAAGGTCACCCCCAACCACCTGGACGCCGCCGCCACGTCCGTCATCTACAGCGGGGACCGCTTCCCCGACCTGGCGACGCTGCTCGGCGTCCTGGAGCACCCCGAGGCGGCTCCGCCGGCCGCCCGCAAGGCCCTGGCCGAGAAGCTGGAGCACCCGCTGGGGGCGCAGTTCGCCGCGGACTTCTTCTCCGTCATCTGCCAGGACACCCCCTGGAACCACGACGGCGCGTACTGGGTGCGCAGGAGCGCCGCCGACAGCGGCGCGTACCCGATGGCCGGGGCCCGCGAGCTGACCTTCGCGTCGGTCTGCGCCGCCTGGCCCCGCTCCCTGGCGCCCCGGGTGCGGGTCACCGGGCGGGGCCTGCCGCCGGTGCTGATGCTCAACTCGCTGCACGACCCGGCCACGTACTACGAGGGCGCGCTGAAGGCGCACCGGGAGACCGCCGGGACCCGGCTGATCACCGTCGGCGGCGGCGACCACGGCGTCTACCAGTCGCACAACGCCTGCGTGGACGCGTACGTCGAGGGATTCCTGGTCGACGGCCGGATGCCGGCCGCGGACGCCTCCTGCGAGGGGAAGCCGCTGCCCGGCCCGGCCGCCGGCCGGTAGGCCCCCGTGGGTCAGGCCGCGGAACCGCTGTCGACCACGAGGTCGGTGCCGACGACGGCGCCGGCCTCCGGCGAGGCCAGGTAGAGCACCGCCGCGGCCACCTCCTCGGCCTCCGCGAGCCGGCCGAGGGGGTTCTCCCCCTTGATCCGCTCGACGCGGTCGGCCTCGGTCTCGCCCGGGCGCAGCGACATGGGCGCGGCCGTGGCGCCGGGGCTGACCGCGTTGATGCGGACGCCCTCGCGGATGTGGTCGAGGGCGGCCGCGCGGGTGAGGGCGGCGACGGCCGCCTTCGAGGTGACGTAGGCGGCGGCGTTCGGGATGCGCAGGTGTGCCCCCAGGTTGGAGGAGACGTTGACGATGACACCGCCGCCGTTGGCGCGCATGTGGGCGATCTCGTGCTTCATCGCCAGCCAGACGCCGGTGACGTTGGTGCGCAGCACCGCGTCCCAGTCCTCTTCGGCGATGTCGGCGGCGGGCACGGTGCCCCGCAGGATCCCGGCGTTGTTGACGGCGATGTCGAGCCCGCCGAAGCGGTCGGCGCTCTCGCGGACGAGGGCGGCGAGCCGGCCCGAGTCGGTGACGTCGGCGGGGACGGCGGCGGCGGTGCCGCCCGCGGCCGCTATGAGGGCCGCGGTCTCCTCCAGCGGGGCCGGGGTGCGTCCGGCGGCGACCACGCGGGCGCCCTCGGCGGCGAAGGCGAGGGCGATGGCGCGGCCGATGCCGGAGCCGGCGCCGGTCACCAGGACGGTCTTGCCGGTGAAGCGGTTCATCTGCGGTGACTCCTCTGGGGCCACGGGGCCCATATTTGAACGAACGGTTCAGAAAGAAGGCATGCGGAAGAGAGCGCCGGGGCGCTCCCGCGCGGGGGTGCGGCGCGGGGGGTGCGGTCAGTCCAGCAGGGCCAGGGCCTGTTCGGCCGCGTCCCGGACCCGGGCCGGGTCCTCCGAGGCCTTGCCGACGACCCGGACGCCCTGGAGCAGGACCAGCAGCATCCGGGCGAGGCCGCGCGGGTCGCGCTCCACGGGCAGCTCGCCCTGGCCCTGGGCCCGCAGGAGCGCGGAGTGCAGCAGCGTCTCGAAGCGGTCCCAGCTCGCCTCGACCCGGCGGGCGGCTGCCGCGTCGCGCGCGCCCAGTTCGGCGGCGGTGTTGGTGACGAAACACCCCGTCAGCCGCCGGTGCGGGGCGGCCGCCTCCGCGGCGAAGCGGCGGACCACCTCCCGCACGGCGGGCAGCGCCGGCCCCGGCCGGGACAGCTCCGACAGGAGCGGCGGGTCGTGCGTCTCGGCGTAGCGGTCCAGTGCCTTCAGGTAGAGCTCGTGCTTGCTGCCGAAGGTCGCGTAGATGCTGGCGCGCCCGATGCCGAGGTGCTCGACGAGGTCCGCGACCGACGTCGCCTCGTAGCCGCGGCTCCAGAACAGTTCGAGGGCCGACTGGAGCGCGGCGTCCGGATCGAATTCCTTGGTCCTGGCCACGTCGAAGATCATAAGTCTTTCCGGAACGAACGGTCAAGAAAATACGCGTGCCGGGACCGCCGTCGGCGCGCCGGGCGGGCCCATCCGTGCTGTGCTCGTAGGGAAGGGTGCACAAGGCCGCGGACCCAACTCGGAGAGCCAAGGAGGAACCATGGCCAGGAACCTGCGGGCCCGGGACATCATGACCGGGGGCGTGCAGTGCGTCCGGGAGGACCAGACCCTGCTGGACGCGTCGCGCATGATGCGCGACCTGAACGTCGGCTGCCTGCCCATCTGCGGTGACGACCAGCGCCTCCAGGGGCTGATCACCGACCGCGACATCGTCGTCAAGTGCTGCGCCGAGGGGAAGGACCCGGCCGCCGTGAAGGCCGGGGAGCTCGCCGGGACGCTCCACTGGGTGGACGCCGACGGCAACGCCGCGGAGGCGGTGGACATCATGGAGGTCCACCAGATCAAGCGGCTGCCCGTCATCGACGTGGCCGGCGGCCACCGGCTGATCGGGATGATCACCGAGGCCAACCTGGCGAAGAACCTCTCGGACGCGGAGATCGCGGAGTTCGCCGTCCGCGTCTACGCCGCGAACTGAGCGGAGGCGGCATCCGCCGGCGGACGCCCGTAACCCCTCGCCGGCCCCCTCGTTGGAACAACCGGTCAGCGAAGTGGTGATGCGCCGGCCGGGCTCCCCGAGCCCGGCCGGCGCATTGCGTCGACGAGGGAGAAGTACCGCGTGCGAAGCCGCCGATCACGGCACATGACCGCCACCGTGACCGTGACCGCCGCCCTGGTCTGCGCGCTCACCGCCACCACCGCGACCGGGGACCAGCCCGCCGCTCCCCCTGCCGCCGCCCGGGCCTTCACGCTCACCGCCGGCGGCGCCGCTCCCGCCCTCACCGCCGCGCACACGGCGGGCTTCAGCATGCTGGCCGTCACCGAACCCGCAGGCCGGACCCCGGCACCGGGTGGGTACCTGGTCCGGACACGGGCCCGTTCCACCGGCTCCTGGTCCGGCTGGACGGTGCTGCAGCCCGGGGAGCCCTGGTGGGCCGGGCCCTCCACCGGCGTCGAGGTCCGGCCGGCCGGCACCGGCGCCGCCCTGGCGCCCGGACTGCGTCTGGACCTGGCCGACCCCGGCCCCGGCCCGGCGTCCGGGCCCGTGGCGGCGGTGTACAAGGGGGCGGGCACGGCCCCGCACCGGCCCCGGGTCGTACCCCGCGCCGACTGGGGCGCGGCGGAGGACGACCGCTCCCCGGTGGTCCACAACCGGGAGGTCGAGGCGGTGTTCGTCCACCACACCGCCCAGACCAACGCCTACGACTGCGCGGACTCCCCCGCGATCGTGCGCGGGCTCCAGGTCCTCCACCAGCGGACCAACGGCTGGAAGGACCTGGGCTACAACTACGTGGTCGACAAGTGCGGGACGGTCTTCGAGGGCCGGGCCGGCGGCTCGGACCAGCCCGTGACCGGTGCCCACACCCTCGGCTTCAACGTCGACACCCTGGGCGTCGCCGTGATCGGCCGGTACACGGACGAGGGGGCCCCGCCCGCCGCCCTGGAGGCCGTCGCCCGGCTCGCGTCCTGGGTCCTGCGCCGCTACGGGCACGACCCGCGGGGCGTCGTCACCCTGACCTCCACCGTCGACAACGGCCGCTTCCGGCGCGGCGAGCGGGTCACCGTGGACCGCGTCTCCGGCCACCGCGACGTGTTCGCCACCGAGTGCCCCGGGACCGCCCTCTACGGGCAGCTCCCCGAGCTCCGTGCCCGGGCCGCGGACCCGCTCACCGGCCTTCTCCCCGGCCTCGGCCACCTCCCGGCCTGACCCCGGGGACTGGCCGTCGCCCGGGCTCAGACGATCTGCACCCGCCGTACGGCGACGACGGGGAACCAGGTGCTGCTCGCCCGGTAACTCTGGCCCGGCTCCAGCACCGTCGCCTCCCTGCCCTCGGCACACTCAGCGACGACGAACACCTTCAGCTTCCGGTCGGTGTGGTTGACCACCTGGCGCTCCCCCACGCTGGAGGCCTTCGTCGTGTCGTAGCACTCGCCGTCGACCGGGTTGGTGAGGTGCGTCCCCGAGAAGAGGTCGATGGTCCCGGTGGCGGCCTGGGCGACGCCGGTGCCGGCGAGCAGGGCGGCCGCGGACAGGGCCGCGAGAGCGGGGACACGGCGGCGGAGATGACGCATGGTTCTCCTTCTGCTGCACGTTCTGCTGAACGCTGGGCTGAGCGCTCGGGGGATCCGAGGCCGCCGCCACCGTAGACCGGAGCCGTTATCTGCCCGTTATCCTTCCGTTATCTTGCGCTGCCCCGCCGGGCCCCGCCGGTGGTGCGCCAGGTCCAGCACGCTCAGCCCGAACAGGGCGACCCCCAGCGGTACGTGGACCGAGGGGACGTGCGCGACGCCCAGCACCACCTGGACCGAGGCGAGCACGAGGAACCCGGACGCGTGCAGGACCGGCCGGGGTGACCCGCCGCCCGGCCGCCAGGCCAGGACCGCCGCGAGCACGTAGAGCATCGTCGCGCCGTACATCACGCGCGCCCCGACGCCGTGCAGCACCTCCCCGTACGAGGTGGACAGCAGCAGTCCCGCGGTGACGGCCTGGAAGAAGACCGCCAGGGTCTGGAGGGCCGTCGCGGCCCGCAGGTACGCCGTCGCGCGCCGATGGGTCGTCGTCGTCTCGGTGGTCGCCATGGAAGGGCCCCGTCTCTGCCTCGCGGCGGTGGTCGGTACTGTCTCGCTGGTCCGACGACGCGGCCCCCCGAAGTGTGAGGTGCGGGGCGGGGGCGGAGCCGGAGCAGGGGGAACAGCCGAGCGGAACCGAGGAGCGGTCGAGGCCATGAGCACCATCCCCGAGCCGGAGCCGGACGTGATCGCGGGCGAGCGGCGCCATCTGACCAACCTCGCCTACCGGATGCTGGGTTCGCTCACGGAGGCCGAGGACGCGGTCCAGGAGGCGTACGCGCGCTGGTACGCGATGGAGCCGCGTCGGCGGGCGGCCGTCAGGACCCCGGGCGCCTGGCTGACGACGGTGGTCAGCCGGATCTGCCTGGACGTGCTCGGCTCGGCGCGCGTCCGCCGCGAACGCTACGTGGGCGCATGGGTCCCCGAACCGCTGCCCGACCGCACCGAATGGCCCGGCGGGTCCGACGCCGCGGCCGACCCGGCGGACCGGGTCGTCGCCGACCATTCGGTGCACATGGCCTTCCTCGTCGTCCTCGAGTCCATGACGCCGGCCGAACGCGTGGTGTTCATCCTGCACGACGTCTTCCGCTACCCCTTCCCCGAGACGGCGGCCATCGTCGGCCGGACCCCGGCGGCCTGCCGGCAGCTGGCCTCGGCGGCCCGCCGCCGCGTCGGGCCGGACCGCGCGCCCACCGCCTCCGTCCGCGAACAGGCCTCGCTGCTGAGGGACTTCAAGGAGGCGTGGGAGTCCGGCGACATCCCCGCCCTGGTCACCCTGCTGGACCCGGGCGCCACGATGGTCGCCGACGGCGGCGGACTGGTCAGCGCGGTCCGGCGCACGATCGAGGGCAGCGCGGACATCGCGGCCTACCTGGCGCACATCGCGGGCCTCTCCCCCGGCCTCACCCTCCTGGAGCGCACGGTCAACGGCCTGCCGGGCCTGGTGGCCCAGCGCGACGGCCATACGGTGACGGTGGCGGCCTTCCACCTCGCCGAGGGCCGCATCGCCCGCATCTGGGCGGTCCGCAACCCGGAGAAGCTCCGCCCCTGGACCGCCCCCGCGCCCGGCTGACGGACCGGGGCCGTCAGCCGTCCCGCAGCGGACGGCCGTCGGCGTCGGTGGGCTCCGCCTGGCCGGAGAACCGGTTCAGGAAGACGTCGTACCAGCCGTCCGGCCGCCGGGTGAGGACGGCTCCGTCCTGCCAGGTGCCGTTCTCGGACCACCAGCGGCTGCCGTACGGGGCTCCCTGGTTCTGGTGGACGTCGTGCATCCCGAGGCCGTCCTCGACGGGCGCGCCGAACACCAGCACCTCCCGGCCGGGTACGAGGACGGACTCCAGGGCCGCGGCGGCGTCGAGGCGGGAGCCCGACACCCACGGGCGCGGCGGGTGCAGCCGGTCCAGGAGGCCCTGGAGCCACGCGGGCGGGCGGCGCAGGAACAGGAGGCCCGGACGATCCACGAGGGCCGGGTGGCGCTGGTGGTCGAGGGCGCCGGAGCCGGAGGACATGGACAGTTCGTGGTAGCCGGGGCCCATGGCCGGGACCGGGTCGAGGATCGAGGGGGCCAGGGTGAACACCTTCCACTGGACGCCCGAGGCGGCGCGTTCGCCGTCCACGTCGACGGAGCAGCGGTAGCGGCCGGCGGGCGCGTCGACCTCCAGGCCGATGTGGAACCGGCGCCCGGCGGTGTCGGGCCGGTCGCGGCAGTGGCGGTACAGCGTCCCCGACAGCACGCCGTAGGAGTCGAGCGGCATGGGGCCAGTCAACCACCGGGCGGGGGGCGGGAGCGGGACCGGGGTCAGTTCGGGCAGTCGGTGTCCCGGGCGGGGCGGGTGCCGGTGGTCAGGAAGCGGGTGACGGCGCGGTCGCCGCAGGCGTTGCCGTTGCCGAGGTACATGCCGTGGCCGCCCTGTTCGACGGTGACCATCACCGCCCGGTCGCCCAGCGCCTCGCGCATCTTCAGGCTCTCGGAGTGCGGGGTCGCGGGGTCCTTGAGGCTCTGGACCATGAGGATGTTCGACGGGCCCCGGTCGGTGATCCGCGTCGGCGGCGTGGCCGGCGGGGTCTTCCAGTAGGCGCAGGGGGTGACGTTGACGGGCATGCCCGCCGTCAGGGGGTGGCGGGCCCGGTCCTCGTCGACGGCGCGCTGCCGGTCGGCGGCGGGCGTCCGGGGCCAGGCGACGTCGTTGCAGATGACGGCGGCCATCTGCGAGGCGTCCTGGTCGCGCAGGGGCTGGGCCAACTCGGGCGGGAGGACGGGGGTGGCCTGCGGGTCCCGCAGGGCGAGCAGGAGGCGGGCGAGGCCGGGGAAGGCGGAGTCCCCGTAGAGGGCGTTCTGCAGGGCTTGGCGCAGGCCGTTGCCGGTCAGGGGCACGCCGGGGGTGGTGGACGGGCGCGGGGCGCCGTCCAGGGAGGCGGCGAGGGAGAGCACGAGGGGCTCCACCTCCTCGGGGCGCCCGGCCAGGCGCAGGCCCTCGCGGTCCCGGTCGGGGTGGGCGGCCCAGGCGGCGAAGTCGGGGAAGCGGTCGTCGGCGCCCTTGCCCATGTTGGCGAGCCAGCCCCGGGCAACCCGCTCCGGGTCGGGGTCGCCGCTGCTGTCGAGGACCCAGCGGTCGGTGCGTCCGGGGTGGGTCTGCGCGTACACGGCGCCGACGTAGGTGCCGTACGAGACGCCCCAGGCGGAGAGCTTGCGCTCGCCGAGCGCCGCGCGCAGGCGGTCCAGGTCGCGGACCTGGTTGGCGGTGGTGAAGCTCTGCAGGACCGCTCCGCCGTTCGTGGCGCAGGCCTCGGCGAAGCGCTGGGAGCGGGCGAGGTTGCCGGTGATGTCGCCGCCCGGGCCGGGCCAGGAGCGCAGGGTGGTGAGGTAGCGGTCCTCGGGGGCGAGGCCGCAGGCCGCGGTGGTGCTGCCGCCGACGCCGCGGGGGTCGAAGGCGACGAGGTCGTAGGCGCCGGCGAGCTCCTTCTGCAGGGCGGCGCCCTTCTGCGTCAGGCGCTGGACGCCGGAGCCGCCGGGGCCGCCGGGGATGACGGCGAGGGTGCCCCGGCGGGCCTCGGGGCGGTCGCTGCGGATGCGGGAGACGGCCAGGGTGAGCCGCGGGCCGTCCGGGTCGGCGTAGTCGAGCGGGACGGGGAGGTCGGCGCACTCCTGGGTGGCGGGGCCGCCGGGCTTGGCACAGGGGCGCCAGTCGAGGCGGGGTGCCCCGGAGCGGGGGCCGTCGGCCGCCGCCGCGGAGGCGGCGGGGACGGCGGCCGCGGTGAGCGCGGTCGCGGTGGCGAGTGCGAGCAGGAGGGACGTGGTCCGGTGGGTCGTCATGGCGCAAGCCTCGCCGACCCGGGGGCGGGGTCCCATCCGGCGGCCCGGTGGCCGTCTGGTGGGGCTAACCCCCGTGGAGGGAGGGGGTGTTGCAGCAGGAGTCGCGCCGCATCTGGCTCAGGACCGGGTGCCAGGCGGCCGGGGCGGGTGGGGCGGCGGGTGCGGGGAAGGCGGCTTCCAGGGTGCCGCGTTCGTGGAGGGTGCCGGCGCGCAGGACCGCGCGGACGCGGACCAGGTCGGCGAAGTCGGTGAAGGGGTCGCCGTCGACGAGCGTGAGGTCGGCGTACTTGCCGGGTTCGACGGTGCCCAGGTGGGCGTCGGCGCCGAAGACGCGGGCCGGGGTGCGGGTGGCGGTGGTGAGGGCCTCGGCCGGGGACAGGCCGTGGCGGTGCAGGGCGCGCAGGGCGAGGTGGAGGTGGAGGCCGACGGGGGTGAGGGGGGCGTCGGTGCCCAGGACGATGCGGCCGCCGCCGTCGAGGACGGCCCGGTAGACGGCCACTTCCCGTTCCATGGCGGTGAGTTGTTCGGCGGTGGGCGGCTGGGCCGCCGCGGCCTTGACGGCGGCGGCGTCCCAGGGCGGCATCAGGGCGGTGACGCGGGCCTCGGCGGCCAGGGAGGGATCGGCCCCGATGAGGGGGAAGGCCGTGAAGGGGGTGGCGATCAGATCGAAGCGGCCGTGCGTGTACACCTCCAGGGTGTCCTCCTCGGTGTGGCCGCCGGGGGTTGCCCCGTGGCCGTACTCGGCGCGTTCGGTGGCGATCAGGTGGGTGGTCAGGTCCTGGCCGGACTGGATGCCGGGGGCGCACAGGTGGGAGCCGCACAGGACGCCGAGCCGTTCGTGGGCGAAGCGGGCGGCCTCCTCCATGGCGGCGTAGGGGGCGCGGACGTAGGTCTTGACGAAGTCCCAGTCCAGGGCGGCGGCGCGGGCCAGGGAGCGGGTGAAGCCCTCGGGGGTGCGGTGGGCGCGGCCCATGCTGTAGGCGACGCGGGAGCCGTCGAGGAGTTCCCCGCCGGCCAGCAGCCGGGGCGCGGCGAGCCGCTCGGCCCTGATGTCCTCGCGCAGGCGGGCCTGTTCGTAGGCGGAGCCGCCGAGGGAGACGGCGGTGGTGACCCCGTAGGCGAGGTGGAGGACGCCCTGGCGGGCCCCGTAGGTGTACGGGTACGGGTGGACGTGGGAGTCCCACAGGCCGGGCAGGACGGTGCCGTGGGAGTGGTCGACGGTGCGGGCGGTGCGGCGGCCGGCGCGGTGGGGTTCGACGGCGGTGACCCGGCCGCCGCTGACGAGGACGTCGACGTCGGAGCGGGGCGGGGTGCCGGTGGCGTCCCACAGCAGTCCGGCGTGGACGACGGTGTCGACGGGCGTGGGGCGGCGGTGGTTGAGGGCGACGGGGACGGTGCGCGGGGCTCCGGCGGGGCGGCCGTCGGCGTCGAGGGCGAGCAGGCGCAGGCGGCCGGCGGACTGGTAGAGCAGGGTGCGGGAGTCCCCGGACCAGGAGGGGTGGTCGGCGCTCTCGTCGGTGAGGCGGCGGGCCGCCCCGGTGGGGGTGCCGTCGGGGGTGACGGGCAGCAGCCACAGCGCGGACTCGCCGACGCAGGCGAGGAAGCGGCCGTCGGGCGACCAGACGGGGCCCGAGGCGTAGCGGTCGGAGAGCGAGGCGTGCGGGGCGAGGGCCTGGAGGCGGGCGGTGCCGGTGGCGGTGTCGACGATCCGGATCAGGTTGTAGCCCTCGCGGAAGCGGCGGCTGAGCCGGTTGCGGTCGCAGAGGGCGAGGTGGCGCCCGTCGGGCGACCAGCTGGGCGGGCTCGGCAGTCCGCCGCCGCCGAGGGCGGTGACCAGGGGGGTCTCCGTGCCGGTGGCGAGGTCGCGGACGGAGAGCCGGCCGGAGAGGTCGAGTGCGGCGAGGCGGGTGCCGTCCGGGGAGAGGGATCCGTAGACCCGGCCGGGCGGGGACAGGACGCTCTCCCGGCCGTCGGCGAGCTCCCGGCGGCGTACGGTGTTCAGCCCGTCGCGGTCGTCGGTGTAGAGCAGGGCCCGGCCGTCCGGGGTCCAGACCGGGTTCTGGGGGTAGGCGGTCGTCTTCGCCTGGAGGATCCGGCGCGGGGCGCCGCCGGTGACGTCCGCGACCCAGAGGGCGCCGAGGGCGGCGAAGGCCACGCGGCGGCCGTCGGGCGCCAGGGCGGGCAGGTGGATCCCGCGGACGGGCAGGGGCCGTTCGGCCTCCAGGACGTACTCCTTGAACCGGTGGCGGGGGCGGGCCACTTCGAGGGTGGCGTCGAGGGGGATCTCCTCGCCGGTGCGGTCGCGGTGGGGGCGGACGGTGCGGAAGCGTCCGTCGAGGGTGATCAGGAGGCGGTCGTCGCCGAGCCAGCGCGGGGGCGCGGGGGCGAGGTCTCCGTCGAGGGCGACGGGGCGGCCGTCGGCCCAGAGGGTCAGGTGTTCGGCCTTGCGGGGGCCGGGGGTGGCGCAGAGCCAGGCGGTGCGTCCGGCCGGGGAGAGGGCGGGGGCCAGCAGGCTGCCCTCGGTGGCGGTGTGTTCGGCGCGGACGGGTCCGGTGCCGTCGGCGGCCGCGGAGGCGAGGGTGCGGGCGGTGAGGGTGCCGTCGGCGGCGGGGGTGGCACGGACGAAGAGCACGCGGGAGCCGTCGGGGGTGAAGACGGGGTCGAAGTCCTCCCAGGCGCCGCCCTGTTCGGGGCCGTCCTGGCCGGGTGCGCCGGTCAGGCGGCGCAGGCCGCCGTCCCCGAGGGCCACGGTCCAGATCCGGTACGGGCTGCCGGCCACGGGGTCGCCGCCGCGTTCGGAGCAGAAGGCGAGGGTGCGGCCGTCGGGTGACCAGGCGGGGGCGCGGTGGTCGAAGGGGCCGTCGGTGAGCCGGCGCAGTCCGGTGCCGTCGGCGCGCATCACCCAGATGTGGAAGTTCCCGCCGCGGTAGGCGCTCAGGGCGACGCGGCCGCCGTCCGGGGAGAGCACGGGGCGGCCGGGTTCCAGGTCGGGAGGGGTGAGCCGGGTCGCCGGGGAGCCGTCGGGCGGCAGGGACCACAGCACGCCCTGGACCTCGGCGATCACCCGGTCCCCGGAGGCGGTGGCCGTGACGGCGCCGTTGGTCGTACGGGTGAACCGCAGTCGCACGGGCGCCGTCGGCCCGGCGGGCCCCGGGCCCGGGGCGGGTGCCGGGCCGGGTGCGGGGCCCGGGGCCGCCGCCTCGGCCGGGGGGTGTCCGAGGAGCGCCGCCAGCGCCCCCGCCGAAGCCGCCCCCAGTACCGTCCTGCGCGCCATCCGCATCCCGAGCGTCCCTCCCCTGTCCGCCGGTCCCGCCCGCCGGTCCCGTCGGACAGCCGAACGAGCGGGGGCCGCCCGGGCAACGGGCCCGGACGCGGGCTCACCCCGGCGGGCCGCTGCCGCCGGGGTGAGGATACGCAGGGGGGCGGGCGTCAGGAGATGCGCATATTGGCCATCATGCCCATGGCGCCGTGGTCGAACAGGTGGCAGTGGTAGACGTACGTGCCGCGGTAGCCGGTGAAGGTGGCCTGGAGCTTGACGGTCTCGCCCGGCTTGAGCGGGACGGTGTCCTTCAGGCCGGTCTCGGGGCCGGAGGTGACCGGCTGGCCGTTGCGCTCCAGCACCCGGAACTGCACCAGGTGCATGTGGAAGTTGTGCGGGGCGATCTTGTTCGAGTTGCGCACGGTCCAGATCTCGGTGGCACCGTAGGCGATCTCGGTGTCGATGCGGTCCATGTCGTAGGTCTTGCCGTTGATGTACGCGCTGCCGCCGGGGGCCTCGTCCATGCGCATGTCGAACTCGCGGTTGACGGTGGCCGCGCCCAGCGGGGGCAGGGTGCGCAGCTTCTCCGGGACGACGCTGCGGTCCGGGGCGGTGCGGGTGACCCGGAACTGGAGCACCTTGCCGACCACGTCCGAGGACTCGAAGGGGGCGATGTCCTTGTTGCGCAGCTCGATGACGGTGCCGACCGGGTAGCGGGAGAAGTCGATGACCACGTCGGCGCGCTCACCGGGGCTGATCTTGACCACGTTCGTGCGGTGCGGGGCGGGCAGCAGGCCGCCGTCGGTGCCGATCTGCACCAGCTCGGAGTCGTCGGCGAGGGAGAGGTCGAAGAAGCGCTGGTTGGAGGTGTTGGTGAGGCGGAAGCGGTACTTGCGGGAGGCCACCTCGAAGTAGGGCCAGGCCTTGCCGTTGGCGAGGATGACGTTGCGCTTCATGAAGTCGCCCATGGCGTAGACGAGTTCGCCGTTCTCCAGGAAGCGGGCGTCGCGCAGCGAGACCGGGACGTCGTACTGGCCGGAGGGCAGGCCCAGGCGGCGCTCGACGTCGTCGGTGAGGAGGTAGGTGCCCGTCATCCCGCGGAAGACGTTCTCCGACTCCATGTGGTGGGCGTGGTCGTGGAACCACAGGTTCGCGTGCGGCTGGGTGTTGGGGTACGTGTACGTCTTGGTGCCGCCGCCGGCGGGGATCAGGTCCATCGGGGAGCCGTCGCTGTCCTGCGGGACGTGGGCCCCGTGGAGGTGGATCGAGGTGGGGACGGCGAGGTTGTTGGTCTGCTTGATCACGACCCGTCGGTTGGACTCGGCCTTGATGACGGGGCCGGGGAAGGAGCCGTTGAAGGTGCGCAGGGGGGTCTGCAGCCCCGGCACGATCTCCTTCGTGGCCTCCTTGAGGGTCATGCGGTAGTAGCTGGTGCTGCTGGTGCTGAAGTAGGGCGCGAGGACCGGAGGCAGCGGCATCTTCTGCGCGAACTTGGCTATGCCGGCCGCGTCGAGCTCGGCCGCGGCGGCGGCGGGAGCGGCCTCCTTCGCGTTGGCGTTCACGACGGGCAGCAGCATGCCGCCGGTGCCGACGATGCTGGTGGCCGCCACGCCTGCCTTGAGTGCGGTCCGTCGAGTGATCACTGTTCCCCCGGTGGGTACTGGCCCGGCGCCTCGAGTGCCGGTCGGACTGGTGGGCGTACTGGTGTGCGGTGGTGAACGAGGAGAGAGTGCGCGACGCCGGTGGTGCCCCGCTGGTGCGGCTGTGGAGGAGCGGTGAAGGCGTGCGCCCGAACGGGCGACTTCGCGGAGTGTCCCGCGCGTGGTGTGCGCATTCGCGGCCGACGCGGCGCTCCGGCCGGGGATATTGGATGAATAGCGCCGTCCACGCGCTCTGCCAGGCTTTTTGACGGTTCATCACAGTGGAGGCAATGCGTGATGCGCACACGGTCCGCGCTGGCGGCCACCGCCCTGCTCACGACGCTGCTGCACGCCGCGGACGCCACGGCCGGGGCGGCCGCCGCGAGCGGGCCCCCCGCCCAGGCCCGGCGGGCGGCCCCGGACCGCCAGGCCGGGCACGACGCGGCGCTGGCCGGGATCAGGGGCGGCGGGTACGCCGGGGCCCAGGAGTTCAGCACCGGGGCCGGCCGGCTGGATCGGGTGAGCCTGTACCTGAGCAGCGGCGCGGGCACCGGGAGCGTGCGCGTGCAGGTCCGTACCGTCCGCGACGATCCCGGTTCCGCGGTCGCGGACGCCGCCGTCGACCTGGCCGGGCTGGGCGGGGCGGGAGCGGGCTGGGTGGAGGTGCCGCTGGCGGCGGCCGTGCGCCCGGGCGCCCGCTACTGGCTGTTCGCGCAGGCCACGACGGCGGAGGACAAGCCGGTCGTCTGGCACGGCACGCGCGGGGACGGGGCCGGGGCGCCGGCCGGGGCCCGGTACGACGAGGCCGGGGGCGGCTGGCGGGAGGACGGGGGGCGGTTCGCGTTCTACGTGAACCCGTCGGGCGCGGAGCGGTGCGGGGAGGTGGAGGCCTGCTACGTCCCCGCGTCGCTGAAGCCGGCCCGGACGGCGGGGCTGCTGGCCGACGGGGCCGGCGCGGTGGAGGCGGTCGAACCGGCCTTCGCCGTGGGCGCCCGCTACGTGCCGGGCAGCAACGTGCTGGAGCTGCCGTCCGGGCGGTGGCGCTACCTGCCGGCGGGCGCCGCGAAGTCCCGGGTCGTCGCGGCGGAGGACCCCGGGGCCCTCGCGCAGATCGCGGAGTCCCGGCGCTGGCTGGCCTCGGGGACCGTCCCGGGCGCCGCGGGGGCCCGGCGCGAGGCCGCCGAGCGGGCGCTGCTGTCGATGCGGGCGCTGCTGCGGCCGAACGGGGCCCTCGCCGCGGCCTGGTACCCGTTCTGGGACTTCTCCTGGCCGCGGGACTCTGCCTTCGCCGCGGCGGCGTTCGCGCACACGGGCCACGACGAGGAGGCGTACCGGATCCTGCGCTACAACGCCCGGACCCAGCGGGCGAACGGCACCTGGGAGGCCCGGACCCGCCTGGACGGGTCGGGTCCGCCCGACGACCGGCAGTGGCAGCTCGACGCGAACGGCTGGGTGCCGTGGGCCGCCTGGCAGTGGTACCGCACCGCGCCCGCCGGGGACCGGACGGAGCGGCTGCGGGCGCTGTACCCGGCGCTCGCGAAGGCGGCCGACTTCACCGCGGGCTCGCTGGACGCGGAGGGGCTGCCGCCCGCCTCGCCGGACTACTGGGAACTGCCCACCACGACGGCGAACATCGGGACGGCCGCCCCGCTGCTGGCCGGACTGAACGCCGCCTCCGACCTCGCCCGGGAACTGGGCCGGGACGCGGACGCCGCGCGCTGGGCGCGGGCCTCCGGGCGGCTGGAGGCGGGGATCGCGAAGCGGTTCGCGCCGCAGGGCTACGGGCGGACGGCCGACGGGCTGCACGGGCGCGACAGCGCGGCGGCGTTCATGGCGCCCCCGTTCAACACGGCGCCCGCGGGGCTGTCCCGGGCGCTCGACGACACCTTCCGGGAGCTGCGGCGGCCCAACGGCGGGGTGGTCCCGGGCAGTGACCCGGGCACCCGGTGGGGGAACGTCACCTGGACGGCGAGCACCTCGTTCTTCGCCCTGGCCTGGACGGGCTCGGGCGAACGGGCGAAGGGCGGAGCGGTGCTCGACTGGGTGCTGGCGCAGCGGAACCTGCTGGGCGAGCTGCCGGAGACGGTGGACGCGCAGGGGCTCCCGAAGGCCGTCGTACCGCTGGGCTGGACGGACGCGCTGGTGCTGCTGACCCTGGCCGGACAGGACGGCGCGGGGCCGGAGGCCCCGCCGAAGGCCCGTACTTGACCCGTGGGTCCACAATGATGTTGGATGACGATCATGGGAAGGCCGAAGCAGTTCGATCCTGAAGCCGCCGTCGAGCAGGCCATGCAGGTGTTCTGGCGCCAGGGTTACGCCGCCACCACGCCGCAGGACCTGGTCGACGCCCTCGGCATCGGCAAGGGCAGCCTGTACCACGCCTTCGGCAGCAAGCACGCCCTGTTCGAGCTGGCCCTGCGCCGCTACCGCGACAGCCAGGCGCTGGCCGTGATCGAGCTGCTCGGCGGGGACGGTCCCGTGAAGGACCGGCTGCGGGCCGCCCTGCGGATGCTCGTCGAGATGGACCTCACCGATCCGGACCGGCGGGGCTGCATGGCCGTCAACACCGCCGCGGAGCTGGCCGGGGCCGACGAGGTGGCCGCCGACCTGGTGCGCAGGATGTTCGACCGCACGGAGGAGGCGCTGCGGGCGCTGGTCGAGGAGGGCCGGCGCTCGGGGGAGATCTCCGCGGCACGGGACGCCCGCGCCGTCGGCAGCATGCTGCTGAGCACCGCCGTCGGCCTGCGGCTGCTGGCCCGCGTCGCCGAGGGGCCCGAGCGCCTCTCGCTGGTGGTCGAGGCCACCGTCGACTCCCTGTAGGACCGTTGCGAACCGCCCCGCGAGGGGCGGCTCCGGCATGCCCATGTTTTGTACCTGTAGCTCAAGAACTGGGGACCTCATGAAGCTCGGACTGCACGACAAGACCGCCGTCGTCACCGGCGCCGGCCGCGGCATCGGCCTCGCGACCGTGCGGGCGCTGGTCGAGGAGGGCGTGCGCGTCGTCGGCGCCGCCCGTACCATCACGCCCGAACTCGCCGCCTCCGGCGCGGTGGGCGTCGCCGCCGACCTCGCCACCGCCGCCGGGGTGGCCGCCCTCGCGGAGGCCGCCCACGCCGAACTGGGCGGGGTCGACCTGCTCGTGAACAACGTGGGCGGCGGCGACCCGGAGGGCGGCCTCACCGGGTTCCTGGACAGCGACGACGCCCAGTGGGCCCGGTACCTGGACCTGAACCTGATGAGCGCGGTGCGCCTGACCCGCGCCGTCCTGCCGGGACTGGTCGAGCGCCGGGGCGCCGTCGTCAACGTCTCCTCCGTCTGCTCCCGCCTGCCCGCGACCGGCCCGGTGGCCTACAGCGCGGCCAAGGCGGCGCTGGGCGCCGTGACCAAGTCCCTGGCCGAGGAGTTCGGGCCGCGGGGAGTGCGCGTCAACACCGTCTCCCCCGGTCCGACCCGTACCGCCGTCTGGGAGGCCCCGGACAATTTCGGGGCCCTGGTGGCCGAGGCCTCCGGGGTCGGCCAGGCGGCCCTCCTGGAGCGGCTGCCGGCGGACTTCGGCCTCACCACCGGCCGGATGACCGAGGCGCGGGAGGTGGCCTCGGTCGTCGTGTTCCTGCTGTCCGGCGTCGCCGGCAACGTCACGGGCGCGGACTGGGTCGTCGACGGCGGGATGGTCAAGACGGTCTGACGCCCGTCCCGCACACGGAGCCGGGGCCCGGGACGGATGTCCCGGGCCCCGGCGATATGGGGTGGCCTCCCGGTCAGGAGGAGTAGTACAGCCACCACTTGTAGTGCTCGTAGGAGCAGTGGTAGCTCTTGTAGTGGCCCGACCGGCCGGCCGATTCACAGGCTCCCCGGCTGGAGTAGGGGCCCTTCTTCCCGGACGACCGGTGGTCCACGACCGAGGCGGCCGAGGACGCCTCGTGCTGCGGCGCCGCCAGCGCCACCGGGCCGGAGAGGATCACACCGGCGGCCACGAGTGCGACCGGTGCGATACGGGAGAGCTTCGCGTTCATGAGGGGTACCTTCTTTCCGGTGGGTCCGGGGCCCGTTCGAGCTCCGGACCATCAACGTACGGACGCCCGGGTCCCGGGCACATGGTCCGCAGGTCCCGCTCAGGTCCCGGCCGTCCGCGGGAGCACCGCCCTGACGACGGTCCCGGCACCCGAGCTCGTCAGGGTGAAGCTGCCGCCCAGTTCCTCGGCGCGCTCGGCCATCGAACGCAGGCCCACGCCGCCGTCGCCGCACCCGCCGCGGGGCAGGCCCGCGCCGTCGTCGCGCACCTCCACCGTCACCGACTCGGGGGTCAGCACCACCGCGGCGTGCGCGTGACCGGCCCGGGCGTGCCGGACCACGTTGTTGAGGGCCTCCGCCGCGATCCGGTACAGGGCCACCTCCACCGCCGCCGGCAGCCCCGGGAAGGGCTCCGGGGCGAGGCTGACGGTGATGCGCAGGGTGCGGCCCAGGTGCTCGGCGAGCTGGCGCAGGGCGCGCGGGAGGTCGGCGCCGTCCAGGGCCGCGGGGGCCAGGCCCCCGGTGATGGCGCGCAGTTCGTCGATGGCCCGGCCGATGCCCTCGGAGACGGTGGCCAGGGAGGCGCCGGCCCGGCTGCCGGGCGGTATGGCCGTACGGGCCGCGTCGACCTGGAGCCGCAGCCCCGACAGGGCCGGTCCCAGTCCGTCGTGGAGGTCGTGGCGCAGCCGGCGCCGCTCCTCCTCGCGGGCCAGGACGATCTGTTCGCGGCTCGACTGGAGCTCCTCGTACAACTGGAGGGAGGCGACGGCCGGGGCGCTGTGGCCGGCCAGGATCCGGACGGCCTCGCGGTCCTGCTGGTCGAGGGCGAGTTCCCCGGCGCGCGGCGGGACGTACAGGTGACCGATGGCGTTGCCCCGGTGGACCAGGGGGAAGGCCTCGTCGAGGCCGCCGGGGGTGCCCAGCCGGACCAGTTCGCGGTCGCCGCGGCGGGTGTGGACCACCAGACGGGCGGCGGGCAGCCGGAGGGTGTGCACGACGGTGTCGCAGAGCAGCCTGGGCATGTCGCCCGGGTCGAGGGCCTGGCCGAGGCGGTCGGCCAGCGCCCGTACGGCCTGGTAGGGCTGGGCGCGTTCGCCGTAGTAGTAGCGGTCGACGAGCCGGGCGGACCAGCGGGCGGTCGGCCGCAGCAGGGCGCCCACCATCAGGGTGAGGCAGGCCATCAGCCCGGCCTCGGGGCTCAGCGAGCCGGGCGCGAAGTAGTCGAGGACGAAGGCGCCGCCCGCGTACGCCATGAAGAGGGCGAAGGTGAGCACGAAGGCCGTCAGGATCCGCCGCCCCGCCCGGTCCAGGGCCCAGGTGCGGTCCCGGATGTGGACGTAGCCCACGGTCGCCGGCCAGGAGGCGGCGGCGAGGTAGACGAGGACCACCTCGAAGCCCATCGGGGGGTCCCCGTACTCGTTGAGGCCGATCACCACGAGCCACAGGACGTAGGGCACCGCCAGGATCGCGTAGGGGCGCTCGGACTTCGGGGCGCGCGGCCAGCGGACGAGCATGACGAGGATGCCCAGGCCCGCGATGACGGGCGGCACCCAGCGGGCCGCGGTGTCCATCCACGGCGTGAGCATCCCCTCCAGGTCGGCCCAGCCGGAGTCGGCGAGGGGGCTGGGGACGCCGTAGTAGACGAAGCCGGGATGGGTGAAGGCGTGGTACTGCTGGACGGCGCTGAAGAGGGCGGTGAACGCCGCGTACGGCGGCCCCCAGCCGCGGGGGAAGCGGCCGGTGGGCAGCCACAGCGGCATCGGGTAGATGATGCTGTTGATCAGCGTGAACGCGACCATGACCAGGACGAACACGGCGGTGAGCACGCCGGGGCCGACCCCGCGGATCACGGCGATCAGCGGCACCACCTGCGCCAGGGTCAGCAGCCAGCCGGAGCAGAGCATCAGGGAGCCCAGGAGCCGCGCGGTGCGGCGGGCGGCGAAGACCATGCCGGTCAGGGCGATGCCCAGGCCCACGAGGACGTGGTCCGCGGCCAGGTGGAGCCTGAGGTGTTCCAGCGCGGGGTGGTCGAGGTGGGTGAGGGTGACCCCGCCCCAGGTGATCGCGGAGATCATGGTGAGGACGCAGATCGTGTACGCGGGCAGCATCTCGGGCCCCGAGCGGGGCGTGCTCGCCGTGGTCCGGTCCGCTGTGCGCATGTCGGCCTCCCCGGCCGCCCGGTGCGTTGGATTCCAGCCTGGTGCGCCCCGGGTCCCGGGCGCATGGGGCGCTCGTCCCGGGTCCGCCCCGGGACGGCGGGTCAGGCCGTGCCCTCGTCGCCCAGGCCCGCGTCCCGGGCCCGGGCGACGGCTTCGGCCCGGGAGGTGACCTGGAGCTTCTCGAAGACGTGGGTGATGTGGTTGCGGACGGTCTTCTCGGAGAGGACCAGCTCGCGGGCGATGCGCCGGTTGTCGTGCCCCCGGGCGATCAGTTCGAGCACCTCGACCTCGCGGGAGGTCAGGGCGGGGAAGAGCCGGCCCGCGTCGCGCCGGTGGCCGCCCGTCAGGAGCGCGGAGAGCCGGGCGGCGACTTCCGAACCGAAGACGGCGCCGCCGGCGGCGACCGTGCGCAGGGCGTGCAGCACCTCCTCGGAGCCCGCGCCCTTGACCACGTACCCGCGGGCGCCGGCCTGGAGGGCTGCCAGCAGGCTGCCGTCGTCGTCGGACATGGTGAGCATGAGGACCGGCAGGCCCGGGTGGCTGGCCGCGAGGCGGCGGGTGGCCTCGATCCCGGACACGTCCGGCAGGGACAGGTCCATCACGACCACGTCGGGGTGGTGGCCGTCCACGGCGTCCGGGACCTCGCCGCCCGTCTCGGCCTCGGCGACGACGACCGCGCCGCCGGTGCTCTCCAGGGCGGCCCGCAGGCCCTCACGGAAGAGGGGGTGGTCGTCGACGATCAAGACACGGGGGACGTTCCGGTCATCTTCGTGCACATGCTGACACTAACAGCGACCGGCCGGTCGCCGGCGGTGATCCGGCCGGTGCCGGACGACAGGACCTCCCGGCCCCCCTCGGCGGCGCTCACGCCCCCGGCGGACCGACGGCCAGCCGGAGCGGGGGACGGGCCGGGGCGGGCGGCAGGCGCAGGGGGTGGCGGCCCGGGGTGAGGGAGCCCAGCACCCGGGGCCCCCGGGCCCCGGTGCACTCGGGGGCGTTGCCGGGCAGACCGTGCAGGGTGAGGAAGCCGAGCACGGCGAAGGCGTACGCCTCCTTCGCGGCGGCGGGCAGGCCCAGCGCGTCGGAGCCCAGCAGGGCGGTGGCCGGGGGGAGTTCCTCGCGGAGCATCCGCATGAGCACCGGGTTGCGGGTGCCGCCGCCGGAGGCGATGACCTCGGTGACGCGCAGCGGGCGCAGGGCGTCGGCGACGGTGCGGGCGGTGAGCCGGGTGAGGGTGGCCAGGAGGTCCTGCGGGGCGAGGGGGGCGAGGCCGTCGAGCGCGGCACGCAGGTGGCCGGGGTGGAAGAGCTCCTTGCCGGTGGTCTTGGGGGCGGGCAGCCGGTAGTACGGCTCGGCGAGCAGGTGCCGCAGGAGCGGTTCGTGGACCCGGCCGGCGGCGGCGAGGGCGCCGTCCTCGTCGTACGCGCGCCGCCCGCCGGTGAGTTCGGTGACGGCGGCGTCGAGCAGGGCGTTGCCGGGGCCGGTGTCGAAGGCCGTCGGCGGGCCGGCCGGGGGCAGGGCGGTGACGTTGGCGATGCCGCCGATGTTCAGGGCGGCGGGGGCGCCGGGGCGGCCGTGCAGCAGCATCCGGTCGACCAGGCCGACGAGGGGGGCGCCCTGGCCGCCGGCCGCGACGTCGCCGGGGCGGAAGTCGGAGACCACGGGGCGTCCGGTGGCCTCGGCGATCCAGGCGGGGCGGCCCAGCTGGAGGGTGCCGTGCACGCGGCTGGCGGTGCTCCAGTGGTAGACGGTCTGGCCGTGGGAGGCGATCAGCGCGGTACGGCCCGCGCACAGTTCGCGGTCGGCGCGGGCGGCGAGCCGGGCGAAGGCGCGGCCGATCAGGGTGTCGAGGCGGCACACGTCGGCCAGGGTGGTGGGCGCGGGCGGCAGGGCGGCCGCGAGCGCGGCCCGCAGGGTGTCCTCGTACGGGGCGCTGACCATGCCGAGCGGGACCAGGCGCAGGGTCTCGCCGCCGTCCTCCAGGGTGAGCCGGGCCGCCGCCGCGTCGACGGCGTCGTACGAGGTGCCCGACATCAGGCCGACGACCTTCACCGCAGGGCCCGGCGGTGGTCGTCGCCGCGCAGGCCCGCCAGGGCGAGGGCGCTGAGGGCGCAGGCGCCGGCGGCGTAGTAGGCGGGGACGTCGCCGTTGCCGGTGGCGGCGGTCAGGGCGGTGATGACGAGGCCCGCGCAGCCGGAGAACACCGCGTTGGCGAGGGCGTAGGCGACGCCGAGGGCGGTGCAGCGGACGTGGGCGGGGAACATCTCGGCGAGCATCGCGGGCCCGGGCCCGGCGAGCAGCCCGACGGTGGCGCCGGCGGCGCAGACGGCGGCGGCCTTCGCGGGGGCCGGTGCGGCGGGGTCCTGGAGCAGGTGCAGGAGCGGCAGGGCGAGCAGGGTGACGGTGAGGGCCCCGCCGAGCATGACGGGGCGGCGGCCGACGCGGTCGCTGAGGATCCCGGCGGGCAGGATCGAGGCGGCGAAGCCGAGGTTGGCGAGGGCGGTGGCGGCCAGGGCCTCCCGGAGGGACGCGCCGAGGGCGGCCTGGAGGTGGGAGGGCAGCACGACGAGGAACGTGTACCCGGCGGCGGACCACCCCATGACCCTCCCGACCCCGAGGACCACGGCCCACCCGACACCGCCGCCCCCACAGGGGTCCGCCCCGGGTCCGCCCGCACCGGGGGCGGCGCCGGGGTCCCGGCCCGTGGTGCGGGCCGGGGCGAGCCCGGCGTGCCCGCCCGAGCCGGACACCGCCCGGGCCGGGGCGCCGACCATGGCCGGCGGCGGGGCCGGGACGGGGGCCGGCGCCCCGTCCGGGGCGGAGACGGCGTCCGGGGGCGGGGGCCCGCCGGCCGGGGCGGGCTCCGGGGGCAGGGCGCGGCGCAGGGCCAGGGCCGTCAGGCCCAGGGGGAGGGCGAGGAGGAAGGGGATGCGCCACCCCCAGGCCGTCAGGGCCCGGGGCGACAGGAGCGCGGCCAGGAGGGCGGCGGTGCCGGCGCCGGCGAGGAGGCCGAGGGCGACGGTGAAGGACTGCCAGGCACCGTCGCGGCCGCGCCGGCCGGGCGGTGCCTGCTCGGTCATCAGCGCGACCGCCCCGCCGAACTCGCCTCCCGCGCTGAGCCCTTGCAGGGCGCGCAGCAGGGTGAGCAGCCACGGCGCGGCGGCCCCCGCCGTGGCCCGGGTGGGGAGCAGGCCGATCAGGGTGGTGGCGAGGGTCATCAGGCCCACGACGAGCACGAGGGCGGAGCGGCGGCCGAGGCGGTCGCCGAGGCGGCCGAAGAGCAGGGCTCCGGCGGGGCGCAGGAAGAAGGCGACCGCGAAGGAGGCGTACGTGGCGAGCAGCGGGCCGGCGCCCACCGGGCCGGCCTCGGGGGCGGGGGTGAAGAAGAGGCCGGCCAGGACGGTGGCGAAGCAGCCGTAGACCCCGAACTCGTACCACTCCACGAAGTTCCCCGCCGCGCCCGCGAGCAGCACCCGGCGCGGCTGGGCGCGGGTCACGTCGTCGGGTCGAGCCGGGAGGCGGCGGCGTCCGGGGCGGGCGGTGCGGCGGCGGGGGTCAGGGCGCTGCCGGCCAGCCAGGTGCGCCAGTCCACGTTCCAGTCGCCGAAGCCGTTGTCGAAGGGGGACATCCGGTCGCCGCCGCTGTTGACGACCTCGACGATGTCCCCCTCGCGGACGGTCTCGTAGAACCAGGCGGCGTCCTCGGTGGACATGCCGGTGCAGCCGTGGCTGACGTTCTCCTCGCCCTGCGCCTCGACCGACCAGGGGGCGGCGTGCACGTACTCGCCGCTCCAGGTGACCCGGGTCGCGTAGAGGACGGGCAGGTCGTAGAACTCCTTGGTGCCCTTCTGGATGCCGACGGTGTCCCCGCGCATGCGGACCTTGGCCTCCTTGCCGAGGACGACCTTGATCCCGCTGCGGGTGAGGAATCCCGCCTTGCCGGTGGTGACCGGGATGGTGCGGATGACGCGTCCGTTGCGCCGGACGGTCATCTCGTGGGCGGCGGAGTCGGTGACGGCCTCGATCCGGTCGGCGACGGTGAACTCCAGCGGGTCGGAGGGGCCTCCGTAGCCCAGGTCGCCGAGGGCGACGCCGTCGAGGCCGCTGCGGACGCGGACGACGGTGTGGGCGGGCCAGTAGGTGCGGGGGCGGAAGTGCAGGGTCGCGTCGTCGACCCAGTGCCAGGCGCCCTCCACGTGGGGTTCGGAGGTGACCTGGAGGGCCTGTTCCACGCGGGCGCGGACGTCGGGGGCGTCGGCGGGCACGGGGCGGCTGAGTTCGGCGGTGACGATCTCGCCGGCGCCGTACGTACCGGGGCGGGGCCCGAACTCGGCGGTGAGGCGGCCTCCTTCGGCGGCGGGGCGGGCGGTGCGGAAGGCGAGGGTCACCCCGACGGGGCGGCCGTCGCCGTCCTGGGCGCCGACCTGCAGGGTGTAGGTCTCCCCCGCGCGCAGGGGTTCGGTGTTGCGCCAGCGGCCGCTGTCCTGGGCGATCCCCCCGGCCAGCAGGCGGCCGTGGCCGTCGCGGACGGTCACGTCGGTGAGGCGGCCCGCCTCGGCGTGGGCGAGGGCGACCTCCAGCGGTCCGCCGGCGGCGGTGGGGAGCGTGCCGGTGCCGCCGGGGGACGGGTTCCAGAGGAGGTCTGCGGTGCCGTGGGCGGTGGCCCGTACGCGCTCTTCCCGCCAGGCCCCGCACGGCCCGCCGGCGAAGGCGGGGGCGGCGCACCAGCGGGCGGCCGGGGCCGGGGCGCGGTCCAGGGCCCGTGCGTCGAGGACGCGTCCGACGAGCAGGGTGACCGCCGCGTCCCTCGCGGCGGGCCCGTCCCCGCCCCCGGGGCCGGCGGTCCCCGCGGTGCGTGCGGGTGCTGCGGCGACGGCCAGCAGGGCTCCCGTCACCGCGGCCGCCGTGCTCCACGCCTTCGTCCGCGACATAGCCACGCGACCCTCCCAGTTGTCGTGCGTCCGGATGGGAGCATCAAAGGCGACGAGAAGCCGAACCGATGATCGTACGCTCGGCCCTGCGGCCGAACGGGCACCGCAAGTGAACCCGGACGGAGCAGGGGGGCGGAGCGGAACGGGCCGGTCCCGCGTCCCGTAGGCTCGGCGGATGGCGAAGTACTTCGACGTGCACCCCGAGAACCCTCAGCGGCGCACCATCAGCGGCGTGGCCGACAGCATCCGCTCCGGCGCGCTCATCGCGTATCCCACGGACTCCTGTTTCGCGCTGGGCTGCCAGCTCGGCAACCGGGAGGGCCTGGCGCGGATCCGGCAGATCCGCGAGCTCGACGACAAGCACCACTTCACCCTCGTGTGCCAGAACTTCGCGCAGTTGGGGCAGTTCGTGCACGTGGACAACGACGTGTTCCGCGCGATCAAGGCGTCCACCCCGGGCGCCTACACGTTCATCCTCAAGGCCACGTCGGAGGTGCCGCGCCAGCTGCTGCACCCGAAGAAGAAGACGGTCGGCGTGCGGATCCCCGACCACGTGGTCACCCAGGCGCTGCTGGAGGAACTGGGCGAGCCGCTGCTCTCCAGCACGCTGCTGCTGCCGGGCGAGGACGAGCCGATGACCCAGGGCTGGGAGATCAAGGAGCGGCTCGACCACGTGGTGGACGCGGTCGTCGACTCCGGGGACTGCGGTACCCGGCCGACCACCGTCATCGACTTCTCGACCGGCGAGGCCGAGATCGTCCGCCGGGGCGCCGGCGACACCGACCGCTTCGAGTAGCGGGAGCGGCCGGGCGCCGGGCCCGGCCCCGTCAGGTGATCCCGTAGCGGCGGACCGTCTCCTCCTGCTGCGCGATGCGGTGCATGGCCCGGAGGATCGGTTCGAGGAGGATGGTGGCGGCCACGGCCGCCTCCACCTGCTCGGTCTCGGAGGGGTAGGTCTCCGTGAAGTCGAGGTCGTGGACGGCGACCTGACGCATCATCCGGGCGTAGGGGGTCATCATCTCCGCGTTCCACGGGTAGCCCATCCGGATCAGCGAGGCGACCGCCTCGACCAGCGCGGTGTGGTCCGGGTTGAGCGGCGCGAGCTCGCGGGCGCTCTCCCAGCCCACCTCCTCCAGCAGCCGGTCGACCTCCCGGCGCGCCGTCAGCTGGGCCTCGTCGCCCTCCTGCGCGTCCGGCGCGGGTGGGTGCGGCAGCGCCCAGATGGCCGCGCCCAGGCGGATCGTGCGGCCCAGGGACTCGTCGTCCACGTGCCTCAGCACCTTCCCCGCCGCCGCCACCGAGAGGCCGCCGACCTGGAGCAGGGTGCGGACGAGGCGCAGCCGGCGCAGGTGGGCCTCACCGTAGTCGGCGGTGGTGGCGGTGATCCGGCGGCCGGGCGCCAACAGGCCTTCGCGCAGGTAGTACTTGATGGTCGCGATGGAGACGCCACTGCGTTCGCTCAACTCCGACAGCCGCATCCCTTGCGCCTTTCCTTGGATAGCGCCACTATCTCATCATGCCCTGTCGGGCAGTGGCGCTATCCAACACCCCACGATCCGGAGGCACCGTGCCCGCCAAGCCGATTCCGGGCCGCACCACGGCCGCCCTCGAAGGGGACGCCGTGGTCCTGCTGATCGGGATGCGCATCAACCACTTCTGGGCCGTGCACTCCTGGCTCCCCGTCTTCACGGGCATGCCCCGGATGCTGCGCGAACTGAAGAGGGACAGGGCGCGCGGACTCCTCCACCACGTCCTGCTGACGGCCTCGCCGCGCACGTACTACGTGGTCCAGTACTGGGAGTCCAAGGAGAAGCTCTACGCCTACGCGGCGGCGCCCGACGCCCTGCACCACCGGATGTGGGCCGCGATCAACCGCAAGGACCGGGCCGGCAGGATGCGCCGGCACGTGGGGCTCTGGCACGAGACCTACGTCGCGCCGCAGGGCGGGTACGAGGCGATCTACTTCGACATGCCCCCGTACGGGCTGGCGGCGGCCACGGGGGTGCTGCCGCTGGAGAAGCGCGGGCGCGGGGGCGCCGACCGCTTCGCCTACCGTCCGGCGGCACCGGAAGCACCGAAGCGATAGGGAGAACGATGTTCCAGCACGGCAGTACCCGGCGCACCGCCGCACGGCGGGCCGGCCTCGTGGCGGTGCTCGGCCTGAGCCTCGCGCTCACCGCGGCGTGCAGCGGCAAGGACGGCGGTTCCGGGTCCTCCTCGTCCTCGAAGGGCGGCAGCGGCTCCTGGCAGGCCGGCGACTGCGGCGGCCCCGACCCCAAGCAGGCACCCGACGGGTACCGGGCGATGGGCTGCGACGAGTCCGGCGCCACCTTCAAAGCCCTGGAGGTCACCTCGGCCGGGATCCTGCCCGGGTCGGTCCAGTGCCCGGCCGGGACGGACCTGATGATCCGCGTGTCCGTGTCGTACGGGACCTCCAAGGACAAGTCCAAGGGCGGCGGGATCCCCACCCACACGGTCTGCGGGCGCAACCTCTCCGGCGACCACCCCGGGGACGCGGGGGCCGGCGGCGGGCAGCTGGTGAAGGGCGACTGCGTGTCCTCCTCGGCGCAGGAGGTGGCCTGCGCGTCCGCCGGGCACGACGCCTTCAAGGTGCTCGACCTGGTCAAGGACAAGGGCCAGTGCCCGGCCGGCACCACCGAGCCGATGGAGCTGACCCTGTCGATCGGACGCCCGTACGACGTGATCTGCACCGCGCCCGTATAGCCGGCCGGGGCGGGGGCGGGGGCCGGGGGCCGGGCCGGCCGGCAAAGGGGAGGCAAAGCCGGAAGGCGGGACGGGCCGGGGCGGCCCACGATGGAGACATGAGCGCGGGACGCTACGAGCTGATCTTCCCCGGCAGCGCCGGAAACGGCGGGGACACCGTGGTCGTGGACCGTACGGAGTCGACCGGCCCCGGAGGACATCCGGTCTACGCCGACGCCACCGGCATCGTCCGCGCGGAGATCAGCGACCGGGGCGAGGTGCGCATGCTGGCCACGAGCGTCCACCAGGCGCCCTCCCATGGGGTGACGGCGCGCCCGCTGCCCGGCCCCTGATCGCGCCCCCGCGCTGTGGGCCGACGGTGCGAAACCCGGCCCCTCCCGCTCGCGCCTGCGGCCGACACGCCCGCGGCCCGTCCGATAGTCGCCAGGGTCACCACGTGTCACCACGTGTCACCGCGCACGGCGACCCCGGAGGTACGAGCGATGGACAGCGCAGGACTCCCGCGCCGCACGGCCCTGCTGGCCGGCGGCCTCGCGGCGTTCGCCGTGGGCACGCTGTCCGCCTGCACCGCGACGGCGACCACCCCGGCCGGCGGCGTCCGGGGCCGGCCCGAACCCGCCGCTCCCCCGCCGGGGACGGCCACCCCGGCGGCGGCCTACGCGCGGCTGATGGAGGGCAACAAGCGCTGGGTGGACGGCACCCTCCAGCACCCCGACCGTGACCCCACGCGCCGCCAGCTGGTCGCCCAGAGCCAGACGCCGTTCGCGGTGGTCCTGTCCTGCATCGACTCCCGGGTGCCGCCGGAGCTGCTCTTCGACACCGGGCTCGGGGACATGTACGTCCTGCGCACGGGCGGGCAGGCGCTCGGCCCGGTGGTCACCGGCTCCGTCGAATACGGCCCGATGACCTCCGCGACCCCGCTGGTCCTGGTGCTCGGACACCAGCGCTGCGGGGCGATCGACGCCGCGTACAAGGCGGCCCGCGACGGCAAGCCCCTGCCGGGGAACCTGGAGGCGCTCGCGAAGGCGCTGCGGCCGGCGTACGAGCGGACGGTCCGGGAAGGCGGCCCCGACCCGGTGGACCGGATGATCCGCGCCCAGATCCGGCTGACCGCGGACGAGCTGCGCGGCAACGCCGACCTCGCACCCCTGGTGAGGAAGGGCTCCCTCGCGGTGGTCGGCGCCTACTACTCCCTCGACACCGGCAAGGTGGAGGTCCTCACCGGGGCCCTGCCCGCCGCCTCACCGGGCGCCACCCACAGCACCACGCCGGAACCCTCCGGAACACCCGCGGGCACCCTCACGCCCTCGGGTACTTCCACGCCGGGCGGCAGCGCGCCGCCCGCCGAGACCGGCCCGCCGACGGAGACCCCCCTCCCGACCGGCCTCCCGTCCTGACCCGCCCCCCCCCCGCATGCCCGAGCCCCCTGCCCGGCCGCGGGAACACGGCCGGGCAGGGGGCTGACGGCATCGGCTCGCGACACCGGGGCGGCGCCGCCGCGGATCAGGCCGGCTGCGCGCGTGCCGGTTCGGCCGGGGCGCTCTGCACCGGCCTCGGCGCCGGGTGGACCGCCTCGTACGGCAGCCTGGGCTCCAGGCGCAGCACGCCCAGCGCCGACACCGTCGCGCCCGCCGCCAGGACCAGCCACATCGCCGTCGGCGACAGGGTGAGCAGCGCCGTCAGGACGGCCGGGGCCAGCGCGCTGGGCACGGCCCAGGAGAGCTGGTAGACCGCCAGGTGGCGGCCCCGCGTCTCCTCCGGCGCGGCCTGCGCGCACAGCGCCGACGCCGTGGCCCCGTGCAGTAGCTCGCCCGCCGTGAACAGGACCGTCGCGGCGAAGACGCCGACCAGGATGACGGACTTCTCCCCCACCGCGGCGAGGGCGGCGAACACCAGGAACGAGGCCGCGAACACCGCCGCGCCCAGGGCCACCGCCCGGGAGCGGCGGAACGCGACGAGCGCCCGGGTGACCGGGATCTGGAGCAGCGCGATCCCGACCGTGTTCACGGCGTACAGGACGCCGACCAGCGAGGTCGACGCGCCCAGATCCTGGGTGACGTACGCCGGGATGCCGACGGCGAGCACCGTGTAGCCGAACGCGGTCGGCACGTTGAGCAGGGTCAGGGCCAGGAAGGGCCGGTTGCGCGCGACCAGCCGGTAGCCGCCCTTGCGGGAGACCCGGGGGGCGGCCTCGCCGGGGGCCGTCCGCGGGATCGGGATGGACCCGAAGCAGACGGCGGCCAGCACGTATCCGGCGGCGGTGCAGAACACGATCACGTAGTAGAACGCGTCGCTGCCCAGGGCCAGGACCCCGCCCGCGATCAGACCGCCCACGCCGAGGCCCGCGTTGCGCAGGCTGCGCTGCGCGGCGAGCAGCTTGTCCCGCTCGGTGCCCTGGACGAACTCGGCGATGAACGACTGGATCGCCGGCGGGAACGAGGTGTCGCCCAGGGCCACCAGCAGGATCACGCAGAACATCGTGTAACCGTTGTCCACCAGCGGGTACGTGCAGAAGCCCGCGGCCCGCAGCAGGTAGCCGCCGGTGACGACGGCCTTGGCGCCGAACCGGTCGATGAGGACGCCCGCCGCCGGGTTGCTGATCAGGCCGATCACGGCGGCGGCCGTCATCAGGGTGCCCACCTGGGTCAGCGGCAGTCCCGTCACGTGGTGGAAGTACAGCAGCGACAGCGGCAGGTACATGCCGGCGCCGGTGGCGTCGACGACCATGCCCAGCATGTACCGCGTCTTCGCCGACAGGCGGGCCGCCCTCATGACGCGTCCCCGATCACGCTGTGTTCGCGCACCCACTCACCGAGCTCGCGCAGCCGGCGCTCGCACTCGGTGCGGTTGGGCGCGGTGCCCACGGCGGCGGCGAGGAAGTCGGAGGAGCCGGAGGCCGGGGCGATGACCTGGCCCTCCTCGGCGTAGAGCCAGAACCCGTCGAGCCAGGGCTCGTCGGGGACGGCCGGCAGCTCGCGCACCAGACCGGGGCGCTTCATCATCAGGAGCTGGCCCGCCATGTGACGCGGCTTCGGCAGCCCGGCGGGGTCGTCGCCCTTGCGCACCTCCTCGTGGAGCGGGTGGCCGGCGTCGGCGCGGACGGCGTACTCGCCGAGGTGCACCCCGAACAGGCTGTGGAAGACCTCGCGGATCTTGGCGCCGCCGGGGCGGCAGGCGATCTCGCACAGCACCAGACGGCCGTCGGGGGTGAGGAAGACCTCCATGTGGAAGGCGTGGTCGCGCAGCCGGGAGCCCTCGGGGGCCAGGGCGGCGAGGACCCGCTCGGCGAGGTCGAGCAGGCGCGGGGTGACCGGGTCGTCCTCGTCGAGGGTGAGGTCGATGCGCGGGCCGGGGTCGGAGGCGAAGGAGGACAGGTCGTACTGGTACTGGGAGGGCCAGGCCATCGCGACGCGGCCGTCGCGCACCACGCCGTCGACGTGGCACATGCGGCCCGGGACGAAGCCCTCCAGCAGGACGTCGTCCCGCTCGCCGGCGGCGTAGACCTCGGCGAGGGACTCCTCGAAGGAGGCCTCGTCGCGCAGGACGCGCAGGCCGATCGCGTTGAAGCCGCTGCGCTCCTTGAAGACCAGCGGGAAGCCCTCGGCGGCGGCGAAGGCCCGGGCTTCTGCGGCGGTGCGGGGCTGGACCCAGGGGGCGACCTCGATGCCGGAGGCCTGGGCGCGGGTCTTCATCAGCGCCTTGTCGCGGAACGGCTTGACGTCGTCCGACCAGGGGCCCCGCAGCCCGAAGCGCTGGCGCAGCCGGGCGGCCAGGTCCATGTCGCCCTCGTGCAGCACGGTCACGCCGGTGATGTGGTGCTCCGCCATCAGTTCGAGGGCGCGGGCCTCGAACTCCGGGGAGTCGAAGTCGTCGTGGACCTCCAGGCGGGTGTAGCCGAGGTCGCCGTCGGGGACCTTCTCGCCGGCGAGCTCGATCTTCTCGCGGTTGGCGAGGACCACGATGTCGCCGGTGTGGTCCGGCAGCCAGGAGCGGTACGGGAACGGCTCCAGCGGGTTGCGGTGGATGATCAGCAGGTTCTCGCGGGGGGCGATCTCGGAGGGCTGCGCGAGGACGGTGGCGCCGTCCGGGTGGGCGAGGGTGATGCGGACGTGCTCGCGGATCACCTCGGCGCCGCGGCGGATCGCGGCGGTGGTGTCCTCGGCGGAGACGGCGATCAGGCCGAGCCGGTCCCAGTTGTCCGTGAGCACGCGCACGCCGTCGCCGGGCTTGGCGCCCACGGTGACGGAGATGACGCCCTCGGCGGCGCGGGCGTCGTCGAGGCCGGCGACCGACTCCACGGTGGTGCCGGGGGTGCCGACCAGGGCGCGGACGGCGGCGCCGCCGTGCGCCCGCGGCCGGTCGGGCAGCTCCTCGACCAGGCCGAACGGGTGGCCGACGGCGAGGGTGACCAGGTCGACGCCGAAGGCGCTGCGCACCAGTTCGGGGATGGAGTCGCCGCCGATGCGGTTGTGGCCCTCGATGACGCGCGGGCCCTTGGCGGTGAGGCGGACCTCGGTGTGGCAGACGCCGTCGCGCATGCCCATCACGTCGAGGAAGCCGCGTATGCCCTCGCGTATCGCCGCGTCGTCGGCCTCGGAGAGCCGGGCCGGGACCGCGTGGCCCAGTTCGGCGAAGTGGCCGTCCGAGGTGAACTTCTCGGTGATGGTGACGATCACGTGGCGGCCGGCGAAGCTGAAGGACTCGACGCTGAACTCGGGGCCGTCGAGGAACTCCTCCATGAGGAAGTCCTTCAGGACGAAGAGGGAGGAGACCCGGTCGGTGCGGGTGCCGGAGAGCCGGGTGACCTCGCCCCAGACCCGGTCGGCGTCCTGCGGTCCCTCGACGCGCATGACGCCGATGCTGGCGGTGGCGTCGACGGGCTTGACGATGAAGGGGAACCCGTAGGAGGCGCCGAAGGCGTCCAGGTCCTCACGGGTCTTCAGGGAGCGGGCCCCGACCGCGTGCTCCGGGTCGTGTTCGGCGACGTAGCGGCGCATGGCGGCCTTGTCCCGGATCCGGGCGGTGACCTCGTAGCCGGTGCCCCCGAGCCCGTACAGGTCGTTGATCCGGCCCGCGTTCTCCAGTCCCGGCTCTGTGAGGGAGACGACGGCGGCGAAGCCGGGGCTCTCGTGCCAGGCCCGCACGAGGGGCTCGACGAGGGACCAGTCGGTGAAGTCGACGACCTCGACGGCCGCGGCGAGCCGGTTCTGCGCCTCGCTCACCTTGGTCGGGTGCTGGAGGAGCAGCACGTTCAGCCCCAGGTCGTGGGCCTTCTGCACGGTCTCGTCGGTTCCACCGACGAGCAGCAGGGTGCGCTCGGGGTTCATTCGCTCTCTTCTCCCCCTGCGGCGGCAGGGAATTTCAGGCTCGTACTCGGGCAGGCGTGGGGGTGGGGAAGGAGGGGGCGGGCCCGGGGTCGCCGTGGTGTGGGGCCCGGTTCGCGTTCAGTGCCGGTCGTCGGTGCCGGCCTCCGGCCACCAGCTGAGGTAGCGCTCGCCGCTGTCGGGGAACACGGTGGCCACGACCGCGCCGGACAGGTCGTGGCGGCGGGCGAGTTCCAGGCAGCCGTAGGCGGCCGCGCCCGCGGAGATCCCGACGAGGAGTCCGGAGGTCGTGGCGATGGCCCGGGTGGTGGCGGCGGCGTCCGCGTCCTCGACCGCGATGACCTCGTCGATGAGGTGGACGTCGGTGACGGGGCTGATGAAGCCGCCGTTGAGGCCGGGGACGCGGTGGGGGCCGGGCTCGCCGCCGGAGAGCAGCGCGGAACCGGCGGGCTCGACGGCGACGACCCTCAGGTCGGGGTTGCGCTCGCGCAGGTAGCGGGCGGTGCCGGTGAGGGTGCCGCCGGTCCCGATCCCGCAGACCAGGTAGTCGACGCGGCCGCCGGCGTCGCGCCAGATCTCGGGGCCGGTCGTCGTGTAGTGGGCGCGGACGTTGTCGGGGTTCTCGTGCTGGCGGGCGTACCAGGAGCCGGGCATCGCCGCGTGCAGCTCTTCGGCCCGGTCGACGCAGGCCCGGAAGCCGAGGGTGTGGTCGGTGAACTCGACCTCGGCGCCCAGCATGCCCAGGGTGAGGACGCGCTCGCGGGAGGCGTTGGAGGGCAGGACGATCAGGCAGCGGTAGCCGCGGGAGGCGGCGAGCGCGGCCAGGGCGATGCCGGTGTTGCCGGAGGTCGACTCGATGACGGTGGCGCCGGGCAGGAGCGCGCCGGACTCCTCCGCGGCGCGCAGCATGAAGAGCGCGGCCCGGTCCTTGACGCTGGACAGCGGGTTGGCCGCCTCCAGCTTGGCGAGGACCCGGGCGGTGGCGGGCAGCCCGTCGAGCCGGAGCTGGAGCAGCGGTGTGTCGCCGACGAGATCCTCGAACGATGACGCGATGCGGCCGGTGGTGAGCGCGTTGTTCACGAGGCTCCCCCTTTGGTGCTGGACGTGCGGTCGGTCTTCCGAAAGGTAGCCAGCCGAGGTGGTGCGCGCGTGGTGCCCGGCTCGAAGGCGACTTGAGCCCCGCTCGCGCACCCCGCACGGCGGTGACCGGCCGCCGCATCGACTGCCGCTAGAAGGTGTTGAGGTCCACTGCGTCGGCCATGGCCCGGTAGCCGGCGTCGTTGAGGTGGAGGCGGTCGGCGAAGGCGAGTTCGGTCTTGAGCCTGTGGGGGTCCTGCGGGTCGGCGACCGCGCGGTCGAAGTCCACGACGGCGTCGTACGCGCCGCCGGTGCGGATCCACCGGTTGACCTCGGCCCGCACCTCCTCGCCGTGCGCGGTCCAGTAGCCGGAGTCGCCGTACGGGGGGATCGTGCCGCCCACGATCCTGACGCCGCGGGCGTGGGCCTCGCGGATCAGCTCCCGGTAGCCGGCGATGATCTGCTCCGCGGTGACGCGGGGGCCGGTGGTGCAGCGGTCCTGGGGCCCGTCGGGCTGGACGATGTCGTTGGTGCCCTCCAGCACGATCACCGTGCCGGTGTCGGGGCGGCCGAGGGCGTCGCGCCGGAAGCGGTTCAGGGCGCTCTCCCCGAAGCAGGGCGAGTCGGTGAGGACCTTGTTCCCGCCGATGCCGGCGTTGAGGACCGGGCGGGCCGGGCCCCGGTCGGCGAGGCGGGCGGCGAGGGCGTCGGAGTAGCGGCGGTCCGCGCCGGGGGTGGCGCCGAAGCCGTCCGTGAGGGAGTCGCCGAAGGTGACGACCGCACTCCGGCGCGGGCCGGGGGCGGCGGGGCCCGACACGTCGATCCCGGCCAGGTGGTACCAGGAGAAGCTCTGGTCGCCCGGGGCGGAGAAGGCCTCGCCGGCGGCGTCACGGCGGTGGTCGCCGTCGGCGCGGAACGAGGTGGCCATGGCGACGTTGTGAAAGGTGGCGGGGCCGGTGGGGCCCTGGAAGTAGAGGGTGACGGTGAGCTGTTCGAAGGCCCGGACGGGCAGCGGGACGGCGTCGCTGGCCAGTGCCCCGCCGGCCGGGACGGTCACCGAGCCGGCGCCCGCGAAGCGCAGCGGGCGTATGGTCTCGGGCCGGACGGCGGCGCCGCCGGCGCTCTTGGCGACGGTCGCGCCGGTGAGCCGCAGCGGGGTCTTCCCGTAGGCGTTGGTGAGGCGTACGCGCAGCTCGCCGCCCTGGGCTCCGGCCCGGACCACCTGGCGCACGGACTGGTTGCGGAAGCCCTCCTCGGACCAGTTGGGGAACCAGTCGGTGTGGGTGGCGGTCTGCGGTGAGGCGCTCCAGGCGCTGTGCCAGGGGCTCGCGTGCGACGCGGCGGCGGGGGTGGCGGTGGTGACGGCCGCGGCCAGGAGGGCGGCGGCCAGCGGGGCGGCGAGGGCGATCTTGTTCTTGTTCACACCCTCCTGACCCGCGGCGCGCCGCGGATGTGACAGGTGGGACGGAGATTTCTCCGTCCCACCTGCGGAGCCGCGCGTCAGCGGCGGACGCCGGCGAGCTTGTCCGGGTTGACCTGGACGCGGAGGTTGCGCAGGAGTCCGTTCTCCAGGTCGTAGGTGAGGGCGGCGATCGGGCTGCCGTCCAGCTCGGCGAGGACGCCGAGTTCCCCGTTGATGACGACCGGGGTGACGAGGGCCCCGGCGTTGGCGGGCTTGGCGAGGACGCCGAAGAGCCAGCGGGCGACGTGGTCGGGGCCGTACAGCGGGCGGCGGGCGGCGCTCACCTTGCCGCCGCCGTCCGACCAGGCGGTGACGTCGGGGGCGAGCATCTCCAGCACGGCGTTGATGTCGCCGCCGGCGCAGGCGGCCAGGAAGCGTTCCGTGACGCGCTCGCGCTGGGCGGTGTCGGTGTCGAAGCGGGGCCGGCGGGCCGCGACGTGCTTGCGCGCGCGGGAGGAGATCTGCCGCACGGCCGGCTCCTCGCGGTCCAGGAAGCCGGCGATCTCCGCGTGCGAGAAGCCGAAGACCTCGCGCAGCACGAACACGGCGCGCTCCACGGGCGAGAGGGTCTCCAGAACGACGAGCATCGCCGTGGAGACGCTCTCGGCGAGCTCCCGTTCCTGCGCCACGTCGGGTGAGGTGAGCAGGGGTTCCGGGAGCCAGGGACCGACGTACCGCTCGCGGGTCGCGCGGGCGGAGGTGAGCCGGTTGAGGGAGAGGTTGGTGATCGTGCGCACGAGGTACGCCTTGGGGTGGCGCACCTCCGAGCGGTCGGCTTTGTTCCAGGTGAGCCAGGCGTCCTGGACGATGTCCTCGGCGTCGCTGACGCTGCCCAGCATGCGGTAGGCGGTGGCGAAGAGGAGCCTTCGGTGCTCGTCGAAGGGGTCCGTCTCGGGTTCGGTCGTGGTCACCGCTCGATTCTGCCCGGAGGTCTTGCGGCGGTGGGGAGCCGGGCCTACGGGAGGACGCGGACGCGCTGGTCGCGGAGGTCGTAGCGGGCGGCCGCGACGGCCAGTCTGCCGGCGGACACGGCGCGGGCCAGGTCGGGTTCGGCGGCGAGCCGGTCGCGGGTGCGGCGGGCGTGGGCGTCGATGGTGGCGCTGATGCGGGCGTCGCCGTGCCCGGTGCGGTCGATGGACGGGCGTATCTGGTCGGCGAGGTACTGGATGTGGGCCGGGAGCCGCTCGCCGGTCTCGTCGGCGTGGACGGCCGCGCCGACGGCTCCGCAGGACTGGTGGCCGAGGACCAGCACCAGGGGGATCGCGAGTTCCAGGACCCCGTACGCGATGCTCCCGAGCACGGCCTCGTCCAGTACCTCGCCGGCCGAGCGGACGGTGAGCAGGTCGCCGAGCCCCTGGTCGAAGACGAGCTCGGGCGGGACCCGGGAGTCCACGCAGCCCAGGACGACGGCGAAGGGGTGCTGGGCGGTGGCCAGCCGGAGCCGGGTCGAGGGCGACTCGTGCGGGTGCTGCTGGCGGAAGGTGCGCCAGCGGCGGTTGCCGGCTTCCAGTGCGCGCCGGGCCTGCTCGGGCGTGGCGGGGCGGTCGGCGCCGCCGGGCGCGGGCGGGGCGGCGGAGGCGGGGAAGGCCGAGCCGAGGGCGAGGACGGAGCCGGCGGCGGCCGTGCCGGCGACGGCGGTCCGCAGCAGGGCGCGCCGGCTGGGCGCGGCCCCCTCACGTACCGGATCGGTGTGCGACGTGCGCGTGTTCGACAACATGCGCGCCAGCATGGCGCTTTACCCGCCCTTGACCCAGACCCGCTCGGACGGTTGTCCGAAACATCCGGGTGACCGGCTCAATCCCGTGGGGTGGCGGTCCGCAGTGCGACGACGGCTGTCCGGCCTGCGGTGCGGAGCCGGCAGGACGTCGTCGGGGCCTCCAGCAAGGCGGCGTCGTACGGGCCGAGTCCGACGCTCCCGCCGGGGTGGTCGACGCGGGCCGGCCCGTCCAGGGCGACGACCAGGAGCGTCGTCCCGGGCGGGGCGGCGAGGGCCAGCGCGCCCCGGACGACGGCGGTGTTCGCTTCGACCCGGCCGCGCCGGTACATCACGTTGAAGTTCACGACGGGCCCGTCCAGCAGCCGGCAGCCGGTCGGCTCGTCGCCGGGGAAGTCGCAGGGCGCGTACCGCTCGTCGACGCGCCGGGGCCGGCCCGCGACCGTGAGGTCCATGCCGGCGCCCTCGGCGAGGGTCAGGGTGCGGTCGACGCCCGGGAACTCCGAGAAGGGCCCGTCGGCGGCGACTTCGGCGAGGCTGACCCGCCAGCCGAAGTCCTCCGTCCCCGCGTCCTCGGGCCGGGCGGCGATCTCGCGGGTGACCCCGCCGCCGTTCTTCCAGGGCACCGCCGTACGGTCGGCGGCGCGCAGGATCCGGAGGGCGGCGGGGCCGGGCATGCGGGGTTCCTCTCCTCGGGTGCGTCCCGTCCGGCGGGGCGCTGTGCCCCCGGGCGGTGGGCCGAGCCTAACCGGCCGCCGCCGGCCGGCTCACGGCGAAGTCGTCACCGCGGACGGGGCCCTGCCCGTACCAGCCGTGCAGGTAGACGGTGACGGTTCCGGAGCCTCCGGTGGTGAAGGGCACCGTCAGCCTGGTCCAGCCGGTGGAGCTGGTCCACGTACTGGCGCTCGCGCCGCCCCGGACACCGAGGTAGGCGTAGCTGCCCTGGACCCAGCCGCTGAGGGTGTAGGCGGTGTTGGGGGCCAGGGTGAGGGTCTGGGCGCATTCGCCGGTGTGGGCGGAGTCCGGGTTGGCCGAGACGGCGTACGTGCCCGCGTGGACCGGCGCCGTGACGACCGAGCCGCCGTTCTCACAGGCCCAGGGGGCCAGGGTGCCGCTCTCGAAGCCGCCGTTGACCAGGGCGCCGCTGTCGCCGCCCGGGCCGGAGACCGTCAGGGTGAAGCCGGTGGTGTGGCGGGAGGTGCCGGCCGCGGTGACGGTGAGCGGGTAGGTGCCGGGCGCGGCGCCGGCCGAGGCCGCGACCGTGAGCTTCGCGGTGGCGCCGGCGGTGACCGCGTCGGGGGTGAGGGCGGCCGTGACACCGGCGGGGGCGCCGGAGACCGTCAGGGTGAGGGGCTGGGCCGCGCCGGAGGTGACCTGGGTGGAGACGGTGGCGGTGGCGGTTCCACCGGGGGCGACGGAGGCGGAGCCGGGGGCCACGGAGACCGAGAAGTCGTCGGCGGCCGGCCCCCCGCCGCCGGTGAACGGCGCGAAGGTGTGGGTGAAGTACCAGGGGTCCTGGGCGATGCCGGAGCAGGTGTCGGAGCCGCCGGTGCCGGGGCAGCCGCCGTTGTCGCGCTGGAGGGCCCAGAAGGAGAGGGTGTTGATGCCCTTGGAGACCGCCCAGTCGTAGACGGCGGTGGCGTTGGCGGTGGTGAAGGTCTCGGCGGCCCCGTAGTCGTCGATGCCCGGCATCTCGGTGACGCCGATCATGCCCCAGAGCTGGGCGGGGGTCCGGTCCGGGTAGAGGGCGGCCAGCTGGTCGTAGAGGCCGGTGGCGGCGGTGCGGGTGTCGGCGGCCATGTCGTGGGTGGCGCCGTCGTAGTAGTCGAAGGTCATCAGGTTCACCACGTCGACCCTGGCTCCGGCGGCCTTGGCGCTCTTGAGGACCGCCAGTCCGCTGCTCGCGAGTCCGCTCGTGGTGGTCGGGAGGGTGTAGGAGATCTGGAGGGGGCGTCCGGAGGCGGCGGCCCAGTCCTGGAGCTTCTTGATCGCCTGGTTGCGGCGGTCGACACCCGCCTTGTTCGTCAGGGACTTGTCCTCGATGTCCATGTCGAGGCGGCTGACGTCGTAGGTGGTGACGAGCTTCTCGTAGGCGGCGGCGATCGAGTCGACGCTGGTGCAGCTGTCGGCGATCTCGGTGCCCCCGCTGTCGGCCGCGTAGCCGCCGAAGGAGGGGATGACGTCGCCGCCGCGCGCCCGGATGGCGGCGAAGTCGGCGCCGAAGACGGAGCCGGAGACGGGCTGCTGGGTGGAGCCGTTCCAGTACGGGGTGCAGGAGCCCTTGGCCTCGGTCTGCACGAAGGCCATCGTGAGGTACTTCGCGCCGGACTTCTGGGCGAGGTCGGCGGGGCTGTCGGAGGAGTACGCCTCGAAGTAGGGGGCGAAGACGTGCGCGGGCAGTGGGGTGGCCGCGGAGGGGGTGGCCGCCTGGGCGGGCCCGGCGCCGGCGGCGGCCAGCAGTCCGGCGGAGGTGACGAGGGTGGCGCAGGCCGCGCTCAAGCGGCGGAGGGCATGCTGACGCAGTCTCAACGAAGGCTCCCGGTGGGGCGCGAGCGAACGGGCGGACGCCTCATGATTGGTCTGGACCAGCCCCGGGTCAAGGGGGCCGTCCGGTGCCCGCGCCACCGCGGGCCGCAGGCTCAGCGCAGGATGCCCGCCTGCCGGGCGGCGCGGATCCAGGAGGGGAACTCCGACAGGAGCCGGTCGTAGAGGTCGGGGTCCGAGATCCGGTCGATGTCGTCGACGGCGAAGAAGCCGACGTTGTCGACCCGGCGGCCGGGCATGGTGTCGAAGCGCTCCAACACCCCGAACCCGGCCCGGCCGAGACCGACGAACTGCCAGAACACCGGCTCCTCGACGGCTTCCCGCAGCTCCCGCTCGATCTCGGCGTTGCGGTAGACCCCGCCGTCGGAGAAGAACAGGACGAGGGTGGGCGCGGGCACCGGGTTGGCCCGTACGAAGGCGCGCACCTCGGCGATGACCTTCTGCTCCTCGTTCTGGAAGCCCACCCGCCGCATGTCGACCTGGCCGGGGAGCAGGCCCCTGGGCGGCTTCTTGCGGCTGAGGACGCTCATCTGGCCGACCCGCACGTGCAGCCGCAGCCACTCGGGCAGGTCGCCGACGGCGAGGTCGGGGAGCCGGGCGGGGTGGGTGGCGAAGGTCCAGGCCTGCATCTCGCCGTCGTCGTCCAACTGCGCGGCGACGGCGGCCATCCGCTCCACCACGCCGGCCACCGTGCCGCGGGCGTAGAGGGTGCTCATCGAGCCGGAGGCGTCGAGGACGAGGACGACGCGGGCCGTGACGTCGGAGGCGCCGGCCTTGCGCAGGCTGACGGCCACCTGTTCCTTGCGCAGCGACAGGCGCCCGCGCATCTCCGGGGGCAGCCACTCCTCGCCCTTGACCAGGCGTACGACCGCCTCGGCGGGAGCGGGCTGCGGGGCGGGGGCGGGGACAGGCGCGGGAACGGGGACGGGCGCCGACGCGGGGACGGGTGCCGGCGCGGGGACGGGCCATGGGGCGGGGGCGGGCTGCGGGGCGGGGGCGGGTGCTGGGGCGTCGTCCACGGTGATGCCGTAGTCCGTGGCCAGTCCGGCCAGCCCGCTCGCGTACCCCTGGCCCACGGCACGGAACTTCCAGACGCCGGCCCGCCGGTAGAGCTCCCCACCCACCAGGGCGGTCTCCGGCCCGGCCTCCATGGGGAAGTGGGCCACCTCCGCCCCCGACACCGCGTCGAGCAGCCGCAGGTGCAGTCCGGGGACCTGCCCGAAGGGGCCGCCGTCGGCGGAGGCGCAGAGCAGGACCCGTTCGATGCCGGGCTCCAGGGCGGCGAGGTCGACGTCGAGCGTGTCGGCGCCGGGCCGCTTGCCGAGGTGGCGTACGGCGCCGGAGGCGTGCCGGGGCTGGTTGTAGAAGACGAAGTCGCCGTCGGAGCGCACCCGTCCGCCGCCGGCCAGCAGCAGGGCGGAGGCGTCCACGTCGGGCACGCCCGGTCCGGCGGACCAGCCGAGCACGGCTCTCACGGAGGACGCCCCGACCGGCAGGTTCGCGCCTTTGCTCATTGTCGTCACGCCGGACAGTCTGCCCGGTGGACGCCGCCTCGGGCAGCCGAACGCGGTCGGCGGCGGCCCGGAGCGCCGTACCCCGGTCCGGGCCGCCGTCGCGCGCTCAGCCGCGGAACTCCGGAGTGCGCTCGGGCGAGGCCTCGGCCAGGGCGCGGGTGACCGCCTCGACGCCCGCGCGCAGCCCGTAGACGGGGGTGGCGGGCTGCTGGCGCCAGGACTCGTCGATGCCGCCCGCGTCGACGGTGTCGAACCCGAGCTCGTCGATCAGGGCGCGGACGGTCTTCTTCGCCGCCTCGTCGTCGCCGGCGACGGGCAGCGCCAGGCGGTCCGGGGCGCCGGCCGGGCGGGGCCGGTCGAGGATGTCGGCGGCGTAGGTGCCGTTGAAGGCCTTCACCACCGGGTGCCCCAGCTGCCGTTCGATCCAGCGGCTCTCGGTGAGGCCCTCGTCCTCGACGGCGGCGATGCGGCCGTCGCGCTCGCGCGGGTAGTAGTTGTTGGTGTCGATGACGGCGAAGCCCCCGGCGGCTCCGTCGAAGAGCCCCGCGGGCAGGTCGGGCACGTTCTTGAAGGGGACGGTGACCACGACGACCTCGGCGCCGAGGGCCGCCTCCGCGACCGTCACGGGGACGGCCCCGGTCTCCTCGGCGAGGGCGGTGAGCGTGTGCGGGCCGCGGGAGTTGGCGACGCGGACCTCGTGTCCGAGGGCGGTGAGCCGGCGCGCGAGGTTGCCGCCGATGTTGCCGGCGCCGATGATGCCGATCTTCATGAGCTCTCCAGTGCGTGCGGAGTGGGATGTCGCGTCCCTCGCAACCTCCGTGCGCTCCGCCGCATTCCGCCGCCGCCCGGACCCGGGCGCACAGATCACCCGTACGAGCGAAATCTCGCCATTTCCCGGACAAGGAGAACCTCTTGGCGGTGACCAGCCGTCTTCCGGGGCAGCCGGGGACCGTACCGGCCGTACGTGATCAGGGGAAAGGTACCGACCGATGCTCCAGTTCCCGACCAGGCGCGCCACGTCCGTCGCCCTCGCGGCCACGGCGGGCGCGGCCGCCCTCTCCTTCGCCCTCGTCTCCGGCACCTCGGCCACGGCCGTCGCGCCGCCGTCCGTCTCCGGCAGCCCGGAGGGGGCGTTCACCCGGATCGCCGACTTCTACGGCGCGTACATCGACGCGGTCTACGACGGCGACGGCCGGACCGCGGACCAGCTGCGCGCGTTCTACCTCTCGGAGCCCCTCCGCCGGGAGCTGGCGCAGTGGGAGGCGGCCAATCACGCGAACGGGGTGCTGCGCGCCCAGAACGTACCGCTGAAGTGGAAGGTGACCTCCGTCGACAGCGGGATGGGCAAGACCAACGCCGCGGTCACCCTCACCTGGAGCGGAGACACCACGACCACCGTCCACGTGCAGGCCGACCTGGCGACCAGGAAGATCACCGCGATCCGGGACTGACCCCGGGCACGCGAGGGGGCCCGCCGCCGGCGGGCCCCCTCGGTGTCTCAGGCGCCGCTGGCCCCGAGCATCTCCTCGCGCTCCACGATCTTCACGCGTTCGCGGCCCTGCGGCTCGCCCAGCGCCTTCTCGGCGGCGTCCAGCCGGTACCAGCCCTCCCAGGTGGTGTAGCGGACCTGCCGCTCGGCGAGGAAGGCCTCGACCGCCTCCGGCTCGGGTGCGGCGGGGGTGAGCAGCCGTCCCTGGGCGTGGTCTTCGAGGAGGTTGGCCACGGTCTCGTTGGCGTCGCCCTTGGTGTGGCCGATCAGACCGATGGGGCCGCGCCGGATCCAGCCCGTCACGTACGTCGAGGCCATGTGCTCCCCGGCCTCCATGACGCGGCCGCCCTCGTCCGGCACCGTGCCCGACTCGACGTCCCAGGGCAGCTTGGGCAGCTCGTCGGAGAGGTAGCCGACGGCCCGGTAGACGGACTGGACGTCCCAGGTGGTGAACTCGCCGGTGCCCCTGACGTTGCCCGTGCCGTCCAGCTCGGTGCGCTCGGTGCGCAGACCGACGACCTTGCCGTCCTCACCGAGGATCTCGGCCGGGGACTCGAAGAAGTGCAGGAACAGCTTGTGCGGGCGGTCGCCGGTGTCCCGGATCGCCCAGTTCTCCAGGGTCTTGGCGACCATGTCCGCCTGCTTGTTGGAGCGGCGGGTGGCGATCGAGCCCTCGTCGTAGTCGATGTCCTCGGGGTTGACGATGACCTCGATGGTGGGCGAGTGGTCGAGCTCGCGCAGCTCCATCGGGCTGAACTTCGCCTGCGCCGGGCCGCGGCGGCCGAAGACGTGGACCTCCAGGGCCTTGTTGGCCTTGAGGCCGTCGTAGACGTTCGGCGGGATCTCGGTGGGCAGGAGCTCGTCGGCGGTCTTGGCGAGGATCCGGGCGACGTCGAGGGCGACGTTGCCGACGCCGAGGACGGCGACCTTCTCCGCCTCCAGCGGCCAGGTGCGCGGCACGTCCGGGTGGCCGTCGTACCAGGAGACGAAGTCGGCGGCACCGTAGGAGCCGTCGAGCTCGACGCCGGGGATGCCGAGGGCGCGGTCGGCGGTGGCGCCGGTGGAGAAGACCACGGCGTCGTAGAAGGAGCGCAGCTCGTCCAGGGAGATGTCGCCGGGGTAGTCGACGTTGCCGAAGAGGCGGACCTGCGGCTTGTCGAGGACCTGGTGCAGGGCGGTGATGATGCCCTTGATGCGGGGGTGGTCGGGGGCGACCCCGTAGCGGATCAGGCCGAAGGGGGCGGGCATGCGCTCGAAGACGTCGATGGAGACGCCGGGGTCGGCGGCCGCCTCGGACTTCAGCAGCGCGTCGGCCGCGTAGATACCGGCGGGGCCGGCACCGACGATTGCTACCCGCAGAGGGCGAGGCATGAATGGGTTCCCTTCGACCGAAAATCGGACTGATCACGGAAACCCTAAACTAAGGCCACCCTAACCCCGTACCCGCCTCCTGTTTATGCCCCCATAAGGCAGTCTTATGACATGCCAAAGCCGTGCTTCTGGGTCGACACTCAGGCCGCGTACTCGGTGAGGTCGATGCCGTGGAGGGTGACGGGGGCCCCGCTCTCGGGGTCGACGGCGTCGCCCATCCGCTCCATCCCGAGCTTGCGGAGCACGTTGGCGGATTCCTCGTTGCCGACCCGGTTGATGGCGACGACCCGGTCGAGACCGCGGTCCTGGAGGGCGAACTCCAGGGTGGCCTGGGCCGCTTCGGAGGCGTAGCCCTGGCCCCAGAAGGGCCGGCCGAGGCGCCACACGATCTGTACCTGGTGCCGCGTCTCGGGCAGCTCGTCGGCGGCGGACAGGCCGACGGCCCCGATCAGCTCGCCGGAGGCGAGGAGCTCGACGGCGAAGACGCCGAAGCCCTCGTCGTCCCACTCCTCCTCCCACAGCTCGATGGCCTCGGCGGCCCCGTCGATGTCGAGCACGGAACCATCGCCGATCCAGCGCATCACGTCCGGGTCCGAGGTGATCTCGGACAGGGGTACGAGGTCGTCGTCGGTCCAGCGGCGCAGGAGGAGGCGGGGGGTGCGGATCTCGGTCATGCCCCCATCCTGCCGAACCGGGCCCGACCAGGGGTAATCGGGGCGGCGCCGGGACCGGTGGGCGGGGTCAGGCGACGGTGATCTGGTCCAGCTTCGCGCGCAGGTAGGCGTGCGAGTCCACCGGGTCGTGCGCCACCCGGCCGACCGGGGCGGGCAGCGGCTCGACGCGGGTGTGGGCGTCGCACTCGTAGAAGTAGACCAGCGACACGAGCTCCTCCGCCGGGGCGTGCGCGGGCGGCGGCAGGACCCGGTGGCGGCCGGCCCGCCAGCGGTCACCGGTCCAGCGGGCCAGCAGGTCGCCGATGTTGACGGTGAGCGCGGCCGGATCCCAGGGGGCGTCCTGCCAGCCGTCGGCGTCGGTGTGGATCTGGAGGCCGCCCGCGCCCGGCTCGCGGTCCAGGACGGTGACCGTACCGAAGTCGGTGTGCGGCCCGATGCGGAACTGTCCGGGCAGGGGCTCCCCCACGCGCTCGGCGCCCGGGTACCAGTTGAGGTTGAACCCCCAGGTGGGGTGGCCGGTGTGGCGGGTGAAGTGGTCCTCGGACAGGGTCAGGGCCACCGCGAGCAGCTCCAGCAGCTCGTCGGAGAGGGCCCGCATCGCCCCCAGGTACGCGGTCACCGGCTCCCGCAGGCCCGGTACTTCGGCGGGCCAGGCGTTCGGCCGGAACCATTCGGCGTCCACCGAGGGCACGCCGGTGGGCTCGTCGGCCGCGAAGGACCAGGACTCCTTGAGGTCCGGCGGCGAGGGTGTCCCCTCGGCGTAGGCGTTCGCCTCGGCGCCGGGGCCGAGCCAGCCGCGTCCGCCGACGCCGACCGCGTACGGCTGTTTGGCCTCGGGCGGCAGCCGGAAGAAGGAGCGGGCCGCCTCCCGGATCCGGGCCGGCAGGGACGGGTCCACCCCGTGGCCGGTGACCAGCAGGAACCCGGCCGCCTGGAGGGCCTCGTCGACCCGGCCGGCGATCCGGGCGCGTTCCGCGGGGCCGCCGGAGCGCCACGGCGCGAGATCGATGACGGGTACCTGGGAACGGGAGCTCGCCATGGGGGCCTGCCTTTCAAAAAGGGAGTCGCGACATCAGGGGGTGGGTGCGGGGCCGGGGGTGCGTTCGAGGCCGCTGCAGGGCGGCGCGTAGTCCAGGTAGGGCAGGTACGAGGCCCACTGCGCGCGGGTGATCCGCGGGCCGGTGTGCGCGCAGGCTCCCGCGAGGGCCCGGTCGAGGCCGGTGTCCGCCAGCCGGAGGGTGGTGTCGTAGCCCCCGGAGGCCAGCACCGCGCCGTCGGGGCTGAAGGCCACGGAGCCGACGGCGGTGACGTGCCCGGCCAGGGTGGCGAGCGGGGCGGGGCGGGCGCCGCGGGCCACGTCCCACAGCCGGACGGTGCGGTCGTCGCTCGCGCTGGCCAGGGAGCGGCCGTCCGGGCTGAAGGCCACCGCGCCGACGACGTCGGTGTGCCCGGTCAGGGTCGCGAGCGGCGCGGGCCGGCGCGGATCGGCCAGGTCCCACAGCCGGACGGGGGTGCGGCCGCCGGAGGCGGTGGCGAGGGTGCGGCCGTCGGGGGCGAAGGCGACGGAGAACGCGGCGGGGTCGTGACCCCCCAGCACCGCGAGCGGGGCCGGGCGGGCGCGGTCGCTCACATCGGTCAGCCGGACGGTGGCGTCCTCCCCGCCGGTGGCGAGGACCCGCCCGTCGGGGCTGAAGGCCACCGCGCGGACGGTGTCCCGGTGCCCGGGGACCACCCCGGCGTCGACGACCCGCAGGGCCGGGGCGTCGGTGTCGGGGGTGACGTCCCACAGGTGGACGCCGCCGGACGATCCGGCGGTGGCGAGGGTGCGGCCGTCGGGGCTGAAGGCGAGGGCGCGGACGTCCGTCTCCCGCGCGGGCAGTTCGGCCGCGACGGCCGCCCGGGCCGGGTCGGAGACGTCCCACAGCCGGACCCCGCCGTCGGCCGCGGCGGTGGCCAGGGTGCGGCCGTCCGGCCGGTAGGCCAGGGCGCGCAGGGGGGCGCCGTGCCCGGTGAGGGTGGCCACCGGGGTGGGGCGGCCGGTCCCCCGGGGCCGCCACAGCCGGGCGGTGCGGTCTCCGCTCGCGGTGGCGAGCTGGCCGCCGTCGGGGCGGTAGGCGACCGCGACGACCTCCTTGTCGTGCGCGGGGAGCGAGGTCATCAGCGCGGACAGCAGGCCGTCGCGGGTCCGGGCGGTGGGCGAGAGCCGGTAGGCCGTCAGGCCCAGCTGCACGGCCAGGCCGGGCTCGGCGGCGGCCACGTCCGCGGAGGTCTCGGCGAGGTTCAGGGCGACCGCGTCGTTGCGCTGCCGGGTGACCTCGTCCTCGGCGCGCACCGCGCTGCCGGTGGCGACGGCGGCCACCACGACGAGGGCGGCGAGCGCGCCGACCAGCAGGCGCAGCCGGCGGGTGCGGCGGCGGGCGGCGTCCCCGGCGGCGGTCTCGGCCGCGGTGCAGGCGGCCAGGAACCGCGCTTCCCCGGCGGTGAGGACGGGGACGTCGCCGGCGCCGGCGGTGAGCTCGCGGGCCAGGGCGAGCGGGGCCCCGCGCAGCAGGGCCCCGGGGTCGCGCCCCACCGCCTCCCAGGCGCGGGCGGCCTCGGCGAGCTGCCGGTGGCGGCGCAGCCGCTCGCGGTCGTCGCCGAGCCAGCCGCGCAGCCGGGGCCAGGCCCGGATGAGGGCCTCGTGGGTGAGTTCGACGGCCCCGTGGTCGAGGGTGAGCAGCCGCAGGGCGGCCGCCCGGGCGAGGACGGTGCGGGTGTCGGCGTCCTGGCCGAGTTCCTCGCGGGCGACGGGCCGTTTGGTGTCCTCGGTGCCCTCCCCGAGGGCGATGAGGTGGACGAACACCTGTCGGGCGAGGCGCTGCTGGGGCGCCGAGAGGGAGTCGTACAGGGCTTCGGCGGACTGGGCGAGGGCGCCCTCGAAGCCGCCGGCGGCGTGGAACCCGTCGAGGGTGAGGGCGGCGCCCCGGCGCCGGCGCCAGGTCTCCAGCAGGGAGTGCGAGAGCAGGGGCAGGACGCCGACCTGGCCGTGCGCGTGGGCGACGAGGGTGGCCTGGAGGCCGCCCTCGACGGTGAGCCCGGCCCGGCGGGCGGGTTCCACGACGGCCCGGCGCAGTTCGGCGGCGCTCATCGGGCCGACGACGACCTGGGCCTCGCGGAGCACGTCGACGAGTTCGGGATGGCGGGTGCAGTGGGCGTAGAAGTCGGCGCGCACGCCGAGGACCACCCGGTGGCCGGAGCCGGGGCGCCGGGCGGCGCCCACCAGCTCGGTGACGAAGCGGGAGCGTTCGCCGGGGTCGGCGCAGACGGTGAAGACCTCCTCGAACTGGTCGACGACCAGCACCCGTTCGGCCGCCGTCACGGCGCCGGTGCCGGCGTCCTCGGCGAGGGCGGCGCGGGCCCGGTCCAGGGGGTGCGGGCCGGGGGTGAGGACGGTGACGGAGGGGGGCCGGGTGTCGGCGCGCAGCCGGGGCAGCAGTCCGGCGTGCAGGAGGGAGGACTTGCCGGCCCCGGAGGCGCCGACGAGGGCGACCACCCGGTGCCGGGTCAGGGCGGTGAAGAGGTCCTCGACGAGCCGTTCGCGGCCGAAGAAGAGGCCGGCGTCCTCGGTGCGGAAGGGTGCGAGGCCGACGTACGGGAGCCCCTGCGCGGCCCCCGCCCCGGGCGGGCCGCCCTCCGGGGGCCCGGATCCGGCGCCGGCGCCGGCGAGTTCCGCCGCCGCGGCGTGCCAGCGGCGCTCCCACTCCCCCGGGTCCCCGCCGCAGGCGCGGACGTAGGAGAGGGTCACGTCCAGGCTGGGCAGCCGCCGCCCGGCGGCGGCGCCCGAGAGGGTCGCGACGGAGTAGTGGGCACGGGCGGACATGTCGCGGTACGGGGGTGAGCCGGCCTCGTGGCGCAGCCGGCGCAGGGCGGTGGCGAATGCCAGCAGGGGTCCGTCCTCGCCTTCCAGCGGACGTTCCTTGCGTGCCATGCGGCGTCCCTTTCCCCCGGGCCCGTTTTCGACCTGCCGGGGTGGATTGTTCAGCAATTGTTTGTTCAGTTCCAGGGCGCCGACGGCGAACAACGTCCGGCGGCTACACCTGTGTCCGGACGGCGGGCCGCGGGCGGGGGGGCGCGGCGCACACACGGTCGAAGGAGGTCCGGACGGATGAGGCGAGGACGAACGGTCCCGGCGGCGGCCGCCCTGGCGGCGGCGCTGGTCCTGGCGGCGGCCGGCTGCGGCACGGGCGGCACGCCGGAGCGGGAGCGCGCCGTGGCCCCGGCGGCGGAGCCGACCGCCGGCGAGGTCGCGGAGCCGACCGCCGGCCAGTCCCGCGTCCTGGCCCGGGCCGAGCAGATCCTGATCAGCCGCTGCATGTCCGCGCGGGGCTTCGCGTACGCCGTGACCGAGCCCGTGCGGGAGGAGGGGGCCGAGCGGTCCTTCCCGTACGGGCTGGACGACGTGGCGTGGGCCCGTGCCCACGGCTACGGCGGCCGGGCGGAGCGGGCCGCGGCCGCGGCCCGGGCGGCCGATCCCAACCAGCGCTGGTTCCACGGGCTGGCGGCCCCTCAGCGCGCGGCCGCCCGCAGCGCGCTGATGGGCGCCTCCCCGACGGGCCTGTCGGCCACCGCCCCCACCGGCATGACCCTCACCGCCAGCACCGACGGGTGCATCGCCGGGGCGCAGCGCACCCTCTATGGGGATCTGGCTTCCTGGTTCCGCGTCAAGGTCGTCACGATGAACCTGCGCCCCGTCCAGGAGGAGCGCGTGCGCCGCGACGCCCGCTACGCGGAGGCGGTCGGCCGGTGGGCCGCCTGCATGAAGGAGGCGGGCCGGCCGTACGCCTCCCCCGCCGAGTCCCGGCAGGCGGCGGCCGCCCTCGGCGAGGGGCAGGCGCCCGACCGGGCCGACGCGGCCGAGACCGCCCTCGCCGTCACCGAAGCGACCTGCGCGACCAGCACCCCGCTGGGCCGGGTCTCCCGAGCCCTGGACCGGGACTACGGGGAGGAGGTCCGCGCGCGCCACCGCGCGGACATCGACCTCGGCCACCGGCTCCAGAACGCCGCGCTCCCGCTCGCGGAGCGCGTCGTGTCCCAGTACGACCGACCGACACCTTCCGGAGGTTCCCGTGGATAAGTTCCGTACGACGATGCTGGCCTGCGCGCTCGCGCTGCCGCTGCTGGCCTTCCCCGGCGCCCTGCCCGCCACCGCCGCCCCGGCGGACCCGGCCGGCGTGGCCGCCGACGGCAACTACTGGGTCTGGGCGGACACCAACCAGGGCGGCCCGCGCTGCGGCTGGAGCGGCAACGACCCGGACTGGCGCACCTGTGGCGCCGGGAACAGCTACAACATGAACGACCGGGCCTCGTCCTGGTGGAACAACGGCTACTCGGGCGCGCTGGGCGACGTCCGCGTCTACGAGGACATCAACTACGGCGGCGCCTCCACCTGTGCCCCGAACGGCTCCGCGGGGAACATCCCGTGGGAGTGGAACGACCGCATCTCCTCCCACAAGTGGGTCACGAACTGCGGCTTCTGACCCGCCGCACCCCTGCCGCCCGTCCCGTCCCGTCCCGCCGACCGGCGGGACGGGACGGGACGGCGGCCTACTCGGGGAGCTCCGAGCCGCAGCGGGAGCAGTAGGCGGCAGCGGCCTCGGTGGCCAGGCGGCCGCAGTCGGGGCAGACCCGGTGCAGGAGGCAGGCCGGCTCACCGCCCTCGGCGGCGACGCGGGCCGGGGCGGGGGTGGGGGCCGGGGCGGTGCCCAGGCCCGGGCGGCGGGTGTGCACCGTCAGGTACACGAGGCCGTCGGGCCCCGCGGTCAGCGAGCGCCGGCTGCCGCGCGGGAGCCGGCACGCCGCGTGGGGCCGCAGGAGGTGCGCGCCGTCCGGGGTGTCGAGCCGGCCGCCGCCCGCCAGGACCACGAGCAGGACGTCGAGGGCGGGCTCGGTGTGCTCCGCGACGGCGCCGGGACGCAGCCGGACCAGGCGGGAATCGAGGCCGCGCCCGGCCCCGGTCAGCCGCCACAGGGCTCCGGTCGCGTCCTCGGGGCCTTCGGCGATCACCGCGTCGAGGTCCGCCGGGGCCCCGTCGGGGCGGGGGTGGGTCGTCATGCGGGCTGCTCCTTCCCTGGCCGTCGGCGTGCCGCCGCCGTCCTCCGCCCGTCCGGCGCCCGGCCGGGGCTCGCCGCGCCGGCCCCTCCGGGGTTGCACCTACCCCCCGGTGCCGGGCCGGGCACGCGTGGCCGATACACTCATGTCCGGATTGCGTCGGCCGCACACGCGCCGGCCGCGCGGCCCCGCCCTCCGGTCGACCACCGCGACGGGTGCGGCCGCCCGCCCTCCGCGTCCCCGGCCCCGCACCGAAACCCCGCCTCCGCATGCCTGCCGCCACCACCAGTACGCCCACCGCCGCACCCGCCGCGCCCGTCTCCCCGTCCGTCGGCGCGCCCGGTGCCCCGCCCCGGCCCAGTGCCCTCGCGGCGTTCCACAGCGTCAGCGCCGCCACGACGGTGCTGCTGGCCCTCGTCGCCATCGGCGCGGCGATCCACGAGCCGGTGCTGATACCTCCGCTCGCCGCCAGCGCCGCGCTGGTGCACAGCGCCCCCACCCTGCCCCTGGCCCAGCCGCGCGGGGTGATCGTCGGCCACCTGATCGGGGTTGCCTGCGGCTACGCCGTGCTGGCGGCCGCGGGCAGTTCCGCCTGGGCCGCCGCCGTGGCCGCCGGGCTCACGCTGGCCCTGCTGACCCTCGCCCGCACCCCGCACTCCCCCGCCGTGGCCACGGCCGTCGTCACCGTCCTCCAGGCCCCGGCGCCGGCGCGGTTCGTCCCGCTGCTCTTCGGCTCGACCGTGCTCCTGGTGCTCACCGGGTACGCCGGGTCCCGCATCCGCCGCACCGCCCCGAGGTACCCCGCCTACTGGTGGTGATGACCCGCTGGCGCGCCTGCGCCGCACCGAGGGGGCCCGGGCGCTACTCCTAGTCCGTGGAGATTTCGACGAAGGACGTGTTCGGGGCCCCCTGCTGGGTCAGTCTGATGGCCCGCGACCTGGAGGGGTCCCAGCGTTTCTACGGGGCGGTCGTCGGCTGGACCTTCCGTCCGGCCCGGTTCGGGTCGGCCTTCTCGGTGGCCGTGCTGGACGGCGTACCGGTCGCGGGGATCGGGGCGCTGGCCGGAGACCTGGCCGTGGCGGTCGCCTGGACCCCGTACTTCGCCGTCGACGACGTCGACGTGGCGGCGGCCCGGATCCGCGAGCGCGTCGGCACGGTGGCGGTGGGCCCGGTGTCCTTCCCCGGCGGCGGACGGGCGGCCCTGGTCGCCGACCCCGACGGGGCGGTGTTCGGCATCTGGCAGGGGCCGGTCTCCGCGGGCTGGCGGGTGGGGCTGGGCCCGGCACCCGCCTGGCTGGAGCTGCGCACCCGCAACGCCTTCGACGCGGCCCTGTTCTACGGGGAGGTGCTGGAGTGGGCCACGGGCCGCGCCGGGTGCTGCGAGGTCGGTTACGAGGAGGAGCAGGTCGTCCTGCGGCAGGGCGGGGAACCGGTCGCCCGGCTGAACAGCGGCCCCGTGGAGGTCGGCGCCTACACCCCGCACACCCGGCCGCGCTGGCACGTCCACTTCCGCGTCCCGGAGCTGGACCCCGCCGTCGAGGCGGCGCTGGACCTCGGCGGCCGGACCGTCTCGGTGGTCACCTCGGACGGCAGGGAGCGCTCGGTCATGCTGCGCGACCCGGACGGGGCGCTGTTCACCCTCACCGAACGGGTCACGGACCCGGAAGCCGGCCCGACGGCCTGACTCCCCGGCCCGCCCTCCTCAGCCGAGGAAGCTCAGCCGCACCTGCCGGTCGGGGTTGTCCCTGTTCGTGTCGACCAGGCAGACCGACTGCCAGGTCCCCAGCATGAGCCGGCCGCCGACCACCGGCAGGGTGGCGTGCGGGGGGACGAAGGCGGGCAGGACGTGGTCGCGGCCGTGGCCCGGGGAGCCGTGCCGGTGCTGCCAGCGGTCGTCGGCCGGGAGCAGGGCGCGCAGCGCCTCCAGGAGGTCGTCGTCGCTGCCGGCGCCCGTCTCGATCACGGCGATGCCCGCGGTGGCGTGCGGGACGAAGACGTTGAGCAGCCCGTCGCGGCCGGCCGCCTCCTCGGCGAGGAAGCGCTCGCAGGCGCGGGTGAGGTCGGTGACGGTCTCGGCGCGGCCGGTCGTCAGGTCGAGGATCCGGGTGGTGAATCGGTCGGACATGGGGTCCATGATCGCGCACCCGCCCGCGCGGCGCCGCGCGCTCGCCGCCGCGCGGGTCAGTGGGGACACTGACTCCGTGAGGAGGTGCGCCCATGGACCCCGTGGCGGCGCTGGACCGGATCGCCTTCCTGCTGGAGCGCGCGCAGGCCCCCACGTACCGGGTCCGCGCCTTCCGTACGGCCGCCTCGGCGCTGACCCGCATGGGTGAGGGGGAGGCGGCCGAGCGGGCCGCCGCCGGCACGCTGGAGGCGGTCAAGGGCATCGGGCCGAAGACCGCCCAGGTGGTGCGGGAGGCGCTGCGCGGGGAGGTCCCGCAGTACCTGCGGACGCTGGAGGACGAGGCGGCGGCGCTGCCCGCGGGGCCGCCGCCCGGCCCCGCCGCCGTCGCGCTGCGCGCGGCCCTGCGCGGGGACTGCCACCTGCACTCGGACTGGTCGGACGGCGGGAGCCCGATCGAGGCGATGGGCCGGGCCGCCGCCGGGCTCGGGCACGAGTGGGCGGTACTGACGGACCATTCGCCGAGCCTGACGGTCGCCCGGGGCCTGACGCCGCAGCGGCTGCGCGAGCAGCTGGAGGTGGTGGCGGAGCTGAACCAGCGGTGGGCGCCGTTCCGGCTGCTCACCGGGATCGAGTGCGACATCCTCCTCGACGGCTCGCTCGACCAGGAGCCGGAACTGCTGGAGCGGCTCGACGTGGTGGTGGGGTCCGTGCACTCCAAGCTGCGGATGGAGTCGCCGGCGATGACCCGGCGGCTGCTGGCGGCGGTCCGCAACCCGCTGATGGACGTCCTCGGGCACTGTACGGGCCGGCTGGTGACCGGCCGGACCCGTCCGGAGTCCACGTTCGACGCGGAGGCCGTGTTCGCGGCCTGCGCGGAGTCCGGTACGGCGGTGGAGGTCAACAGCCGCCCCGAGCGCCTGGACCCGCCCCGCCGGCTGCTGCGCCTGGCGGTGGAGGCGGGGGTCCTCTTCGCGATCGACACCGACGCCCACGCCCCGGGCCAGCTCGACTGGCAGATCCTGGGCTGCGGACGGGCCGTGGAGTGCGGGGTCCCGCCGGAGCGCGTGGTCAACACCTGGCCCGCCGACGCCCTCCTGGACTGGACCCGCACCCGCCGGGCCCCGGAGTAGCCCGCAAGGGGCCCGCTTCTAGGGGGTGTCCGCAAAGTCCCGCCTGCCCCGCGACGCCCGGCACGCACTCTCGCCGCACCGGACGCCGCGGGGCCCGCCCTGCGGGCGGACGACGCTACTTTGCGGACACCCCCTAGACGAGTAAGTCCGAAGTCCTGGTCAGTGGTCGTAGGCGATCAG